>JAJFJN010000033.1 GCA_021773975.1 Gammaproteobacteria bacterium | reverse complement strand
TACTGCGGAAAAGCCATTTCGGCCAGATTTTCCGATCAAATTCGTTAAATATGCCCAATATTCGCCTCATTTGATCAAAAAATCTGACTCAAAATGGCTTTCCCTCGCTACGGTTTCTATTCTCGGACAGCCTCCTAGTTGTCTGTGAGGGTGAAAAGAGTGAGCCCAACTATTTCGGAGAGCTGAAAGATCACTACGAACTCGATAGTGCCAATGTAAAGATCACCGGTAAGTGTGGTTCCAGCCCTATGTGTGTGGTAAGTGCTGCACAGCAAATCTGGCGCAAGGCCAAGGATGCTGGTGATCCCTTTGAAAAAGTCTTTTGTGTGTTTGACAGAGATACTCATGGAGATTACCAGCGGGCCTTGGATACACTGGCGCGTATAAGGCCTAAAGGGGTTTTTGTGGCGATTCCCTCTGTGCCGTGCTTTGAATACTGGCTGTTGCTGCACTTCGCTTATACTGACCAACCGTTTCACGCTGCCAGCATGAGAAGCGTTGGCGCGATGGTGTTAAGGGAGTTAAGGCGCTATTGGCCTGGGTATGAAAAAGCCTTTCATGGGGTATTTGAGCAGAGGTTGGAGCAGCTTGAGTTTGCCAAGGCCAATGCGGTTCGAGCCTTGAAGGCGGCACAGACAGCTCACACTGATAATCCGAGTACACTGGTGCATGAGCTGGTGGAGTATCTACAGAGACTAAAACAATAATTGCTTAAACTGAATTTATAAAAAAGACGTGGGGGCTAAGGGAAACAACGACCGCAATGCGCATGCTTTGTTAACACTCTCTTGCGTAGCGCCTTACGGCTTAAGGCGCTGTTTACCACTGTAAATTACTTGGTGCCTTGTCGGCCGAGGGCCATCAGCATTTGTATCTCAATGACCGCTGTGTGGAGTAGGCCTGAGCATAATTTACTCTCTCTGCTTGAGCAACGGCTCAAGCTCCTTCCAGATATTCGATAGCAAAATAGGCTGCGCTGCTGCCGTGGGGTGCAGCCTGTCGGGTAGAAAGTGCTTGGCGTTGTCTTCCAGGCCCTGCATCAGAAAGGGGACCAGTGGGATATCATTCTGCTGTGACAGCTTTTGATAGATGCGGTGAAACTGACTGGTATAAGCCAAGCCATAATTTGCGGGAAGCTGCATGCCCACCAATAAAACCTTGCCCTGCTGTTGCCGGGTCTTTTGGATGATTTTTTGGATGTTCTGCTGCATGATCCTGAGTGACTGGCCGCGCAATCCATCGTTGGCACCCAATTCAATAATGACGATGGTGGGTTGATGTCGCTCCAATAGCGGCTTGAACCGGGCAAGCCCACCTGCTGTGGTCTCGCCGCTGATGCTGGCGTTGGTGACTTTGTGGCTGTAACCATTTTTATTTAATCGCTGCTGCAACAAGCTGACCCATCCCTGCTCTTTTTCTATCCCAAAGGCAGCGCTGAGGCTGTCACCCAGAACCAGAATGGTCTCGCTGGCGGTTGCGAAGACGGGTGCAGTGGTCAGTGTGACAATAATGAGTAATCGATAGAACCATTTCATGGTGTGACAATCCTAACCTTGGTTGCTGGAGTATGAGCCTGAAGTTGGTATGCTCTACATATATTGAATATAACCCAAATCTAGGTATCCCTGTATGAGATCGGAAATCGTTGTAAATACGCAGAACTTACACAAGCGCGTAGTGAGTCCCGAAGGGGAGCTGACGCTTCTACAGGGTGTCAATCTCAGTATAGCTGCGGGTGAGACGGTTGCTATTGTGGGTGCCTCGGGGTCGGGAAAATCAACCCTGCTGGGGTTGCTGGCAGGGCTGGATGAACCCACTGGAGGCCAGGTTTCCATTGGTGGGCAGGATCTATTTGCGCTGGATGAGGATGGCCGTGCCCGTCTGCGGGGTGAGAAGGTTGGGTTTGTCTTTCAGGCCTTCCAGCTGCTGCCCAATCTGACGGCATTGGAGAATGTGATGTTGCCGCTGGAGCTGGCAGGACGACATGATGCCCAGCAGGTGGCGGAAGGGGTTTTGCAGCGGGTGGGTTTGACAGCGCGTGCCAGTCACTACCCAAAGCAGCTCTCCGGCGGTGAACAGCAACGGGTGGCGATTGCCCGTGCCTTTGCGCCGCATCCGCAGGTGTTGTTTGCGGATGAACCGACCGGAAACCTTGATCGCAGCACGGGTGAACGGATAATTGATCTGCTGTTCCAGCTCAATGCAGAGCAGGGTACAACCCTGGTGCTGGTAACGCATGACCCACATCTGGCGGCCCGCTGTCAGCGGCAGCTGGAGCTGGATGAAGGGCAATTGAAGGCTGAACTGCAATGAGTGGTTTTCGCCTCGCCATGCGTCATCTCCATCGTGAATGGCGTGCAGGGGAGCTGAAGGTGCTGGCGATGGCGTTGGTCATTGCCGTAGCGAGTGTCACTTCGGTTAATTTTTTTACCAGTCGTATCCATCAGGCATTGACGGGGCAGGCCAATGATCTGCTGGGTGGTGATCTGGTCTATCTCTCAGAGAGTGGGATTGCAGAAGAGCGGGTTGCCCGAGCCGTTGAGCTGGGGTTGCGCAGTGCCAAGACGGTGGAGTTTCCCACTATGGTGCTGGCTGGAGAGAAAAACCAGCTGGTAGCGCTGAAGGCGGCCAGTTCCAGTTATCCGCTATTGGGTCACAATCGTACCGCGCCTAAATTATTTGCTGTTGATACTGAAGTCACAGGTGGCCCAGTAGCCGGTACTATCTGGGGTGGCAGCCGTCTGCTGACCATCTTGGGTGTGGATGTGGGTGATGTGATCACCGTCGGTAATATTAATTTAAAGGTAGCTGCTGTACTTACCAGTGAACCGGACCAATCCGAGGGTGTGCTGTTCAATATTGCCCCTCGGCTACTGATGCATGCCGATGACCTGCCCGCGACAGGGTTGGTGCAGCCTGCCAGTCGCGTGGTCTATCGGCTGCTGTTGGCGGGTGATGCAGGGGCTATTGGGCAGATTCGACAGGAGTGGGAGCCAAAGCTTAAACCGGGAGAGTCGCTGCATGATGTGCAGGATGCGCGACCAGAGGTGCGCTCGGCACTCACACGAGGTGAAAACTTTTTAGCATTGGCAGCGCTGGTCAGTGTGCTGCTGGCGGGTGCTGCTGTGGCAATGGCAACCCGCCGTTTTATCAGTCGGCATTTGGACAGCTGCGCCATTATGCGCTGCCTTGGCGCGGAGCAGGCGGTGATCAGCCGACTCTATCTGACGCAAATGATCGTGCTGGGGCTGCTGGCCAGCGTGGTGGGCATTGCTGTGGGCTATCTGGCTCAGTGGGGCTTGATGATTTTTCTGGCACCACTGGCGGGAATTGAACTGCCAGCCCCCAGCCTCTGGCCGGTTGTGTTGGGGTTGGTCACCGGCATGGTGACGCTGTTGGGCTTTGTGGTGCCGCCTATCCTGCAACTGAAGAATGTCCCCACTCTGCGGGTGTTGCGCAGGGATCTGGGGGGATTACAGATCGGCGCACTGTCGGCCTACGGTATTGGTATGTTGGCCTTTGTGGCGCTGGTGCTGTTCCAGGCGCAGGATCTAAAACTGGCTGCTGCGATTATTGCCGGGCTGATTTTAGTTGTGCTGTTGCTCGCCCTGGTTTCGGGTGGCTTGCTGTTATTGTTGAAGCCATTGCGGAAAAAAGGCGGGCCTGCCTGGCGTTTTGGGGTGACGAATATCTCCCGTCGCTCGGGTCACAGTTTGATCCAGATGATCGGTTTTGGTGTGGGCTTGATGGCCTTGCTGTTGTTGGCGGTGGTGCGAACCGATCTACTCAGCGAGTGGGAGAACCGCCTGCCAGCGGATGCCCCCAACCGTTTTCTGATCAATATCCAGCCTGAGCAATTGGATGGCGTGCGGCAGTTTCTGCGCTCAGAAGGGGTGGAACCGCCGCTGCTCTATCCGATGGTGCGTGCCCGTCTGGTGGAGGTTAACGGCAAAGCGGTTACAGCGGATGATTTTAAAACGGATCGGGCCAAGCGCCTGGTGAAACGTGAGTTCAATCTCTCTTGGGCTGAACAGGTGCAGGCAGGTAATACAGTAACCAGCGGTCGTTGGTGGCAACCGGAGGATCGGGGTAAAGCCTTCTTCTCGGTAGAGCAGGGGCTGGCCAAGGAGCTGGGATTGGGTGTGGGGGATAGTCTCACCTATAACGTTGCCGGGCAGCGGTTTAGTGCAGAGATTACCAATCTGCGTCAGGTTAATTGGGAGAGCTTTAAGGCCAACTTCTTTGTGATGGCACCACCGGGCCTGCTGGACGGTTATCCAGTCAATTACATCACCGGCTTTTATCTGCCCGCGGCGCAGCATGCTGTGCTGAATCGAATGGTACAGCAGTTCCCTAATATCACCGTTTTGGATGTGGCGACCATTCTGGATCAGGTGCGTGGCATCATTGAGCAGGTGATTATGGCGGTGGAGTATGTCTTTATCTTTACCGTGCTGGCGGGTTTGATGGTGATGTATGCTGCCATCCACGCCACACTGGATGACCGTATTCATGAAGCGGCGGTGTTGCGTACATTAGGTGGGCGGCGTAGCCAGCTGATGAGCAGCATTGTGCTGGAGTATGCGGGGTTGGGATTGTTGTCCGGATTGGTGGGTGCCATTACCGCAGGCGCAATCGGGATGGTGGTCGCCAAACAGGTTTTTGATCTGGTCTACGTGCCGGGGCCGGCGCTTTGGTTGAGCGGCATGTTGATTGGTGCCATTGGAGTGGGTGTTGCTGGAACATTGGGCACCCGATTTGTACTGAATCAACCTCCGCTAAAAACGCTGAGAGGGATGTGAACGAACAGGTGGAAAGTCGGCTGGAAGCCGTCAGGCGTTATCATCAGCGCAGCAAACATCGCCTGGATGGCTTTGCTGCTGGACCAGGGCGGTTGGATTGGGCTACTCAGCCTGAACCTTTCCGTTGGTTTGAGGGTGCTCCCAGGGTTGAACTGCCACTGGTGGCTGACGGGTTGGAGCCTTCGTATCGGGATCTCTATCAGCAAAACAGCATCACGCCGCAGCCACTTTCGCTGGAGAGTATCGCTGCACTGTTTGAGTTATCGCTGGGCTTGTCGGCCTGGAAGCAGTCAGGCGATGTGCGCTGGGCGCTACGTTGCAACCCATCCAGTGGCAACCTTCATCCAACCGAGGGTTATGCCATTGTGCCGAATGTGGGAGCGCTGAGTGCTGGGGTCTATCACTACCTCAGTCGGGATCATCTGCTGGAGCAGCGCTGTGCCTTTACCCGTGATGCGCTCCCTTCGAATATGCTGCTGATAGGACTCTCGTCCATCCATTGGCGTGAGGCCTGGAAGTATGGTGAGCGAGCTTTCCGCTATTGTCAGCTGGATTGTGGGCATGCCATGGCGGCGGTTCGCTATGCTGCCGCTGTGCTGGGATGGTCGGTGAGGTTGCTGGACGGTTGGGATGATGAAAGTATCAGCCGAGTATTGGGATTGGATCGAACAGAGGATTTTGCACAGGCTGAGCGAGAGCATCCGGACCTGATGCTGTTGGTGGATACGACACCGGCTCACTCAACAGCGTTATTGCCTGAGCTGTTACAGGCAGCAGCAGATGGCGCGTGGCAGGGGCAAGCTAATCCATTAGCGCCTTATCACAGCAGTGAATGGCCGGAGATTGATCTGGTGGCGGAGGCCTGCCTTAAACCGCTCACTCCTCCTACAGCGTGGTTGCCACCACCAGCGCAGCCAGTGCCTCAGCAGAGTGGCTGTCGACTGTCTGCTGCAACACTTATTCGCCAGCGTCGTAGCGCCCAGGCTTTTGATGGTGAGACGACAGTTTCTGTCAGCCAGCTCTATCGTATGCTGGATATGATGCGACCACGCCCAGCGGTGCCACCCTGGGATCTACTGCCCTGGTCTCCGCACATTCATCTGCTGCTGTTTATCCACCGGGTAGATGGATTGCCTTCGGGGCTTTATCTCTTTGTTCGTAGTGATGAGGCTGAAGCGCCTCTTCGGTCGGCGTTGGCCAATGGGGCCTTTGAGTGGGGCAGGGTGGAGGGGTGTCCAGAGCATCTTCGGCTCTACCGGTTGCTGCATGCGGATACCAGAGAGATCGCTGAACAGCTCGCCTGTCGTCAGGCCATTGCGGCAGATAGCGCCTTCAGTTTAGGCATGCTGGCAGCCTTTGATGCGGGTTTGAAACAAGGCGCTTGGGCTTATCGCCAACTCTACTGGGAGGCGGGCATGCTGGGGCAGCTGCTCTACTTGGAAGCAGAGGCTGCCGGAGTGCGGGGTACCGGGATCGGCTGTTACTTTGATGATGCATTCCATGCATCACTGGGTATTGAAGGTACGCAGTTTCAGAGTCTCTATCACTTTACTGTGGGTGGGGCCTTGGTTGATCAGCGGTTGGATACTTTGCCACCTTATGCACACCGTAATGCTAAACTCTGAAGCCATTATTTGAAGTGGTTAAATGGCGCATAAAGGGCGTAAATAGATATGTTGTCAGTTTGGAATAAAGCGAAGTATCAAAGAGTGGATGGCCTTATCAGCTTCTTGTTGCTGGGTAGTATCGCGGGTTCTATGGCGGCCTGGTACTATGATGCGGTTCCCAACCAGGTGCTGCTGATTACGATAATACCGATTGGTTTGGCGCATTGGTATAAACGCAAACTGGAAAAATTGCTGAAGGTATTTGGTGGCGCACATGTTGTTCTGGATGACAAAGGGCTTACCCTATCAAAGCCGAATCAGGATTATGAGAGCTCAATAAGATTTCATGAAATCACTGCGGTGAAGCCATCCCACTGGTTGTTTCTGGATAAAGCAATACTGACGCTCAAGCGTGATAGAGAGATTGTGCTGGTTAATTTGTGTGACCAGAAATTGCTTTTGGATAAGATAAATGCCAATAGAAAAAAACCTAAATAATATGCTGCCCTATCAAAATCATCCTGTAATCGATCAAGCTATCCCTGAGCATCTCGGCATCCTATTGGTAAATCTGGGAACACCGGATGCGCCTACCACTGAGGATGTCCGCCGTTATCTGGCCGAGTTCTTAAATGACACGCGCGTGGTTGAAACGCCGCGCTGGCTGTGGTGGTTTATTCTGCATGGCATCATTTTGCGCACACGCCCCAAACGCTCCGCTAAGGCCTATGCTTCGGTGTGGACGGATGAGGGCTCACCGTTGATGCGGGTGTCAAAACATCAGGCTGAGGCGTTGCAACAGCAACTGGCTGAACGGATGAATCAGCCGGTTAAGGTTGCATTGGCAATGCGCTACGGTAATCCGTCTATTGCTGCTGGGTTGGATCAGCTGCGTCAGGCCAATGCAAACCGGCTGTTGGTGTTGCCGCTCTATCCGCAGTACTCCGCTGCAACAACGGCCTCTATTTTTGATGCGGTGACTGCCGAGCTGCAAAACTGGCGGCGTATCCCCGAGCTAAGGTTTATCAACCGTTATCAGGATCATCCAGCCTATATTCGTGCCCTGGCAGAGTCGGTGCGTGTGGCTTGGGAGCAACGGGAACAGCCCGAACGTCTGCTGATCTCCTTCCATGGCATCCCGCAGGATTACGCTGATGGGGGTGATCCCTATCCTGAGGAGTGTCGTACCACAGCATCGTTATTAGCGACTGAATTAGGTTTGGCTGATGATCGTTGGGCAATCAGCTTTCAGTCGCGTATGGGGCGTAAAGAGTGGATCAAGCCCTATACGGATAAGACATTAAAAGCCTGGGGCAAAGAGGGGGTGAAGAGCGTGCATGTTATCTGCCCTGGGTTTGCTGCAGATTGTTTGGAGACGCTGGAAGAGATTGCGGTTGAAAATCGTGATTATTTTCTTAAGGCGGGAGGGAGGTCGTACCACTATATCCCGGCGCTTAATGAGTCACCTCGCCACATAGATGTTATGAGTGAATTGGTACAACACCATGGCTGGAAGTTGTGATGCTTAAATAGGTTTATGCGCTACGTGCATTGGCGTACTGAGGGCAGCTATTATGTTGCTTAAGCTCTGCGTATGACATGAAGTTGTTTTTACCCCTCTTTTTGATGCTGTACATGGCGTAGTCTGCTTTTGCTACCAGCGTGTCGTGATCGTCACCATCTGTTGGGAAAAAGCTGACACCCGCGCTCGTGCTGACAGAGTGAGTAGCGCCTCCAGCGGTTATAGGTTTTGCTATAGCAGTAACTATTTTCTGCGCAATGATGGCCGCGTCAGCTTGTTGCTCTATCTTGGGCAAAAGCACTATAAATTCATCGCCTCCCGTGCGTGCAACGGTGTCTGTTTCACGAAGAATGAGTTGAATTCGGCGGGCGGTTTCTTGCAGTATTTCATCCCCAGCATCATGTCCAAACCGGTCGTTTATCTCTTTAAATCCATCAAGATCAAGAAACATGATCGCCAGGTTGCTTTGCTCTCTTTTTGCATGAGCCAGCTCCATATTAAGACGGTCGGCAAACAGGCGGCGATTAGGAAGGTTTGTAAGGTAGTCGTGGTAGGCGAAATGTTGCACCTGTTTATCGTGTTTTTTGCGGTGGGATATATCGTGGAATGTGATGATGAACTGGGTTGTTTCTCCAGGCTCCTGAAATATGTTTGTAGTGTAAGCGACGTGGTGTGGCTTGCCATTTTTCTTTATAAAGATAGTGTCATCAACCCGCTTTGGCATTCTCCCCTGAATGACGGGAGAGCAATCATTGCTGTGCTCAGTATTGATGCCGTCAATGGTTTCAGTCAGCTTTTTATTAAGCAGTTCATTTTTGTTCCAACCCAGGCATTCAGCTGCTGCAGGATTAACAAACTGGATAATCCCTTTAACATCGGTCACGATTAAGCCTTCACCGAGGGATGAAGCGATACCTAAAAATTTATTCATACGGCTAACTAATGCAGCAGCCTCTTTGCTAAGCTGATGTACCATGGGCCGAAAAATGAAAAGAGCTTCAAGCAAAAGAACTAACAGTGTAACGCCCAAAACCACTCTTTCTATGGTTAGGATTTGGGTCATTTTCTTTTTACTTTCAATTTCGTATTGCGCTACAGCAGCATTTAAAGATTTCAATATGCCGGGGGCGGAGATAGAGAGTGCCTGATAATGAGGATTGCTATAACTCTGTTTATTAATGGCTGTATTAGCAAAGGCTATGGCATGGCTTAGGAAGTTATCAATTTGTTTGTTGATTTCATGTGGGGCAGAGAAATAGATGGCCTTCATTTCAGAAGAGAGAGCCGCTGTTATGCCTGGTTTTTTATGATTATGAATGAGTATGTTGTGCTCATCTTTCATTAATTGAGTAGCGTTTTTTAGTTTTATTTTTTGTGCAGCATATGCATCGGTATGTTTGCTGATTATAAGATTGTTTGAAATAAGCAGAATGCGCTGTGAGAGCATGCGCTGACGACCGCTGAGATTGATTATAGTTGAGCTGTTTCCTTCTTCTTTAATAGCAAAACTGAGGCTGAAGTAGGATAGGCATGAAAGTATGGCAATGAGTCCTAATGCAACGCTATATTTTGAAGTAATGCTTGAAGTAAATGCCTGGGATTCTAGGGCAGGGTTCATTGCTAGTGTTATTTTTATTGTATAAAAACATTATTTTGCATTATTCATTGGGTATATTCCAGTTTTTTATAGATTGTAAAAAAATGTGATTGTTGGTTGCGTGTCTAGTAGTCAATTGATTTCACAGTGTTGTATAAGTTTATTGCTGCTTGCATTTGCTATCATTCATGGTTCCAAGTATCACGCTATACTTACAAAATGTGATGCAAAGGGTGGCGGTTATAGCCTTTAGATAAAGATCTAAATATTGCATTTAGTTAGCTAGAGTTGAAATATCTTCATGAATAAAAACATGCAAAGCAATAATGATTTTCAGCTGCGGTTACAGGAGTTACGTGATCGTTACACAGAAGATTTGCCTGAAAAGATTGCAGCAATTAATGCCCATAGAAAAAGTCTTGATGAACAGTGGGATTGGAATGTAGTTAATGTTTTGCATCAGATGGTGCATAGTTTGGCCGGCTCTGGCGGCAGCTTTGGATATGCACAATTAGGGGGGCAGGCAAGAGAAATTGAGATTGAGCTTAAGGCTATTATCAATGCCAAATCGAGACCAGGTGCTGATGTTTGGGCCAAACTTGCAACAAATCTTAATAATTTGCCGGGTGCTATCTCAACCTCTTCTTCGTAGTGCAGGTGTTGCGCTATTCTCTGGATACCCTAATCCTCAATTGCTTGCACAAAGTGCAGATGAAGCGCTTTATCAGGCAAAAGCAAGTGGACGTAATTGCGTAGTTAAAGCTGATCCTAAACAACGTTGGAGCTTGATGATTGATGCCTGATTTAAAAAGAATATTGTATGTTGATGATGAGCCATCAATTAGCCAGATTGCTATTTTGGTGTTACAAAAAATTGGTGGTTTTGATGTGCTGGCCTGTACTTCTGGTCAGGAGGCGTTGGACCAGGTTGATGCTTTTCAGCCAGAGTTATTATTGCTGGATGTGATGATGCCTGAGATGGATGGCCCCGCTACGCTGGAACGGTTGCGAGCTTTACCGGTAACGGCCAATGTGCCGGTTATATTTATGACAGGGAGATCGCGCCCAGAAGACCTGGTATCACTTAAGGCACTTGGGGCGATTGATGTAATTACTAAACCATTTGATCCGGCAACGTTGCCGGATCAGGTTCGTTTGGCATGGCAAAAAGCAATCAGAAGAAAGCGCTAATCAGCAAAACGCATTGAGAGATCAACCGCCTGCAAATCTTTGGTTAGTGCGCCGACAGAGATGTCATCGATGCCGGTTTCTGCAATGCTGCGGATACTGTCCAGATTGATCCCGCCAGAGGCTTCCAGTCGCGCTCGCCCCTGATTGAATGCAACGGCCTCGCGCAGTTGGTGGGGGTTAAAATTATCCAGCAATACACGTTGCACACCTGCTGCTAGTGCTTGTGCTAACTCATCCATGTTTTCGACTTCTACCTCAATCTCTAGAGCAGGCGCATTGTCACGTGCTGTTTCAACAGCAGCACGGATGGAACCCGCAGCCATGATATGGTTCTCTTTAATCAGGATGGCATCATAAAGGCCAATACGATGATTGTGGCAACCGCCGCAGGTTACCGCATATTTTTGTTGGAGCCGCATGCCGGGCAGTGTCTTGCGTGTATCCAGAATGCGCACCCCAGTGCCAGCTACGGCATCAGCATAACGTTTTGCCCGTGTTGCTGTGCCAGAGAGTGTTTGTAGGTAGTTGAGTGCTGTCCTCTCGCCAGTGAGCAAGGCGCGGGTATTACCGCTGAGGGTGCAAAGGCGTTGTTCGGGTTGCAGGCTGTCGCCATCTTCTGCCTGCCACTCAACTGTTATGCTGGGATCTAGTTGATGAAATACTTCATTAAACCAAGCCGTGCCTGAAAGTACGGCATGCTCCCGAGAGATAACTTGAGCCGTCGTGGTCGCTGCTGAAGGAATAAGAGCAGCCGTTTGGTCGCCTGAGCCGATGTCTTCTGTCAGGGCGCAGGCTATCTGCTCTTGAATGATCGATGCGGGTGGTAGCATCGGCTACTCCTCGTTAATTCAGTTGGGTGTGGGCGGGATCTGTATTTTTACATAAGATAAACAATTTTACGCTCGTTGCATATCTCATCTCTTTAGGGCGATACAAAAAAACGGCACTGTTGTGTGCCGTTTTTTAGAGGGTCGACGTGGGATCTGTTAGTAGCGCCCATGTTGTTTGTTAATGTAGTTGTTCATCTCAACATATTGTTGATTCATTTTGGTCAGAAGTTTATGCACCACGCGAATGATGGTCTGCATTAGCTTGTAAACCAGGTGTGGATGACTGTCGATGAGTGATTCAAGACCATCTCGTGATAGACTGACCACTCTGGCTTTGCCCATTGAACGAAGTGTTGCAGAGTGAACAGAGCCATCAATAAAGCCCATCTCACCGGCAAAATCGCCATCTTTAAGGATGGCTAGTGTGACCCAGTCACCACCCGGGGTGCCTCGGGTGACCTCAATTCTGCCTTTATCTATCATAAAGAGGCGATTGTCTGTGTGACCTTCAGATATCAGGATCTCCCCATCAGCCAGGTTATGAATTTCAATAATATCGGCTAAAACCTGGCATTGTTCCTCGGTCAAGCCCGCTGAGATATCAGAATGTTGAATTGCTTCGAGGTTGGTGCTGTCGCTCATTTCTATATCACCTTTAAAGAGGTCAAGTAATTAAAAATCCGGTTAAGTATTGTGATTTATGATCGCTGTTTTAAAAAGTAAAATTAGTAGTAGGATTCTAGCCCGAATAATAGGATATCTCTATGGCTACAGGCTTTTAATTTGGGGTTTTTTACCTTGCTCACAGTGCGTTGACTGATAAGATAAGCATCTAACTATGAGGGTGAATTTGATAGTGTACGAATTGTGAAAAAATTGTTGTTACATCTCGGTTCATCGTTGATGGATAGCATCAAGGATTTGATGCCTATCATCATTGTCATTGGCTTTTTTCAGCTGGTGGTGTTGCGCCAGCCTATACCTAATCTGGCTGATTTATTAGTAGGAACCATGCTGGTAGTGGTTGGGTTGACCCTGTTTGTTTATGGGCTAAAAACAGGCCTGTTTCCGATTGGTGAAACCATGGCTCATGGTTTTGCCCGTAAAGGCAGCATCTTCTGGCTATTGGCGTTTGCCTTTGCGTTAGGCTTTGGAACAACAGTTGCAGAACCTGCGCTGATTGCGGTTGCTGATGAGGCGGCTAAGGTTGCAGCAGCAGGTAATATGATTGAAAACACAGAGATGGCAATAGCTGATTATGCTAATGGACTGCGGTTGACGGTGGCGCTCTCTGTTGGCGTGGCTATTTTGGTGGGTGTATTGCGTATTATCAAAGGCTGGCCACTGCATTTTCTTATCATCGGTGGCTATGCGGGTGTGGTGGTTATGACCGGCTTTGCGCCACCTGAGATTATTGGTATTGCCTATGACTCTGGTGGTGTAACCACGTCAACCATAACCGTGCCGCTGGTTACGGCATTGGGTGTTGGGTTATCCAGTAGTATCCATGGTCGAAATCCACTGACAGATGGTTTTGGCCTGGTGGCCTTTGCATCACTAACCCCTATGATCTTTGTGATGGGGTATGGGATGTTGTTGTGATTGCTGGGATATTAGATTTTTTTGACGTCCTCATTGCCACTATTCGTGATGTACTGCCGATAGCGGCCATTCTTTTTGGCTTTCAGCTGTTTGTGCTGCGGCGGCGTATCCCCAATCTGCAACAACTATTGATTGGTTTTGCCTTTGTCATTGTCGGGCTTGCCTTTTTTCTTCAGGGATTGGAGCAGGCGCTGTTCCCTCTGGGGAAAATGATGGCAGAGCAGCTGACGGCGCCTGCATTTTTGGGTATCGATAGTGCATCACATGCCTATACACCCGATTGGCATCACTATGTCTGGGTCTATCTATTTGCTGCAGCCATTGGATTTTCGACCACCATTGCAGAACCATCATTGATTGCGGTAGCCATTATGGCCAACCAGGTCTCTGGTGGCGCGGTGGGTATTCGTGGATTGCGCGTCGCGGTGGCTATTGGTGTTTCTGTGGGCATTGCATTAGGCACCTATCGTATTGTAAGTGGCACACCGCTAGAGTATTACATTATTGCTGGTTATGTTGTGGTGATGATGCAAACAATGGTCACGCCCAAAACCATTGTTGCACTGGCTTATGACTCGGGTGGTGTCACCACATCTACGGTCACTGTTCCACTGGTTACCGCTTTGGGGTTGGGTTTGGCATCCAATATCCCAGGTCGAAATCCACTGTTGGATGGATTTGGTCTGATTGCTTTTGCCAGTTTGTGTCCGATTATCAGTGTCATGGCTTATGCCCAGTTAAGTGAATGGCAGGCTAACCGTATCAAAAAACAACGATTGCGTTCCCAGGAGAAGTAGTTATGCATTTCAAGCTTATTATTGCCCTTGTTGAAGATAGTGAAACCACCAAGGTTTTGGATGCGGCTCGTGAGGCAGGGGCAACAGGCTCAACGGTGATCAACCAGGCGCGTGGAGAAGGCATTCAAAAGTCCAAATCTTTCTTTGGTTTAAATCTGGAGAGTCAGCGGGATATGGCGCTATTGTTGGTTGAGGAGCATCTCAGTCGCCACATTTTGGAAACCATTGCCGAGGTTGGTCAGTTTGATGAGAAGCCAGGTACGGGTATTGCCTTTCAGATCGATGTGGAAGATGCTGTGGGTGTGAGCCACCAGATTCGTGCACTTTCCCGTAAAATAGAGGATGAGCTATGAGCAAACAGGCTATTGTACGTGTTCGTGATGTCATGAAAACCAACTTTAGAATGGTTGATGGCATGAGCACGGTGGCAGAGGCACTAAAGACCATGCTGGATGTAGAGACCATGGCGTTGGTGGTGGATAAACGAAATAAAGATGATGAGTTCGGTATGGTGATGCTTTCAGATATTGCGCGTCAGGTACTGGCTGAAGATAAGGCACCAGAGCGAGTCAATATCTACGAAATCATGTCAAAGCCCGTGATTGAGATTAAACCTGAGATGGATATTCGTTACTGCGCACGTCTTTTTGCCCGTTTTAGAATTAGCCGCGCTTTGGTAACGGAGAAGGGAGAGGCTATTGGGGTAGTTAGCTACACGGATATGGTTATAAAAGGGATGTGTAGTCAATAAGGTTTTGTGTAAGTAGCTCATATACCTGTTGGGAAAAGTATGGAGATAATAGGTCAAGGGGTTTTAAATGAGGCTCGCCAGTGTCCCTCGCCTAATCATGATGAACGGCCATTAGGGATGAGTATTGATCTGCTGGTGATTCATAACATCAGTCTCCCGCCGGGTCAGTTTGGTGGCTCATGGATTGATGATCTATTTCTCAATCAGCTGGATCCGAATGCTGACCCCTATTTTCAGAACATCTGTGAACTACGCGTTGCTGCCCACCTGCTGATTCGGCGTAATGGTGAGCTGGTTCAATACGTTCCGCTATCAAAACGAGCCTGGCATGCAGGGCAGTCAGAATTTCAAGGCTGTAGCAGTTGCAATGATTTCTCTATTGGTATTGAACTGGAGGGGGCCGATGATGTGGCCTATACCGATGTCCAGTATCAACTGCTTGCGCAGGTTGTGAATCAAATCATTCAGCACTACCCAACAATCACGCCGGAGCGAATTGTTGGCCATAGGGATATTGCCCCTGGGCGTAAAACAGACCCTGGTTTGGTCTTCGACTGGCCCCGTTTTAGGGGGTTACTTGCGTCAGTGGGTGCGGGTTAACTACTTGGCTTTCTGCTTGGATATAGCCGTCAGTCCCATATTTGCTTGGGTGCAGAAAAGCTTAAAATTACTCATGCAATCTTCGGTAATCTCACGTTTGCTAGGTATGCGATCAGCATAGATGATGCCGATTGATTTATTACCAATAATAAGCGGAGAGACAAGAAAATCACCTTTGCCTAAGCTGTTTTTTATATCGGGTGTAATCAGTTGAGCCAGGGGGTGCTGTTTATCGGCTTTGCCCCAGAAACACTCTTTTTTGGCCATAGCGTAGAGAAAAATATTAGGGCTTAACTTGCTTAGGTTGAATTGAAATTTTTCGGTAAAAGGCTGCCGCTGTGTCCCTAATGCATATTTTGCTTTCAATGATTTGTGGTCAGGTGACATGAGGGCAAATAGCGTACGATCCATGCCGGTTCCCCGGTAGATGCCCTCCAATACCATCTCCAGTAGCCCACTGAAAGTCGGGTTTTCTTTGATTAGCGCTTTGATATCATTAAGAATGTTTACTTGGAGTTTGGAGTCTGCTTCTGGAAAGCTGGGTTTATCTGGCTTGAACTCTTCAATTAACTGTACCTTGTTTTTAAGCTCAGGAGGAAGCGGGATATCCTTGGCTGCATTTGCTGCGCCATAGGTGCAGGCAATCATTGCGGCATCTTTGGCGCTCTCATGTAAGACAGCTGTGATTGTCTCGACAGGTTGCCCAACCAGGGATGCGACCTTTTCAGTAATAACTTGTACCTCATCACTTTCCCAATCCTTATCCGCTGCTTTGGCTAGCTGATTGCCAAGAATGACATTTTGAATTCTTGCACCCGCACTGACCTTGTTATCCAGTGCGTCTTGTAGCATCTGACCCAGTCCCCACTCTTTGGCGAGCGACCTGGTTAGCTCATGCAGTGAAAATCCGAGCACCTCTTTTTCGGTTTGCGCTACCGGTTTGTTGGATGCATTAAGGGCTTTGTCTAGTTTGTCGGTCAGTTCATTATCACAACACCAAAAAGCCATATTGCCGATTTGCATGAGTAGTGCAGCGATAAAAACCTCTTCTGGCTCTTTGTCGCCCCGCTCTTTTGCAATATTACGTGCCTGCACTGCCGCGTGAATGGAGAGTCCCATCTCCTTGGTTAATCGGATTTGATTGCTTTTCTTAACCAGGGTATCAATGAGCTTGATTGTGAGGCAGATGTTACATACTGCCTCCAGCCCTAAGAGGATGATAGCCCGACTGATGGTGCTGATTGAATTGCCACGAGGGTTATAGAAGACCGCATTGACGAGTGTCAATATGCGAGCCGTCATTGAGGGGTCTTGAAGGATAACCTGAGTCAGATCTGAAATCGTTGAATTGTCATCCTTTGACAGATTGAGAACAGTCCGTGTTGTATGCCCAAGCACGGGTAAATCTTGTGATGTGATATCACTGACCCATTGTTTGAGTGCTATTTTGTCTTCAGCCACTGTTGGGTGGACTCCTAATTTTTGTTGTATTTGGCGTGTTGCCTGTTTCAGGGTGACAGAAAAGTATATTCTGGTTGTTGTTTCGGAATTTTACGGGATTTTTAATCTAATTCTGTCACAATCCATTTAGATTAATTATAGAGGTGGTATTGAATAAATGAATAAAAGTTTACCCCCTGCAACACAAGAATATCTGAATCAGTTGCGGGAAGATATTGTCTTTTCTGAAAAGATCTGTGGCCAGGATCTGAAATTCAAAACGACCTGGGGGCTATTTTCACCTAAGGGTGTGGATGAAGGCAGCCGGCTGCTGTTGGATTTAATGGAAATCAACGAAGATGATGACACCATAGATTTGGGTTGTGGTTATGGGGTATTGGGCTTAACCATGGCAAAACTGGCACCCAAAGGAGAGCATTTGTTGGTGGACAAGGATTTTGTAGCGATAGAGTACAGCCAGACAAATGCTCGGCTGAATAAGCTGGATAATACAGAGGTGTTTTTAAGTAATGGTTTTAATCAGGTGGGTGATCGGCGTTTTGATCTGATTGTGTCGAACCTGCCGGCCAAGACGGGCAAAGAACTTTATTACCTCTATTTTTATGATGCGTTGGCGCGCCTCAATCCAGGTGGGCGAATCTATGTGGTGACAATTTCTGGGTTGCGTAAATTTGTCAGCAGGGCATTTAAAGAGGTGTTCGGTAATTACACAAAGGTAAAGCAAGGGAAGGTGTATACCGTGGCCATGGCGGTTAAAACTTAGCCAAGCGCTACTTTACAGCTTCAACGGCAATGCTTTATGTGTTGTCTGGTGTGGCCAAATGTACAAGTTCAATCATTGACCTGACTTGCATTTTTTCTAATATATGGCTTCGGTGAACATTCACCGTCTTTGGGCTGATGTTGAGATCTGAGGCAATGGCCTTGCCACACTTGCCATCAATATACATCTTCATGACCTCCAGCTCCCTGGACGAAAGCCTGCCGGCTCGCTCACGAAATGTGGCTTGCTTTTGCTGCATGTGTAGAATCTCGTGGCTCTTTGCAACTGCCCTGGTCACACTGTCGAGTAGATCTTGATCATGAAATGGCTTTTCGATAACGTCCATGGCACCGGCCTTCATGGCGCGAACAGCCAGTGCTACATCGGCATGGCCGGTGAGAATGATCACCGGGATCTGGATGTTTTGCCGTTTGAGTTCCTGCTGGAGTTCCATGCCACTCATCTCCGGCATGCGGACATCCAGTAACAGGCAACCGGGTTTGGTTGCATCAAAGAGATCAAGAAATGCCTTTGCAGAGGCATAGCACTCTACGTTGATCTCTACCGACCGCATTAACAGTGCCAAAGATTGGCGTATTGCCGCATCGTCATCGACGACATGGATAATTGCATCTGATTGCACGCTTTGTTCCTGCTTATAGTTTTAATGGGTGCCCTGTCAGAAATGCTTTTTTTATAGTTTTTAGCGACGCTGGTCCGTCAATTCCTTTTGCATTGTTTTGCGCTCTCCTTTGTACCTATCTATAGGTAGAGTGAATCAGTAAAAAAGCGTTTCATTAGGCTTGTAAAAGCAATTCTTAATACCCCTTTAGGCATAGCTGCCCAGCATGGGACAAGGTGAGCTTAGCGCATGGCCTTGTGCATAGTCTACCCCTAGCTCGGTTAAACGCTGGATGACAGCCTCACTCTCCGCCCATTCTGCGATAGTGTGTATGCCCATGCTGTGGCCGATGTGATTGATTGCCTCCACCATGGCGTGGTCGACGGGGTTGTGTAACATGCCGCAGACAAAGCTGCCCTCAATTTTAATGTAATCCACGGGTATTTTTTTAAGGTAGTTGAAAGAGGATATACCGCTGCCAAATCTATCCAGCGTAAAGCGGCAGCCTTCATTCTTCATGGTTTCAGCAAAAAGAGAGGCCTGCTTGAGGTTTTGTAGCACGGTAGTTTCGGTGACCTCAAAGCAGACCTGATCCCTGGGCAGTGCCGATTCAGCAAACTGCTGGCGTATAAATTCTGGCAGTGAGTCGTCGTTGAGTGAATTGGCTGATAGGTTTATCGCAATTCCGGCGGTGTTGGTTTGCGCAAATAGCGTGTTGTAATGTTGAAATGCGGTGCGAATGACCCAGCGGTCGATAGCCGCCATTAGGCCATGACGTTCTGCGACGGGGATAAAGGCCCCCGGTAATACGATATTGCCCTTTGTGTCCACTAGCCTGACCAGGAGCTCATGGCGGGTTATTGCCTTATGATCGGGTAAGAGTGAGATGATGGGTTGCTTGTAGAGAAGCAGGCGATCCTGCTCCAAGGCACTGGAGAGCGTGGCGGCGTGCATAATCTCGCCGTGGTGTTGTACCAATGACTCCACTCCTTCCTGATAGACCTCTACCCGGTTGCCGCCTTGTTGTTTGGCTATATAGCAGGCGCTATCAGCCTGGTCTATAACATAGGCCCCGCTCTCAGTGGCTTTGTCTATGGCGGCCAAGCCGATGCTGGCACCAATCTGAAAGGGCTTATCCTGCCAGAGAAATTGGTAATCCTTGATCTCAGCCACCAGCTCAGAGGCAATTTCATAGGCCTTCTGCAGTGGGCAGTTATCCAGCAACAGGGCAAATTCATCACCACCCAGCCGGGCCAGGGTATCCCGCTCGCGTATCTTGCCCATGAATAGGGTGACTACCTGCTGCAGCAGTTCATCACCCGCGGCATGGCCCGCTGTATCATTCACGGTTTTGAAATTATCCAGATCGATATAACAGAGTATGTGCTGAGTTGTATTGGTTTTGCTAGCCGTTATAGCGCGCTCCAGGCGGCGCTCAAATTCGCGTCGATTGACCAGCCCGGTCAATGGGTCGTGGGTGGCATGATGAGTCAAATCTTTGGTTTTTTGCCGCTGTTCAGTGACATCCTTAAATATAACCACGATACCCAATGGTTCCCCATGACTGTTGAGGATGGGCGCTGCCGAGTCCTCTATTGCAAACGGCTTGCCATTCCGGCTGACCAACAGCGTATCGCCCTCTAATCTGATGGGGCTGCCCTGTTTTATACAGTCATCCAGTGCAAGATCAATGGGTTCGCTGCTCTGTTCATTGATGATGTTGAATACCTGCTCAAGAGGTCGGCCATACGCCTCATAGGCGGTCCAACCGGTTAGTTGTGCTGCAATGGGGTTGAGATATTCCACGGTGCCGCTGATGCTGGTGGTGATGATGGCATCACCAATGGAGTGCAGTGTCTCTTGTGCTCGCTCATCGCCTAACAGCAGGGCAGCCTCTCTCTCTTTAGCCTTCTGGCGACAGCGTAGATCATAGGCCATGGCGCCCTGCACACGATTCACCAATAGCTCGTCGTTAAATGGTTTTTCGATGAAATCAAGTGCGCCAGCCTTAATGGCCTGCACCGATAAGGAGATATCGCCATGGCCGGTGATAAAGATGATGGGTATACGCAATTGTCGGGATGCGAGGGCTTGCTGTAGCTCCAGCCCGCTCATACCCGGCATGCGAATATCCAGCAGCAGGCAGCCTGGGCGGTCTGCTTTGTAGGCATTAAGAAAGGCCTCGGCTGAGGCATAGGTTTCCACAACCACCCCTTCAGCCTCAAATAGCAGCTTAAGTGCGCTACGAACCGCCTGGTCATCATCAACAACGAATAGTGTGGCTTCCATGCGGCCTCCTATTATATTCGGTGGTTAAGTGGGCAAGGTCAGGAAAAAGCATGACCCTTGATCTGGCTCGGACTCAGCCCATAAATGTCCGCCATGTTGTTCCATGATAGAGCGGCAAATGGATAGCCCCATGCCTAAGCCTGCTGAGCCCTTGGTGGTTGAAAAGGGTTTGAAGATATGTGATAGCGTTTTCTCACTCATGCCACAGCCTGTATCGGCCACACTGATCTGCGCCCATTTTTTACTGTTTAAGCCAGTTTGAATAGTTATTGTTTGTGGCTTGCGCTTAGTGAGTGTCGTGGCGTCAATAGCGTTACGCAACAGGTTTAGCAGCACCTGTTCAATCTGAATGCTATCAATGGTTACCAGGGGCAGATTTTGACTTAACTTGAGTTTGAATTTGATGCCCTTCGCATTTGCTTCAAATTTAATGAATTCAATCACCTGTTTGATCAGCTTGTTCAGATCCCTCTTTGTTTTCTGTGGAGCACGCTTTTGAACTAGCTGACGGGTATGGCGGATGATCTCACTGGCACGCATGGCCTGGTCGTGTGCGCCTTGCAGTGCTTCAGTCAGTTTGTCCGGCTGTTGAATACCCGCACGCTGCATTCTTATGGCGGCTCCGGTATAGGTGGTGATGGCCGCTAGTGGTTGGTTCAATTCATGTGCCAGGCCAGTAGCCATCTCACCCATAATGTTAATGCGAGCCATATGAATAAGGTCAGTTTGGTGTTGCTCGGCCAGTGTCTTGCTTTGCCTGCGTTCAATGGCAATGCCGGCAATGCGTGCCAGCCCTTTAGTTAATTCAAACTCTGTTGGTGTTGGTGCCCATTTCTTGTGGTGATGGGAGATAAAAAGGCCAAGCACTTGACCACTGGATGAGCTGATGGGTTCTGCCCAGCAGGCGTGGAGTCCGGCTTTATTTGCTGTTTTGTAGCAGGCTTTACAAGGTGAATGGTTCTGAATGTCTGCTATGATTACTCGCTCGCCCGTCTGTGCGGCTTCGCCACAGGCGACATCGTCAATCTTAAACGCTCCTCTGTGAGTGCTATCCAGACAATGATTTGGTAGGTTGGGGGCCGCTCCAAGGTGCAGGCAGCTTTGTTCTTCATCCAGCAGCATCACCGAACAGCGTATGTTTTGGGTTAATGTTTCTGCTGTTAATGCCAGACTGTCTAATACCTTGTCTAGAGAAGCGCCCTGTGCCATTAGCTCAAGTGCCATGCGCTGCCCTTCCAATAATGATTCGCTTTGCTTGCGCTCAGTGATATCTTCACCGGCCCTCAGTGCGCCTGTGATGTTGCCCTTAGAATCGTGGAGACAATTGTTGTGCCAGGCGATTAAATGCTCTTTTTGGGAGCGGTCTATAACGTAGCATTCATTATATTTTATATACTCTTGTCGGCCCGCCATGACGGCCTCAAAGATGGCAAAGTGGCTTTTTGCATCTTCTGAAGGTGCTAAGCAGAAGCTAAACCAGTTTTTACCAACTAGTTCTGCTTCGCTGAAACCGAACAGTTCACACCCCTTGCGGTTGATTGATGTGATTTGGCCCTCTACACCCAGGACTACGATGATGGTTTCAACAGTATCGAGATAACATTGTGTTTGGGCATGTTCAGCACGCAGTGCCGAAGTGGCCTGTTTCTGTTCGGTAATGTCGATTAATGCGCTGTGGCAGTATTTGGCGGTGCCGTCACGATCCAGCATGGCAACGCTTTCAATGCGTACTGCTCTGGATATTCCGCCAATGGGTTTGAGCATGAGCTCATGCACTACCTTGTCTGTTGCTTGAAACACCTGTGCCAGGTGTTGGAACAGGGTACGCCTCTCAGCGGGTGCCACTAATGGTGCAAGTGGCATGTTGGTGAGGCGCGTACGTTCACGGCCCAGCAGGGTGGCGCCACGCAGGTTGATTTCGAGGATGGCGCCCTTGGCTGTGAGTGTCAGGTAGCCAACCGGGGCGAAGTCGTAGAGATCGGCGTAACGATCGTACGCCTCTTCCAGCTCTATCTGGGTCTCGCTCAATGCCCGGTTTTGAATCTCCAGTTCAATCTGATGCACATGCAACTCATGCAGCAGTTGTTGCAACTCAGTCGCCTGGGCTGAGGTGGGTGGTTCAGCCAGCAGGGTGTTGAGGCACTGATCCAGCACACGCTTGCTGAGCCGTTTATAATTGTCGTGTCTATCTGCAGCAGGTGGTTGCAGTGCTTTACTCACCTATCATCTCCATATTTTTTCCCTTAAGGTTCGATTAACTGCTCCGTGGTTGTGATGGCATAAGGTTTACCCTGCGCATCATTGAGTGCAGTGCAGGTGAGCAGGATCTTGATTGGCTGGCCGTTTTTGGCCATGCGCACGGTCTCAATGGGTGTAACTGCTTCACCACGCCGCAGTGCGGCGATCATGTTCTCCTCCTTAAGCCTTGCGGATTCTGGAATCAGGCTGCGGACATTCGTCGTGAGCGCCTCGCTTTCGGTATAGCCAAAGACCTTTTCTGCCTTGCGGTTCCAGGCGAGAATGTCGCCGTTAAAGTTTTGCAGGGTGATGGCATCGTTGGCATCACGCACCACGGCAGCCAGGCGGCGCTCCTGCTCACTGCTGATATTCATAAACACCATCACAATGCCCGTGATGCGGTTGTCCAGGGTCTTATAGGGGCGTATGCAGAGGTTGTACCAGTTGCCGAGGTTGTCACGTACCTCCAGGGTCTCAAGTGTGATCTTGTCCATCACCTGGAGCAGGCGTTCCTCCATATGGGTGATGGTGATGTTGGCCTTGATGTCAGTTATGGGGCGACCAATATCACTATGAATGAGATTGAACAGCTGGGTTGCCCTTGGCGTAAAGTGGCGAATCGTCAGATCTTCTTGCAACATGATGATGGGCAGCTGCACGCTATTAAGCAGGTTGTTGAGGTCGCCATTGAGTTGAGATAGCTCTATGTTGCGTCCATCTAGCTCTTCGTTGACGGTGACCAGCTCTTCGTTGGTGGATTGTAGCTCCTCTTTGGCAGTCACCAGCTCTTCGTTGGTGGATTGCAGCTCTTCGTTGGCAGATTGGATCTCTTCATTGGCTGATTGTAGCTCTTCGTTGGTGGTCTCCTGATCTTCTATGATGCTCTGCAAATACCCTCGTGTGGCTGTCAGCTCGAGTTCCAGCTCTTCAATGCGCCGATCTTTGTCATCTATTATGGCCTTGCTGCCGCTAGCTTTGGGCTTGCTTGTTTGAGAGGCGCTACTGGAAGGCAATTGTGTGGCGGCCTCTTCAAACAGGATCAGTGCAGCGCGCTCATTGATGCTTGTCTCGTGGAGTGGGAAGACCTGTAGGTGAATATGACGCTCCTCCTGAGGGGCCTTTATCCGCACATTCTCACGCCGTACCCGGGTGTTCTCTTTTAGTGCCTGGCGTACTGCGCTGCGCAGCTCCATTAATAGGTCGGGGCGTGCCATCTTCATCAGATTAAGGCTGGCGCATCCTTGGGCAGGTTCGATGTAGGGTCCTGTATGGCCGCGAAAATGAAGAATATCCAGCGCCTGATTAGTGATGACCGCTGCTGGGGCATATTCGTTGAGGATAATTGTCTCGGCTTGCCGTACGATCTCTGCAAGGGTGTGGATTTTTTGTGGCACGACCTCTTCAGGCAGGTAGGCTGTAGCGTATGAGGGGGTGGTGCTGAATTCATAGCGACGCAGGCTAGCGGCAGACTTTTTGCTGTAGATTTTGTGTTTACTGTCCATTATCGAAAACAGCTCGGGAGAACCCGAGGTGGATTCTGATGTGCCCAGTAGCAGATAACCTTGCGGATTGAGGCTGTAGTGAAATATCTGCAACACCTTTTTTTGCAGGATGGGGCTGAGATAGATCAGTAGGTTGCGGCAGCAGATCAGATCCATGCGTGAGAATGGTGGGTCTTTGGTGACACTCTGTACCGCAAATAGGCAGAGATCACGAATTGATTTGCTGATTTGATATCCGGCTGGCACTTTGGTGAAAAAACGCTTTAGGCGTGCTGCTGAAACATCGGCCTTGATGCCTTCCGGGTAGATGCCGACACGTGCTTTGTCGATGGCTTTGGCATCGATATCACTGGCAAAGATCTGTATCGGTGTACCGGTTGCGTTGTCTCCGAGAAACTCAAGCAGCGTCATGGTGATGGAGTAGGCCTCTTCACCTGTGGAGCAACCGGTTACCCAGATGCGGATGATTTCATCCTTGCTGTTTTTAATGATAGAAGGAAGTACTTCTTGTTTCAGCGTATCGAAAACTTCTGGGTCACGAAAAAAGCCGGTGACATTGATTAGAATATCCTGAAACAGCTCGTCCAGTTCAGGTGGATGCTCGCGTAGATAGCGCAAGTAGTCTTTGAGTCGTTCTAGCTTGTGCAGCACCATGCGGCGCTGAATGCGACGGACAATGGTGCTTTGCTTATAGTGGGTAAAGTCATTGCCAGTACGACTGCGCAACAGCATATGTATCTTATTGAGTTCATCAGAGCGTTCATCAGGCAGCTCAGAACCTGCCATGACGACCATGCGTTTCAGTATCCGTGGCTGGCGTGAGATTTGGTTTAATGCGTTGGCGATCTCTGCAGGTGGCAAGATAAAATCAATGCAACCGGCGGCAATAGCACTGTGTGGCATGCTGTTATATTTGGCCGATTCCTCATTCTGGGCGAAGGTAATGCCACCTGCAGCCTTAATGTATTTGAGACCCAGCGTGCCATCTGAGGCCCCGCCAGACATAATTACGCCGATTGCCATGCTGCCCTGATCATCTGCCAGTGACTGCATGAAAGCGTCTATGGGAAGAGGGGGGGAGGCTGATTTGTTACGGGGTAATAACTGTAGCACCCGGTGCAGAATGCCCAGCTCGGTGTTGGGGGGGATGATGTAGACATGGTCTGGCTCAACTGTCATTCCATCGATTACTTCGTGAATGGGCAGGCTGCTGGTGCGTGAGAGTAGCTCACTCAGCATGCTTTTATGATGGGGATCCAGGTGCTGCACCAGTACAAAGGCCATGCCGGTATCTGTGGGGAGATGTGCAAAAAAATCGCTACAGGCCTCCAGCCCGCCAGCTGAGGCACCGATGCCGACGATAGGAAAGCAGCTGTCCTGATCTGCTTCACCAGGCTGAATGGGAGCGGCTTTTGGCGTGCTGCGCTTCGGTGCCTTTTTGGATGGCGGCTTAGGCATGTATTGGAGGCCTGTGGATACAAGAATAGCAAGACTACTCTTTAATACTCTTTAATGACATAAGTGTAAAAGCAGATGAGGCTACTATTAAGTACCGTTGGTAGAGTCGCCTTAAGGAGCGGTTCAACTATTAGATATGCCATGATGGCCTTCTGGTAAAGAGTCTCTTTTCGTATGAGTTATCGTAATGTCAATCGGTGTAGCGGATGGTCGTGTCACCCCAATGTAGTAACATGCGGAAATTGACTGTTCCGATATAATATTTGCTGCCAAGCTAGCGTGGTTTCGATCGATGCCTCCAGAAATGTCAACCCAATACCCTCTTTAGAGCTATGAACCACCCTTGCAGGGAGGCGATAACGCCAAGGTGTTTTATAGCGGTCGCGCCACTCTATTTCAAATAAAACATCCAGTAGCGTGCCTATTTTATACATCTCAGAGGCTGTTTTGATGAATATGCCTCCTATCCCTGCGTTGTCGGTTTTAAAATGAATTGCTGGAAGTTGCTGTTTATCACATACCATCACATCAATAGTGGCAGGTAGGCGTTTATTATGACGGTCTTCCATTGCTGTCAGTCTCTTTAAAGTCGTATTCATTTTGTGGTGCTAGCCCCTGTTTGGGTAGAGTGCTTTGGGTTTTGGTGTTGAGTTTTCGTGGTGCTGACTAAGCCAGTAGCTTGTTTTAATTTGCTGCAAATTGTATTGAGGAGCCGATGGATAATCGGGCTTCTGCTATGTTCCAGGATCCTGGCGTTTCCAACATATAGATCATGTGTAAGCGTGTGCTCAGGCAGACTGACGATTTGAATGCCATTTGGGCCAACGAATATGTAGCTCCTGGTTATTGGGCTGTACCAGGAGAATTTTATGCAGCGTTTTTTTTTGTATCCATTGATTTTGTATTCAAACCAGGTGCCAGGAGGCGTTGCCATTAATTTTTTCAGTATGACAAGCTCTTCGCTGGGTATCGCTGAACGCTGAATATTCTCTTGTGCTGCGGCTTCTGACCGCTTTAATGATGGGATTGCAGAGGGGGTGATGGGGACTATATTTTTACCCCATGCTGAGTATGGTGCCTGGCTATTACCTCTGTTTTTTGCATTAGCTATGGACATAATAAAAAGGCCTTTTGATATTTAAGTGAAAAGTGGTGCTAAATATCGATGCGTATGTTGTGTAATTAAAAACCAAACTAGAGTCTCTCTGAGACGGCCTTCTATCATGACTATCAGAACCCCAGGCGCACCATGCGTTGGTATGGGGCCATGGTGTGATTCTGTTTAAGTTCATATCTGTTACAAAAAACTACGTGCAGGCGTTGCTGCATGTGATTATGGAAGGCACATCCATGTGCCAGCGGGCAAGGTTTCAGAATCCTTCTGAATAGTTACTTATCCTTGTGAAAAACTTGACTCTCCCTTTTCCCGATTCCTTGGAGGCTTAAATTTACCGGTATTGATGGATATCGTCTATTGGCATTTACTTTAGCCACATAGGTAAATTGCTTATATGGATGTTCACCGGATCATGAATAAATTTTGTTGGCTCATCCGGTATCTTAAGGTCTATCGTGGGCGGGTGTGATATGAGTGCAGTGCGAGGGTCTTAGCTTGCGTTGATATGAGGTATGGTGTGATGCTGCTACAGTTCATATCTGTTACAAAACTACGTGCAGACGTTACTGTATATAAATACAGATGGCACATCCTTGTGCCAGCGGGCAAGGTTTCAGAATCCTTCTGAATAGTTACTTATCCTTGTGAAAACCTGACGCTCTCTTTCCCTGTTCCTTGGAGACTTAAATTTACCGGTATTGAAGGGTGTCGTCTATTGGCATTTACTTTAGCCACGTAGGTAAATTGCTTATATGGATTTTCATCAAGCCATGACTAAATTTTGTTGGCTCATCACGGTAGCTTAAGGTCTATCGTGGGTGGGTGTAATGTGAGTGCAGTGCGAGGGTCTTAGCTTACGTTGATATGGGATATGGTGTGATGCTGTTTTAGTTCATATCTGTTACAAAACTACGTGCAGGTGTAGCGGTATGTAATTATGGAGGCACATCCGTGTGCCAGCGGGCAAGGTTTCAGAATCCTTCTGAGTAGTCACTTATCCTTGTGAAAAGCTTATCTCTCCCCTTTTCCAATTCCTTGGAGACTTAAATTTACCGGTATTGATAGGTGTCGTCTATTGGCATTTACTTTAGCCACGTAGGTAAATTGCTTATATGGATTTACACCGAGCCATGGCTAGATTCTGTTGACTCATCACGGTAGCTTAAGGTCTATCGAGGCGGGTGTAATGTGAGTTTAGTGCGAGGGTATTAGCTTACGTTGGTATGGGAATGTATGATGCTATTTCAGTGATATTTGTTACAAAACTACATGCAGGCATTGCTGTATATAATTATAGATGGCACATCCGTGTG
>JAJFJN010000032.1 GCA_021773975.1 Gammaproteobacteria bacterium | reverse complement strand
TCAATAATGACGGCGATCGAAAATCGCATCGATGAATTCTTTGTCCAGGCGCTTCAGCTTGATGCGTTTACATTGAAAATGGAGTTTAAGTAGCATGCGCTTTTACTTGATTATGCTGAATTTGAACTCCGAAACTTGAGTTAATAAAGTAGACTCTTTACTCACCAAAAAAATCGCTAAGCTGCTCAATAGGCAAATAGCGTGGGTAAAGCAACAATACGATTTGATGGGAGAGGGAAATCCAGCTGAAGAGGCGCAGGTATTTATCTCGCTTTTACAAGGCAGCATTCTGTTATCAAACACCATGGCTGATCCTGCAATTCTGGAGCATCACATAACCCGAATGAGACGGGTCCTGGGGAATTGATTTTCTTCCCAGGCATTAACACCAAATATATAAGTACACTCCAGGATTGGTAGAAATAGGTGTGAATACCACCAACTCACATAAGCGCAATCTGAATCTGTAACTTAAGGGGCATCTCTTAAGTATGCATCAAACAGATATCTGATTTCGTCTAAATGCTCTTCAATAACAAATGGCATAAGGTTGGTAAACATATCCAGCAATATAACCGCATTAACAGAGGAATCAGTTTGGGCTGTACTCCTCACACGCTGCGCAATCATTCTATTTAGCAAATGCAAATTATCATAAATTTGCTTTAGTCCGGACAACCCTAAATCACTCTCTTTTCCTTCTCTCCTTAGAAAATACTGAGCCAGAAGATACATTCCGGCAGCTCTAAAAATAGTCTCTTCGTCAGATGCCAATGGTAAGTGGAAGCGGGCCATTGGCTTCAAAAAATCTGTGTGAGGGCAGCCACTAGTAGCAAACAGCAGGCCAAGCAAAGAACTTAGCCCTCTTTGTGCTGTTGTGTGCTGAGACACACACCGCTCATTGGTGATGACTTCCAAATCAATTTCATCATGCGAATAAATACTATTAAATCGCCCAACAATATTGGCCAAACTTACGGCAACCAGACAGTTTGGGTGGTTTTTGCTATTAAGTGGGCAATGTGCACATTGGTGAAACTCAAGCTTGGTCCACTCTGGCAATTCAAGGTTAGATTGATTAATAACCTTAAGCGTGCAGGCATCCAAACATAGATCAAAAACCTCACATCCCTGCTTGCCCAAATTGAAGCAATAACGAATATCTATTGTGTCCATATAAAGCGCACCTCACCTACTTAAGCAACTGGAAGTCTAGTACCTGCAACATCTCATCTTTATTCATCAGTACTTAACAATTGTCTGATTGCTGATATAAATTCGTCTATAGAAAATGGTTTTTTTAGTGAATATAAAGAGCCAATCTCTAATGCAATATCAAGATACGTATCAGCTTCAATGAGGCCGCCTCCTGATATAGTCATTATTTTAACTGAAGGGTTGTTTTCTTGAGTTTCGTTAATTATTTCTATGCCATCTTTTTCAGGCATTAGGATATCTGTTATTAAAAGATCAATGTTTTTCTCTGCTATTAGCTTTTTAACATCAGCGCTATTTGATGTCATATAGATCTCGTACTCATTATTAAACGGTTTTAATGCGCGCTGTAATGAATTGAGTACGCCCTGTTCATCATCAACAATCAATATTCGCTTTTTCATAGGGTTGGTATGTGCTTTTAACTCCACAATATATCTCATTTTCAGTAGGCGTTTATATCAAAAAAAACAGGGCTGACTTTGCCTGCATTGTCCACTTCAATTCTTCCTGTAGCCGGAATTAATTTACCCAGGTAGCACCATCTCTCCCTTGCCACCACAAATAGTAACTTAAGCTACTTGTGGTGGGTGATCTTCATATTTTCAATCGGTTGCTGATATAGACTGGCTGCCTGGTGGTTGCAATGTGCCGCTACAATAGTTGATATATCACGCTTTGAGTTGTATGGCAGCATGGCTCTTGTTACCCAAGCACCTGTGGACCCAGTACCCGCAACACCTCACCCACCGTTGTTTGCCCTTGGGACACCTTGCACCAGGCATCCTGAATTAAGCTATTCATCCCACACTTGATGGCTGCTTTTTTTAATTCACCTATGCTTGCGCCGACTGCAATGAGATCCTTAAATTCTTCATCGGGCAGCAGGATCTCATAGACGCCAATTCGCCCGCTATAACCTGTATTATCGCATTGTCTACAGCCCACGCCTTCGTAGGTTTTCAGTTTACCTGATTCAAACAAAGGTCCTAGTTGATGAAGTTGTTCCTGCGGTGTTTCGCTGGGGGTTCGGCATGCCTCACAAATTTTGCGTAGTAACCGTTGCGCGATTACCGCTTCCAATGCGGAAGCAATGACATAAGGTTTTAGGTCCAAATCAAAGAGCCGGGCGACCGAGGCGACAGCGGAGTTTGTATGCAGTGTAGAAAACACCAGGTGTCCAGTCAGTGCCGCATGGAAGGCTACCTCGGCGGTTTCATGATCCCGTATCTCGCCAATCAATACGACATCAGGATCCTGTCGCAGGATAGAGCGCAGCACCATTGGAAAATCAAGCCCGATGCGTTCACGTACCATCACCTGGCCCGCCATATCAAGATAGTACTCTACGGGATCCTCGATGGTGACATAGTTCTTCTCTGAGGTGGCATTCTGCTGCAGCAGTGAATAAAGCGTGGTGGTCTTACCGCTGCCAGTGGGGCCAGTAGCGAGGATCATGCCCTGTGGCCGTTTGATGACATTTGAAACCTTTTTTAGCTCTGTTGTTCCCATCCCAAGTTGATCAATGGTCTGCACAGCAGCATTACGATCGAGCATGCGCATCACGATCTTTTCACCATTGATGGTGGGTAGTATGGATATGCGTAGATCGACAATGCGCATGGGGGTTTTTACAGTAATGCGTCCATCCTGAGGCCTTCTGCGCTCAGTAATATCCAATTCAGACATCACCTTAATGCGTGACACCAGGGACATGAGCAGATTGGTGGGGATCTTGATCTTGTCGTACAGCACACCGTCAATACGGTAGCGCACCACGACACTCTTGGTACGTGGCTGGATATGAATATCACTGGCACTGTGTCGCACCGCTTCCAGGATGATGGCATTTACCAGGCGAATGGCGGGCGGTTCATCACTGCCACGCAGCAGATCCTCAATACTGATATCGTCATCATCATCAATGACAACCTCGATGCCTTCAAAAGGATCGGTGCCTCCAACCAGAGTTTCTAGATCTTCGAAATCAATCTCTTGCTCGCCATAGGCCTCTGTAATCTTATTTCTGATATCGCTGGCATTGGCCATGACGACCTGGATATCCAGGCCTGTACTAAAACACAGGTCATCAACCAGCCCCCTATCCATGGGATCTGCCATAGCTAGCATCAGACGCTTCTTTTCCTGTTTCAGTGGTAGTATCAGTTGGTTTTCACAAAATCTGTGTGGAATCAAGGAACATATGGCGCTATCAATCTGAAATTCATTGAGTGAAACCTCATCAATCAGAAACTCTTTTTTAAGAATGGCTCTTATCTTTTTTTCTGGGACCCACTCTTTTTCAAGCAGGATCTTGATGGTGGGCAATTTTTTTGCCTGTTGTAGTCTATGGATCTCCTGTAGCTGCTTATCATTGAGCAGGTTACGTTTGTGCAGCATGATAGCGAGCTGACTGCGGTTGGAGACAGCCAGCTTAGAGAGTGCCGAAATCTCCTTGGCATGCTTTGTATTCTGCTTCGTCAGCTCTTTGTTGCGTTGGATCAAATCATGTTGTTCAAACGCAAGCCCAACGGTTACCCGCAGATCATCATCATTCCAGGGTTTAAGAATAAACTTATAGACAGCACCCTCTTTCATTGCAGCCACAACGGCCTCAGTATCTGCATGGCCGGTGAGCATGATGCGAATCATCTCTGGGTAAAGCTGCTTGGTACGTCGCATGAGTTCGCCACCGTTCATTCCGGGCATCTTAAAATCGGAGACCATGAGCTGGCAGCTCTCTTTAGCCAGCACCTCGATCGCCTCCTCACCGTTATTAGCGGTCAGAATTTTATAGCTCTCTTGACGAAATACCCGCCTTAGCGCATTCAGCACATTAGGTTCATCGTCTACCAGCAGGATCTGGTATCTCTTCGGCTGTTCGGATGACTGAGTTGGCTCTTCGCTCTCTTCACCAGTGAATAGTGATGCAAATTGGGACATGCGTTATCTCTTGACCGGCAGTCGGATGATGAAAGTGGTGCCTGTGCCGACTTTGCTCTCTACGTCGAGACTTCCTCCATGGGCGGTTATGATGTCATGACTAACGGTCAATCCCAGACCGGTGCCGCTTCCCACTTTTTGTGTGGTGAAAAAGGGTTCAAAGATCCTGGATAGCTTCTCTTCGGATATACCTTTTCCGTTGTCAATGATACGTACAGTAATCGTATCGTTGGTTGCCTCTGATGTCACAGTAACCTGCCCTCTCTTATCCTCCATGGCCTGAGCGCTGTTTTGCATCATATTCAGAAATACCTGTCCCAAATGACCAGGATTACAGTGCAATAGGGGAACTGGCTCCAGTTTCAGTACCAACTCCGCCTTTTGCTGAATTTGGCTTGAGGCGACATTGCTTACGGTTTCGATCAGATGGTTGATATCTGTCAGTTCATCTTCTTCGTGATCTACGTTTGAGAACTCCTTCAGATCTGACACAATGCGGGCGACTCGGTCGATGCCATCAATGTTCTCCTGCACTAGTGTCTGAAAATCCTCTAGTAGGAATTCAATGTCCTCTTTCTGCCAAGCTTGCGTGAGAGGGGTTCCTTGTTTAAGTGCCTGCGCAAAGCGTTCAAACTGTTTTACATATTGCCCTGCCGTCTGCATATTGCTGCGCACAAAACCGATGGGGTTGTTTATCTCATGGGCCACGCCAGCGGCAAGTTGCCCAACGGATGCCAGTTTCTCAGCCTGGAAGAGTTGCCGTTGGGAGTTCTCTATGACATGCACCTGCTCCTCCACCCGCTGCTCCAGATGCTCTGTCAACTCACGTAGTCTTGCCTCGGATTCGGAAAGTGCCTGATGCTTCTGCTGCAGTTGCTCATAATCGGCATGCACGGCTTCCAGATGCAGAGATGACATCATTTGATTGCGTTGAGCTATTTTCAATAGCTGCTCAATAATCTTTCCTACAGCGCTGGCCTTATCGATATCGCTGCATTCCAGATAGCCGATAGGTTCAATTTCGACGCAAACGGGGCAGCGCTGAGCTGCTTGCGCTGTCGGCTCCTGGCCCAGCACGGGTTCGCCATAAAGATCAACCAGCCGGGCATCTTCTCCCAACAGTGTCAGGATAGCTTGAGTAAGCTTTGTCTGATTGGTATCAGATAGCAGATCCTTTAGCTGTAGCTCGCTGTCAAACGTTTTTTCAGGAAGAATGTGCATAGCTGTTCACCTGTTATACGGTTCCTGTTACGGATGAGACAAAGGCCTCTTCTGTTACATTGTGAGCCGTCTTTAATTGAAAGCGTTGTTCCATTTGCGGGTAGACCTGCCTGAGCAGCTCGCGAAAGGTCTCCTGAACGCCTTCTCCAGAGAGTGCAGAGCTAAAATAGACTGACCATTTTGCTTTACCCCAGCGGCTGTTGATTGCATCTTCACTAACGATGTTGGGCAGATCGCGTTTATTGTATTGCACCACTAGGGGGAGAGACGCAAAATCCAGCCCTACGCGGGCAGAGTTGTCAGCCAGATTCTGGAAGGATTCTGCATTGTTGGTTCCCTGATTCTGTTGAGAATCAGCGATAAATGCCACACCATCGGCCCGTGACAATACCGCTTTACGGGTTCCATCATGGGCTACCTGACCGGGAACCGTGAATAGCTTGAATTTGATGAGCAGCCCGGAAGGCGCGCGAAAGCCGAGTGGTAGTAGATCAAAAAAGAGTGTGCGGTCATTTTTGGTCTCAAGGGTCATCAAATCCCCCTTAAGTTCCGGTGATAGCAGATCATGCAGGCGCATTAGGTTAGTGGTTTTACCACTGAGTGCGGGTCCATAATAGACAAGCTTGATAGTAAGTTTCTGCTGTTGCTCATTATATTCAGCCATGAGTCTATACATCATCCTCATTGAGTATGATGGAGCCATCAGCTGCCCAGTTAACGTGGGTGATGCCGGGGGACTCGCTCTCTAGATCTGCCAGGATTTTTGACTGTTCATTCAGCTGTTTCTGCTGGGATCTAACCTGATCTGCCAAACGCTGGTTTTCAATGATTACAGCTCGGTGATGTAGTGCCTGTTCTATGGTGGAGTGTAGGTCATGATCCTGCCAGGGCTTATTAATGAAACGGTAGATCTCAGCCTCATTGATGCCTCCCAATAAACCATCAAGATCTGCATAACCACTCAGGATCAGGCGCATGGCTTCGGGTTGTATGGCCTTGGCTTGAACAAGAAACTCAACACCATTCATCTCAGGCATGCGGTAGTCAGAGATAAAAAGGTCAAAATCAGCCTCCTGTGCCCGTTTCAAGGCCTCCACTCCACTACTGAAGACCTCAATCTCCCAATCGGCGCCTCTCTTTAGGCTGCGCTTAAGTGCGCTCAAGATATGCACTTCATCATCTACTATCATTAGGCGATACATTTTTGTCATCCTCTTTATTTGGCAATATAGAGATCCAAATCTTCATCGAGTGCTTTTTCCAGATCATGTATGCGTCGAATATGGTTCTCATTCAATACGTGTCCCTTTGACAGCAACAGCGCCTTGCCCTGAATGACCAGATCCCGCGCCAATACCATGCCGACAGCCAGTCCGTTTGATTTGATGAGGCGTATGGCCTCTTTGGGCGGTTGAGGCCTGGTGATGCCCACCATATCCAGAAAGGCATCCACCAGCGCCGGATCATAATGTTTGCCCTTGTTTTTCAGCAGATAATCCCGGGCTTCGCTTTGGCTATAGGTTTTGTGAGAGAGCATGCCCTGCAGCAGCTCGTCATAGTCATTTGCCAGGGCAATGATTCTGGCACCGAGAGGAATGGCCTCTCCACTGAGTTTGTCCGGATACCCACAGCCATTAAAGCGCTCATGCTGACTCCTAATGAGCTTGGCTGCGACCTGGAGGCTTTCCAGCCCCATAAGTAGCCCTTCACCAATAATAGGGTGTTTGGCAACTTGATCCCGATCCTCTATGGGCAGTTCATTAAAGGGCTTGTTGATCAGTTTGTCAGGCAGCCCGATCTTGCCAATGTTGTGCAATAGGGCTGCGAACAGCACCTGTTGCACTGTTTCATTATCCAGTTCCAGCTTCAGTGCCAGGCTGCGTGCCAATTCTGCCACGCGTCGTGCATGACCGGTTGATTCACCTTCCCGCAGCTCTATGATGTTGGAGAATACCTTGATGGAGCTGACATAGTTGCTCTTCAGGGACTTGTGAGCTGTCTCCAACAGGCCCATTGTTTCTCGCAGTTCTTGAGTGCGTTGCGTGACCTTCTCTTCCAGGTTGGCATTGAATGCCTGCAGCTCTGCATTTTGTTTCTTTGTTAATATCAGCAGACGTTTCCGCTCTTGCTCCAGAAAGCGCTGTTCCAGGGCGTGGCGGACTGAGAGCTTAAGGTCATTCTCATCCCACGGTTTACAGATGTATTTGTAAATCTTGCCGATATTGATGGCTGCAATAGTGGATTCCATATCGGCATAGCCGGTTAACAGAATGCGTACTGTCTCCGGCCACTGTTCGGCAGCCTTGGCGAGAAAGGTCGCCCCATCCATTTCCGGCATGCGCATATCAGAGATCACGAGATCAACCCTGTTGCTCGCCATCATTTCCAAGCCTTCTCTGCCGCCGGGTGCAACCAGGATTTTATAGCCACAAGGGCGGAACAGGCGCCGCAGCGATGAAAGGATATTCGCTTCATCATCAACAAATAACAGCGTTGCAGATGTGACGGCTTGTTCAAGGCCATCCTCAGTAGCATCTGTTGCATCTGTTGCATGGTTTTCTTGTAATGAACTCAATGTCATCTCCTGCTAGCTGTCTGCTTTTTTCTCGGCCTGAGCTATGGGTAGCCGGATGCAAAAGGTGGTGCCTTTTCCCAGCTCACTCTTTACACTGATGGTGCCGTTGTGCTCCTGGATAATAGCGTAAGAGAGTGATAGGCCCAGCCCTGTCCCTTTGCCTATGCCTTTGGTGGTGAAAAATGGATCAAACATCTTTTTTTGCGTAGCAGAGTCCATACCTTTGCCGGTATCGCCTACCGACACCCAAACATGGTCTCCCTCTGTACCGGTGCGGATGGTGATTACGCCCCGCTTCTCGATGGCATGAGCCGCATTGACCAGCAGATTCATGAATACCTGATTGAGCTGAGAGATGATGCACTCTACTTCAGGAAGCTCACCGTATTCCTTGACCACTTCCGCCTTATATTTGATCTCATTATTGACGATGTTGAGTGTGCTGTTCAGCCCTTTATGCAGATCGGCCCATTGCCAGTCTGCCTCTTCCATGTGGGCAAAGTCTTTAAGATCCTGGACAATGTGTTTAACCCGGTTGACGCCTTCCTGTGACTCTTTTATCAGCTCTTTGAGATCTTCTCTGAGGAACTCAAAATCTATCTCCTGTTTTACTGCTTGGATCCGTTGCCGGGTCTGTTCATCGCTCAGTTTATCTTCAGCCTGCTCATAGAGGTCAAGCAGTTTGAACAGGTCATTCAAGGATTGCTTCAGCGAGCCAATATTCGAGTTGATATAACCCACGGGGTTGTTGATTTCGTGAGCGACACCCGCTGCCAGCTGTCCGATAGAGGCCAGTTTTTCTGATTGTAATAGTTGAGCTTGCGCATCTTGCAGTTGTTGAACCAGTTGCTCCTGCTCCTCCTTCTCTTTCCGCAGCTTGGACTCTGCAATTTGCTGCTCATTGGTATAACGGCGTACTACCCATACGCCAGCAATGGCCGAAAAAATAGTGAGTAAGGCAACAATGGCAAGACTGTAGAACATCTGCGTACGTAGCTTGTTACTCCGCTCATCATAAGCCATAACCAGCGCATGCGATGCCTCGTAGAGTTTGGGGATATCTCTTATTAAACTCTGATGGATACTATGCTCCTCTTTGGTTACAGCTGGTTTCTCAATGATCAGGTTTATGCGCGGTTTTATATCTAACCAGATACTTTTGATGGCGGCTAATTGAGGCTTTAGCTCTATTGGTAAGGGCGGCAAATGCTGGTGCATCAGCTGGCCGCCATTTTCAAATATCTCCAGGTTGGAATTAAACGTAGTCATAGTGTCAGATAGTTCTTTTTTATCTTCCTCCTGCCCTTTATGCACCATTTCGATAAAGATCTGTATGTCTTGTGTCAGCTTGCGTTGCAATCCAGCAGTATTGGTAAAAGTGCTATCATGCTCTGTCTCAAGCATGAACCAGTCAAAGATGCCAAGCGCCAGCAGTGTGACGATAGTGGGTGTGATAAATGCAAGGCGTATCTTGTTTTTAGTCGTCAGCGTCATTGTTTGGGTCTATCTTAATCTAGTAAAGAGTCTTGGCTCATGGTCTGTCCAACCCCTCAGCCTCTGCTTTTTCTGGCTGTTTTATGGGTAACCGCACCCTAAAACAGGTGCCTTTTCCCACTTCACTTTTCACTTCAATCTTACCGCCATGGCGTTCAATGATGCTGTATGAGAGTGAGAGGCCAAGGCCGGTGCCTTTACCTACAGGCTTGGTTGTATAGAAGGGGTCGAATATACGCGAGAGTGCCTCTGGCTCAATCCCCTTGCCGCTATCAGCAATCTCTACCCAGACCCAGTTATCACCCTCTGTACCGGTGCGTATTGTGATGGTGCCACGCTCTTCAATTGCATGGGCCCCATTTATCATTAGGTTCATAAATACCTGATTGAGTTGCGAGCCGATGCATTCTATCTGGGGAATGCCCGCATACTCTTTAACAACATCTGCCTTATATTTAATCTCGTTATGGACAATGTTGAGTGTGCTATCCAGGCCAGATTCCAGATCGGACCAATGCCGTTCAGTGCTATCCAGACGGGAAAAGTCCTTGAGGTCATTGACGATCTGTTTGACACGATGAATGCCTTCATCCGACTCTGCAAGCAGATTTTGAATATCCTCTTTGAGGAACTCAATATCCAGTTTCTGCTCCAGGGTTTGCAGTTCCTGGCGAACTGGATTGTCCTCTGGCACCAGTGCCTCCAGTTTTTTGTATCCATCCAGCAGGGTAAACATATCCGTCACATACTGCTTTAGAGACCCCATATTGGAGTTGATATAGCCTACCGGGTTGTTGATCTCATGAGCGACACCCGCCGCCAGTTGGCCAATTGAGGCCATCTTCTCCGACTGTAGCAGCTGAGTGTGAGCATCCTGGAGCTTATTGATCAATGCCTGTTGCTTTTTTTCAATAGCTTTACGCTTGGTGATATCCCGGAATACCATGATAGAACCTGCATAGCCATCATCATCGATTACAGGGGAAACCACGAAGGCGATAGGCAGAACTGTTCCATCCTTTCGATAGAAGATGCCATCTTCCTCTCGATAGGTACGAAATCCATGCAGCGCTCTAAGTATTGGATTTCCTTCTCGTTCTAATACAGCTTCATCTACCATGCACCCATAAGCCAAATCATGCATGTCACTCCCAATTAGATCTTCTTCACATCCAAATAGATCTTCTTCACATCCAATCAGGGTGCGGGCTTCTGCATTGATAAAGGTGACTCTGCCTGTAGCATTACCTGCAATGAGGCCATCACCAATGGAATGAGTAAGGTTTTGTAGGAGCGCCCCCTCTTTTGCTAACGTTTGCTCGGCCGCTTTAAGTGCTGTGATATTGCTGTGTATAGAGACATATTTATAAGGTTTGCCTGCAGGATTCAGAAAGGGAACAATGGTGGTGTTCAGCCAGATCAAACGGCTGCTTTTGGCACGGTTGCAGATCTCACCGTGCCACACTTCACCCGCCGCTACCGTTTCCCTCATCTCTTTAAAGAAACTGTCAGGATGGTGGCTTGACTTCAGGATACTGTGATTCTGTCCTATCAACTCATCCCGGCTGTAACCCGTACACTCGCAGAAGCGGTCGTTTACATAGATGATCTTGCCTGCTACATCAGTGATACTGACATTTGCATGTTGATCCATTGCAAATTTTTGATAATGCAGCTCCCGCTCAGCTGCGGCGCGTTCGATGATGCCGCCCAGCGTATCGGCTACTGTGCTTAGAAAGCCCTCTTCATTTTTTCCACGCTCATGGCCCGCATCAACGTAGACGTTAAGGACGCCCACCATCTTTTCGCGTGAGATGATAGGCAGGCAGTAGTGACCGTGGTTTGGCATCCCTTCAAAGTGGACAGTATGCTCTTCATCCAGGTGCCCTTTAAATACTGTTGCTCTGGTTTTTGCCGCCATACCGCACAAACAGTGCCCTATGGGGAAGTGGGCACACTTTGTTAAGAGTGTTTCAGCCAGTCCATGCTGGGCCGTCATCTCCAGTTGCTGCTCTTGTTCGTTATATAAGAATATGGCGCCTTTACCCTGTACCGACAGCCATGGGATAGCGATCAGCAGTTTAATCACTTTATGCAATTGCTCTTCCAGTGTTATGGGCTCCAACGAAATGTGCAGGATTTCGCTGATAGCTTGTTGAGCATGAAAGGCATGCTCTGTCTGAGCCTGCGCTTCTTTCAGGGTTTGCTTGAGTTTTCCTTCATTCATAAGGGCACACCGTTATAGCCAGGTGCTATGCCTCTTTGATGGGTATATTGTTGGTTTGTTGATATCTGCAGCATTTATCCGATCTCTGTTGTGGGCTTACCATCATTCTGCTAATGATGGATTAGGCGCATCAAGTAATGAGGCAAAAGAGTGATACGTCTCCTCCATCTCTTGAAAAAGCCCCCTAAGCTGCGTCCATTCCAGACCAAGCTGTTTGACAGCGTTTTCATCCACAGGGGGGATCAAGGTGTCTTCTTTGTTACTTGGTTCCAAACCGTGGCTAATGATGTCCGCCACATGGATTAAACGAGGCAGGTTATTTTTATAGGCATGTTCTGGCTGATGATGGCTGCCGAGGACCCTGCAGATGTGATTGGGGAAGTTCCATTTTTTTGCCAACTCTTCGCCCAGGGTAGCGTGATCAATACCAAGAACGGCCATTTCTGCCTCATGAGTCAGGCAATGGTGATCATTCTGATAATTGAGTGCTGCAGAGAAGTGCTCAGGGAAGTATATAGCCAATATCACCCGGCCAAGATCATGCAGTAGGCCGCAGGTAAAGGCATTGCCCTCATCTACATCGCTCTGTTTTGCCAATACTATGCTTACAGCGGCGGTTCCCAACCCATGCAGCCAGAGTGCCTTACAATCAAATGCCGCATCATTGGATGGTGTAAGGTGATTTAATACAGCAGAGGAGAGCGCCAGATTGCGTACTGTATGTTTACCGAGTAGAACGCAAGCTTCTTTGACTGATGCGATTTGGTTGCTACGTCCATAAAAAGAGGAGTTGGCAACCCGCAGAATACGAGCCGTCATTCCAATATCCCGTTGTATGCTTTTGGCGATATTGGTGATATCTGCATCATCCTGATTAATGGCGTGCAGAATCTTCATGGCCCCTGGCTTAAGGGCAGGTAATCCATCCAGGTCATCCAGATTGATAGGGATCATCACTGTTCCCCGCAACGGTACTCAAGGATCATCTGCTTCAGGCTATCCATTAAGGGGTGACCTGAAGCAAGCTGGAACCGTCTATCCAGACACGCTTTCAATTCGGCATTAAAGGCTGCCTGCTCTGTAGGGGAGCGCTCAATAACAATGACGACCTCAGCTATTTTTTTTGTACAGAGCATGCTGATTAAATGCTCATCAAGTTTGGTCTCTTTGGGTAGCAGTATGGCACCAGATGCATCACAGACGGCTTCAGCAAGCCTGGCACCGGGTACTAGCTGCTGGGGAGAAACTATTTGCTTCATGAGCCCTCCCCCCGTTGCTGAATGAGCAGCATGTTGGCGTACACCCCGCTATCATTTTTCATCTGATAACGTTGCACCTCAACCACTCGTCCACCGGATAGTATTACCTTATCTGTAGAGGGGGTATTTTGCTCAGATGCCTCCTGGGTTTGGAGAATCTCTGGTGGCAGTGCATCACTGGCCATAAGGCCCACAAGCCCGTTCTTTTCGTTATTTAGCAACTTTAGTGCATATTGGTTGGCAGAAGAGATCAGATTGTCTGTACTAATGCCAATCACCCCAATAGGCAGGTGCTCTAGCACATCTTGAGAAATTTTAAGTGATACCAGACTTAGCACACTCTGCTTAACATTTTCATCTACGCGTTCCTCCAGACTTTGATTAATGCGAGCTAGCTCATCATTGGCATCGTGCAGTTCTTGGGAGAGGCGTTTATTTTCATCTTGCAGTTCATATTGCCGGAAAGCCTCCTTAATATGATCCTGTAATAGCTCATCCTCCCAGGGCTTGGTGAAAAATTTGTATATAGCGCTTCGATTCACGGCTTGAATTACGGATTCCAGCTCGGTGTAGCCTGAGAGCATGATGCGAATGCAATCCGGCCAACGTTCTCTGGATTTGTCCAGAAATTCAATGCCACTCATTCCGGGCATTCTGGCATCAGAGATAATGACTTGAACCGTATTGTTTTCAAGCAGTTCCAAGCCTTCCTGACCGCTTTCTGCCGTGAGTATGCGGTAGCCTCCACGGCGTAACAGGCGCTTGAGCGACTGTAGAATATTGGGTTCATCGTCTACTAAAAGAAGTGTTCGTTCCATAGCTGATCTTCCGACTAATCGTTATTACAGACTAATTGAGAATCCCCTTAGTCCACTAAGGTATTTCATTTGTGAATCAGTGAATTATTAAGATTATAGACAATTCTTAATTGAACTAAGGTCATATTTTGTTTTCGGCCATCAGCGCTAAAACTTTGATAGGGAATAATAGGTTGCCGGCAAAGGGTGCCAAGTTAGACACAAGGGTATGCACGAAAGCCATTCTTCACCTTTTTCCTGCTCAATCAGAAGCCAAACGCGAAAGCATGCTCCCTTTCCGTAAGAGGCCCTTATGTGGTCAACCCTGAAAAACAACATAACCAACTGATTAAACCGCCATGCCACATTAATAGCTCCGACTTCATATGACACTGCAGCTTGAACTGAAGAGCATTATCCGCTTTGATTCTAAATCATCTACAAACACCTATTTAAAATAGGTAGAATTTCTGATCAAAATGGTGGAGAAAAATACCGATTCATAACAACTCAAATACTTACCAAGCAAATTCATTTAGCATAAAATCAAGAGCGCCCGCCACTCACAAAACACCCAGATTGATTTAACCATGTCTAACAATCATTACAGATTGTTGCCCGCCAGCCGCCTCTTCCACCACCACAGTACCAAGTAGGGCAATCACTACTATCCAATGGATTAAACGCTCCATTAACCTCAAAGCCATCTGACATACCATCTCTATCTGTATCATCTACCTTAGGATGTGTACCTGACTGGTATTCTTGCAAATTGCTCAGACCATCACTGTCAATATCCGCAGCTCCATCACTACTGTTTAGTGGGTTCAGCCCATTGGCTTTTTCCCATACATCTGGCATGCCATCACCATCCGTATCTATGATAGCCTTTCCTGATAACGCCACATTTAACTCCGGTGTATCGGCATCGCTTTTTATTACCAAGGTTCCATTATATGAACCTACTGCCTTTGGTTTAAATTGCACTCGAATATTCATCTCCTGCCCCTGCGGCAGACGACCATTGATGCCATCATGACTAAATGCAGCATTAGCCAGATTGATTTCCAGGATAGAGATATCCCGGTTACCTGTATTACTGAGAGTGATGATTTGCTCACTTGTGGAATTAACATTGTGCGTGCCAAATGCCAGGCTGTTTTTACTAAGCTGCACTGTCGCAGTTAACTGACGCACACCGGCACGATGCATTAAAGGCATGGCCGCATCATAATGACTAAGACTTTCCAACGCCCCGCTTGCTGCCCAGTTCGAATCAATAGGTATCCGGTAGGTTGTGCCACTGATATCTTGTTTTAATCTCTGCAGCGTAATGTAATCATCATTACCAAAAAAGCTGGGGACCCCCCAAACATTCCAGATATTTGCACTCATATTCGGGTTGGCAACCTCTGTAACTGTCTGAGTCTCCAGATTCACTGTTACTACTCGAGAGAGAAGCGTGCCATTCGTTGCAAAGCTGCTTGAATCAATCTTATCCATCACAATCACAAAGTTATTGTTAGATGCAAAAGAGGGATAAGCCAAATCAATATTGGGATTTTGAGTGGGAAATGGAAAGACAAACGAACTGTCAGTAAGATTTAATATACCAATAGACCAGTATTGATATCCTTCACCACTCTGACATGAGCTATTAGGTGTAGAGATACAGTTCAAAGCATCAAAGACAATCTGCTTACCCGTGTAATCAAAAGCCAGTGAATCAGGGTATAAAACTGTATTTAAAACATCTACCCCTCCCCCTTGATAATTCGGTGGTAAAATTGGGTGGTCAGCCACAGCCTCTGTCACCAAATCAAGCACATGAATATTGTTATCTGTACTATCAGTACTGGTATAGGCGAGATAACGCCCATCAGGTGAGATGGCAATACTATAAATATAGCCAGCTGTAGTGAGCTGCTGATGATCTGATCCATCGGCATTAACAACATATAGATTGTCATCATTACCTACATAAAAAAAGACAGTGCCAGCTGCATTGGTATAAGCCGCTGGGTGCGTATAAGCAACACCCACTCCACTATTGAACGGACCATAGTTTAAATTATTATCGTATCCTAAAAATGGATCAGGTATGACCTGCCAATAAAGATCATACCCCTCTGACCAATCAAACGGTTTGTCATGTGTTCCATCCGTGGGGTACAGATACAGCACACCATCAGCACCCGCAACCGGATTGGTTGGTGTTGGTCTAGAGTCACCTGGTGATCCCACTGCCACATCACTTACCTCCACTGCATCCCAGGCGGCGGTAACCGCATTTGCTTCAGCAGAAGCTACGCCATACAGATCCTCTGCCGACTGGATAGTGGCTCGACGGGCATCGATAAATTGTGATGATGCCTGAAGATAGATATTTAAAGCCCGGTACCAAATCTGCTCTGTCTTTAATCGACCAATACTTGTTCCAAGACCCTCAGTAGCAAGCCCTTCAGCAACCAAATAGGCGGCCCGGTTAGGAATGCCGCTGTTGATATGTACACCACCCCAATCACCTGCATCTGTATTAGGCAGGTTCTGATACTGACTCATTTTGGTTGGCTGAGCACTCAAACCCTGGGCAGGATTAGCCATGCTGCGCAGAAATCCAGGGGCACGAACAACACAATCCTCACCTACAAGCCAATCACTTCGATCTACCATGGCTCCAAAAAAATCTGACCAGGATTCATTCAGCGCTCCACTTTGGTTTTCATAAATAAGTGCTGCTGTATGCTCTGTTACTCCATGAGCCATCTCATGGGCAGCGACATCCAAACAGCCAGCCAATGAGGAAAATGTAACATTGTCCCCATCACCGTAGACCATGTAAGTACCATTCCAGAAGGCATTGGGATAGTTGCTACCAAAGTGTATGACGCTGAATAAATTTAAGTTGTTATCGTCAATACTCTTACGACCAAAGGTATTTAAAAAATAATCGTAAACAAGCTGTGTGTTATATGCCGCACTGACACCCACACCATCCCAACCACCATTCTGTTGGGCACTCCCCGTGTAATAAAGACTCCCTTGTGTGTTATTTTTAATATCGTAAATAAATGTATCACCTGTGGGCTTTGGTCCTGATCCAAGCGGATCAAAGGGTGGGTCATTGACCGGTGCCAGAGGGTTGATTTGATAAAACTGCCCAGACTCTGACCAGGCACTGAAACTACGAGGCATTCCAAATGCATCCTGACCACTGGCCGTGACCACCGAGCCGGCATGGTGAATATTATTGATTCGATGCACGACCGCTTCTGTATTAGCATCTATGAAATAGATCCAGCGCTGATCCAGTGCCGGTGTAATCTCCACCTTAAAAACCAACTGTGCTGCACTATCAGTTGGGGTGTAGATAACAAGCTCAACAGCAGCAGGCTTTATGGGGTTGCCGCTCACATTCAAGTGACGATTGACCGCCTCCAAAGCTACCGATGATGTAATGCCAGGTGTAGTATCCAGCCCTTGAGGCGTCGGCTCATGGTGAGTTTGAAAAAGATAGATTTCACTATTCTCATTCAAATGCACCAGCGCACTCTTACCCCACAAAGGCACTCCATTATATTGCTGCTGATATCGCAGATGCGCCTTACCAAGCACATCTGTTTTACTCCGCTGCAGCTTCAACTCCTGCGCAGGGCTATCCAACCTGAGCAACACACTATTTTCCTGCATAAAGGCAGTGGCCAGCGCCTGGTGCTTTGCCGCCCCTTTGAAGCCCTTGGCTATCTGAGGCTTAATTTTCCCCTTGATCAACGTAGGCACGCCTGTACGCTGATTAAACATCACTTTAACAGGTGCATTGTTGCTGTAGGTTGAAACCAAGTGCTGTAGCTGCTTTTTTTGCGCTACGGTTACGGTAGGAGGTTGCCTTTTGCCTTTATGTGGCAAAGCAGGTTTTTTGCGTGCCTTCAGCCCCTGGTAGATCTGCTGCTGGAGTTCAGATTGAACAACCGACGTTGCTCCAAAACTCTTTTTGCTGCGCCCTTTATGTGCTCCCTGTGGCTTTACTCTCGATGCGCCAACAGAAGCGCCAACATATGACGCATTCTTTTTTTCCAATGCCGAAAAAGGAACACGCTGCCCACCTGCCATGACCTGTGCATCGGCCGGCCGATAGACATTGCCTAAAACAAGCCATGTGCTAAAAACCAGCAACCCGCCTGACAAACCAATCCTTTTGAATATCCGCATTTTTTACTCAGCCAAATCCAGTTAGGGTAAAGAGCACACAATCAATAAAGAGCAGCAGCAGGTAGTTGAAATATCAAAGTTAAACCCTACTGCCCTCGAGCATACTCACGCTTGTACCTAAATCATAACTCATATTACTGGGCTTAAAGCCTCGCCTCCGTTCAGACCCCATTCATCGCGGAATAAGGTTCCGGCTCCATTTTTTGCCCTGACCGACGTAGAATAGCGCCCATGACAAGACTACTCCTCTCTCTCTCACTCATACTCACCCTCGTGACACCCTCGTTAGCCGAGACTGTGCATGTGGCCACGGCAAGCAATTTTCGCCAGCCATTGCGGCTTTTAGCCCAATCGTTTGAAAAAAACAGTGAGCACAAAGTGCGTATCAGTGCGGCCTCCACCGGCAAACTTTATGCGCAGATCAAACACGGCGCGCCCTATCACCTCTTTTTAGCTGCCGATCAAAAACGGCCTAAAAAACTGGAACAAGAGGGGCTTGCTATCACCGGCAGTCGTTTTACCTACGCAGTGGGGCAATTGGCTCTATGGGCACCTCAGCAACAATTTCAGGGCAAAGCCAAAACATTGATTAGCCAGCCGGGTCTACGACGTTTTTCAATTGCCAACCCCAAGACAGCACCTTATGGGGCAGCCGCTCAACAAGCATTAGAAGCCATGGGGGTATGGGAGCAGTTATCAGAACGATTAGTACGTGGTGAAAATATCGCTCAAACATTTCAGTTTGTAGCCAGCGGCGCTGCCGAAATGGGATTTGTGGCATTAGCGCAACTCTCAAAAGAGGCCAGATCCAAAGGCTATCACTGGGTTGTACCACAAGAGTTTTATGACTCAATCCGCCAAGATGCCATACTACTCAAGCGTGGCGCAGACAACCCAGCAGCCAAGGCTTTCCATGCTTTTTTACAGTCAGACAGTGCAAAAGCTCTGATCAACACATTGGGCTATGGCCTGGAAGAACATTGATGGAATCAGCAGACATCAGCGCCCTATGGGTCACCTTACGACTGGCAATAACCACCACTGTTATCCTCTTGCTATTGGGTACACCACTGGCCTGGTGGCTATCTCAAACCCAGTCACGCTTTAAAACGGTGCTGGAGGCATTGGTAGCGCTACCACTGGTATTGCCTCCCACCGTATTAGGTTTCTATCTACTGATTGCACTGGCACCTGGGGGCATTATCGGTGGCATGAGCACACATGGACTTGCCTTCAGTTTTACCGGATTGGTGATTGGTTCAGCACTCTACTCGCTACCCTTTGTAGTGCAACCGTTACAGAATGCCTTTGGCAGCATTAATCTGCTCCATTTGGAGGCTGCCAGCACCCTGCGCGCTTCACCACTGGACCGTTTCTTCTCCATTGTCCTGCCACTCTCCCGACCTGGCTTTATTACCGCTGCAACCCTTGGGTTTGCCCATACCGTAGGTGAGTTTGGCGTTGTACTTATGATTGGCGGCAACATCCCTGGCGAGACCCAGGTGCTCTCCATTGCCATCTACGATCATGTTGAGGCACTGGAGTATACCCAGGCTCACTGGCTCTCTGGCAGTCTGCTACTGTTCTCTTTCATCATCCTGTTTTTGGTCTACCGCCAGAACAATCGCTGGACTCACTCATGAGCGGCATAGATTTCAGTTTCCGACTAGAGCAAGATGGCTTTCAACTGGATGCCAAAGCAATATTGCCAGGCAGTGGTATTACAGCGCTATTTGGCAGATCAGGCTCCGGCAAGACCAGCCTGCTGCGCTGTATTGCTGGGTTGGAGCAGGCAGGAACAGGCCACCTAAGGATCAATAACGCATGCTGGCAGGATAGCACCAAGGACCTGTTTGTCCCACCTCACCAGCGCGATTTGGGCTATGTCTTTCAGGAGGCCGCCCTGTTTCCTCACCTACGGGTAAAAGGCAATCTTGAGTATGGCTGGCGACGCATTCCCAGTGCTGAACGTAAGGGAAACCTTACCCATATCTGTGAAATTCTTGGCATTGGCGAACTGCTGCAACGCTATCCACATCAACTCTCAGGCGGTGAAAAACAACGGGTTGCAGTGGGGCGCGCGCTACTCAATAGTCCAAAGCTGCTATTGATGGATGAGCCCATGGCTGCACTGGATCGCCCACGCAAAGCAGAGATCATGCCCTATCTTGAGCGCCTGCATGCTGAGGCTGATATTCCAATCATCTATGTAACACATGATTTGGAAGAGCTGGCTCGCATCGCAGATCATCTGGCGCTAATTGAAAATGGCCACATCCTGAGACAGGGACCACTGGCAAAGATGTTTGCCAGCATCGATCTGCCCATTGCTCAAGATGAGGATGCGGGTGCCATCATCAAAACCCAGATCACTCAACATGATGATAAGTTCCATCTGACCCATCTCAATTTTTGTGGTGGAGAGATCCTGGTTAGCCGTATTCAACGAGCCGTGGGCGAACCATTGAACATCCGCATCCACGCCCGCGATGTCAGCCTCGCACTACAGCCACCGGGAGAGAGCAGCATCCTCAATGTAGTACAGGCTGTGATCGCAGAGATGCTGGATCAGGGAGCTGGACGCATCATGGTACGTCTGGATGCCGGAGGTACACCGCTATTGGCACGCATCACCCACAAATCTCAAGCACGACTGGGGCTTGAAGTAGGCATGCCTGTTTATGCTCAGATCAAAAGTGTAGCCGTTAGCATTTAATGAAACTACTTGGCATCGACACCGGCGGCACCTTCACCGATTTTGTGCTGTTTGATCAAGGCCAATTGCAGATTCATAAAGTGCTTTCCACACCCCATGCACCTGAGGAGGCCATTCTGCACGGCATTGCCGAGCTGGGGCTAAACCCAGCTGAGCTGAAGGTGATACATGGCTCCACGGTTGCAACCAATGCCGCACTCGAAGGTAAAGGGGTGCGCACGGTCTACATTGGCAATCATGGCCTTGCAGACCTGCTGACCATTGGTCGCCAGACTCGGGAAGAGCTATACAATTTTCACCCCAAACCTCAGCCGCCCCCTGTGCCACAGGAACTGTGCCTTGAGACCCATGGCCGTTTGGCTGCTGATGGCTCAGTTGTTACCCCACTCACAGATAAAGATCTGGATGATCTGCACAGAGCATTAATCGTACTTAAACCCCAGGCAGTAGCCATCAACCTGCTCTTCTCCTATCTGGACGGCCATTATGAGCAGTCAATTAAATCCATCATCCCTGATGAGATATTTTGCTCTCTCTCTTCAGAGGTGCTGCCTGAGATCAAAGAGTACGAACGCGGTATGGCAACCTGGCTTAACGCCTGGGTTGGTCCTCTGGTTGCCGGGTATCTAAAACGACTTTCAGCAGGGCTGCCTGGGGCGCAGTTGTCTGTCATGCAAAGCTCTGGCGAGACTATTGCAGCAGATCAGGCCGCTCATCAGGCTGTACGGATGTTGCTGTCAGGCCCTGCGGGAGGACTTGTTGGTGCTCGCTTTGTAGGCAAGGCATCCGGCTGCAATCAACTGCTCTCATTTGATATGGGGGGCACCTCTACCGATGTCGCTCTGATTGATGGCACTCCACGTCTCACCAATGAAGGCCGCATTGGTCGCTACCCTGTCGCCGTACCGATGGTCGATATGCATACCATCGGTGCGGGTGGTGGTTCGATTGCCACACTGGATGCTGGCGGCATGCTACAGGTAGGTCCAGAATCTGCTGGAGCAGCCCCTGGCCCTGCCTGCTATGGTCAGGGTGGCAGACTACCTACAGTAACCGATGCCAATCTGATATTGGGTCGATTAAGGCCAGACGCCTTTCTTGGTGGCCATATGACATTGGACACATCAGCGGCACACAATGCCATTGCCCCACTGGCTGCTCAGATGGGTATCAGCCATGAAGCTGCCGCAGAGGGCATTATTCAGGTAGCCAATGAACATATGATTAGGGCATTGAGGGTTATTTCAGTGCAGAGAGGCGTCGATCCAAGAGACTATACCCTGGTCTCTTTTGGTGGTGCAGGCGGGCTACATGTCTGCGCCCTGGCAGAGGCTTTAGGTATGCAGCAGGCACTGGTGCCAATCCATGCCGGGGTTTTATCTGCCTTGGGAATGCTGGCAACCCAACCAGGCCGTCAATTGTCACGTACACTTTTGGGGCCGCTTTTAGCGATGGAGAGCAGCAAACTAAAACAAGCATTTAGTGAGCTGGCAGCTGAAGGAATCGCTGCCCTTGTTGCTGAAGGTGTGGCCGCTGATAGCATTGAGCAACACCTCTCAGTTGATCTTCGCTACCGTGGGCAATCCTATACACTCAATGTGCCTTGGCGATCTGTCACAAAGAGTATTGATGCCTTTGAAAGCCAACATGAATGTCGCTATGGTCATCGCATGAGCATGCCTGTTGAGCTAGTCAATCTGCGAGTAGCACTGCATGGCCCTGCAACCACCATTCAACTCACATCACCCAATCAAAAAGGCAGTGGCACAGCCTATACCCACGGAAAGATCTATGGCATTGGCGGTGAGATACCCATCTATGCCCGAGACAGTCTAATAGGCGGCCAACCCATCGCTGGCCCCGCATTAATCACAGAAAAAGTAGCCACAACCTGGCTGGCTCCTCACTGGATAGGCCAACAAGATGCCACTGGCAATCTGTTATTAATTCATCAAGGTACTTGAAACAAAAGTCTGATGGCTACTGCTTACAAAAATCTCACTAATAACGGCACTATCCAGCCCGCCAAAAGTGGTCTTATCCCACTGCTGTAGTTCATAAGCCAATACACAAGAGATTGCCTCACCAATTGGCCCTTCATGCTTCAAAATAGCATTCTTGATTTCATCCGAGACCGGCAACTCCTGCATAATCTCCTCCAATGGAGTGCCTAACATAAGATCTAACGTAGAGAGCAAGCCAGCCGTATAAGGCCATCTGTGGATTGCCATGAGGGCTGTGCACTATGAGCTGCTCACACATATAAGCGCGAACCAGAGCACTACAGAGCAGCTCCTGAGGCTTATCACCAGTACGCGATAAGGCAATGAGGTTAGCCCAGGTACGTATCTGCTGTAATCCAAGATAGACCACTGCCTCACCTATTCGATCAAGCTTGCGAGGCAGCGCTACAGCTGCTGAATTGATATGGCGCAAAATTTTGTAGCTGAGTGCCGCATCCTGTGCAATCACGCGTTCTAAATTATCAATAGTCATTGTTGGATCATTCAAGCTAGCAAGCAGTTGCAAAATAACCAACTGATTTTCTGCCAACCGTTTGCCCTGAATAATCTGCGGGCGTGAGAAGTAGTAGCCCTGAAAAAGGTCAAAACCCAGATCAAGATAGAACTGGTGCTCCTCCTCTGTTTCGACCTTCTCCGCCAACAGTTTTACATTATGTCTGCGTAATTCTTGAATCTGCGACTTGATGCATTGACGATCTACAGCAGGCACTTCTACTTTGATAATACTGACATAGGGCAACAATGGATCCCAATGTGGCTCAAACTCATAATCATCCAATGCAATGCAATAGCCTTCAGCAGCAAGCTTTGCCACTGCCTCTACCAACCGTTGGTCTACCTCTACATCTTCCAGGATTTCCAAAACAACCTGATTTTTTTCAAAAGGGACGTAGGGTTCATCGGTAAAAAAACCACGGGTAAGATTGATAAAAGCGAGATGAGAGCCAACAACATTTTCAAGGCCTATCTCCACAAAGGTGTTTAACATGACACAAGATGAGGCCATCTCACCATCTGTCACATTGGCTCCACCAGAGCTATTTTCCCTATAGAGCAGTTCATACGCATAAGTAGCCATTTTTCTATCAAAAATAGCTTGTCTACCAATGAATATATTCTGCATATTACATTTGAACCCATGCTTTTAGAGGAAGGCTGTACTACTCACCCATCACTATCACTATCAGTATCAGTATAGTGACAATCAATAAAACAAGGGCATAAAAAAACCCGCCAAGGGCGGGCTTTAACTGTACAACAAAGCAAGATAACTATTTAATCTTGGCTTCTTTGTACATCACATACTTGCGAAGGGTAGGATCAAATTTCTTGATCTCCATCTTCCCAGGCATGGTACGTTTATTTTTTGTGGTGGTATAAAAGTGACCGGTTCCGGCACTGGATACAAGTTTGATTTTATCACGCATAATTAGGCTCCTTACACTTTCTCGCCACGGGCGCGCAGATCAACAAGAATCGCGTCTATCCCTTTTTTATCGATAATCCGCATGCCATTTGCAGAAACACGCAGGCGAACCCAGCGATTCTCGCTCTTCACCCAAAAACGATGATGGTGAAGGTTTGGCAGAAAACGCCGTCTGGTTCTATTTTTGGCATGGGAGACATTATTCCCCGTTATCGGACGCTTGCCTGTTACCTGGCACACTCTGGACATGATTGAAACCTCAATAAATTCGTTCGATGGCCCTAATGGCCGTGTTGGGCAATTCTTTAAAGGGGCGGATTTATATCAGAACCAGCCGCAATATACAAGTTAAGCGTAAAAAAACCGCTTCTTTTCGCTGAATATTGCTCACTAAAGAAGCCCTCTCTCAGCGAGCGATGTCATTTCACCATCTCCCACCACAATATGATCAATCACTCGCACATCCACCAGCGCCAGCGCATCCTTTAACCTTTGCGTGATTTGAGTATCAGATGAACTGGGTTCTGCCACACCCGAAGGATGGTTGTGAGCCAAAATGACTGCCGCTGCATTGTGACTTATCGCACGGCGAACCACCTCCCGTGGATGCACGCTAGCACCATCAATTGTACCCTGAAACAGCTCTTCGTATTCAATCACCCGATGTTGGTTATCCAAAAACAGGCAGGCAAACACCTCATAAGGATACCCTCGCAGCCGGGCTGAGAGGTAACTACGGGTATGCTGCGGTGATGTCAAAGCATCTCCATGCTTGAGCGTTTCATGTAGATGACGGCGACCCATCTCCAATACCGCCTGCAACTGAACATATTTAGCCTGCCCCAGACCATGACTGGCACAGAAGTGGGAATAATCTGCCGCCATTAAATTACGCAGACTACCATGTTCATGCAGCAGGTCTCGCGCCAGATCAACGGCCGTTTTTCCTGTCACACCCGTCCGCAGAAAAATAGCCAACAGCTCTGCATCAGAGAGTGCTTCAGCACCACGTTGTAATAACTTCTCTCTTGGGCGTTCTGCTGCTGGCCAGTCAGTAATAGCCATAGCAACCTCCTTGTGATTGTTGTTTTTTAGCTGTGAGCTTAAAGCAGATGCCCTGTTTTTAACAGTGTCGAGCCTAATCTGGTCAATATCGCTCCAGATAGCGCCCAATTACTTTGCCTAGCTCATACATTCAGTTACTCTTCGCACCTAATAAATAAATGAGAAGTTACATATTTTTGGGCCAACATGCTTGAATTAGATGGAAAACAGATCCTATTAGGGATAACAGGTGGTATTGCTGCTTACAAAACAGCTGAGTTGGTGCGCCTGCTGCGCAAGTCTAATGCACAAGTTCAGGTTGTGATGACTCGGGCTGCTACAGAGTTCATTACCCCACTGACACTTCAAACACTATCAGGGCGAACTGTACGGCAAGACTTTTTCGATCCCAACGATGAAGCCAGTATTGGACACATAGATCTGGCACGTTGGGCTGATCTGATATTGATTGCACCCGCCAGTGCCGATTTTATGGCTCGCCTTACCCACGGACTGGCTAACGATCTGCTGTCCACTCTCTGTCTTGCCACCACAGCACCTATTGCCACGGCTCCTGCTATGAATCAACAGATGTGGTTAAATCCAGCCACCCAGGCCAATGCCAAACTACTGCAAGAGCGCGGAATCAAACTTTGGGGTCCCGATGCCGGTGAACAGGCTTGTGGAGAAACCGGGCCAGGCCGCATGTTGGAGCCATCAGCACTCTTGGCACATGTGGTAAAACAGTTCAGCAGCCAGGCACTAGCCGGCCGATGCGTCGTGCTAACCGCCGGTCCCACACAGGAACCCATCGATCCTGTGCGTTTTATTGGCAATCGCAGTTCCGGTAAAATGGGCTTTGCCCTGGCACACGCCCTTGTTGAAGCCGGCGCTAAGGTCTACTTAATCTCAGGGCCAGTATCATTACCCACTCCCCCTGGCGTAGTCCGAATTAACATCAATACAGCTGCCGAAATGCAACAAAATGTTGCTGAACAGGTAGACAAATGTGACATCTTTATTGCCTGTGCTGCGGTTGCTGATTACCGGCCAGAAATAACTGCCTCACAGAAGATTAAAAAAAATCAGGATCAGATAGAACTTATATTGACTCGAAATCCAGATATTTTGGCAGAGGTTGCCGCCAGGGCTGCCCCACCCTTTACCGTAGGGTTTGCCGCAGAAACTGAACGGGTAACCGAGTACGCTGAAGAGAAACGTAAATTAAAGAGAGTGGACATGGTTGCCGCCAATCTCGTAGGTGCTAAACAAGGCGGCTTTGAAAAAGATGAAAATGCCTTAACCGTACTCTGGGAGGGAGGAAGCAAAAACCTCCCTATGGCTAAAAAAGAAAACCTAGCACGATCACTGGTTACCCTCATTACCGAGCGATATTATGCAGAAAAACATCCAACTAAAGATTCTTGATTCACGCTTGGGAAGTGAATTCCCCATGCCAGGCTATGCGACCAAAGGCTCAGCAGGCCTTGATCTACGCGCCATGCTGGATGAACCGCTAGAGTTAGCCCCAAAACAGACTCAACTTATTCCCACTGGCTTTTCTCTGCATATAGCAGACGCTACGCTGGCAGCAATAATTCTGCCGCGCTCTGGGCTTGGTCATAAACACGGCATCGTATTAGGTAATTTGGTTGGATTGATTGACTCTGACTATCAGGGGCAGATATTTGTCTCCTGCTGGAACAGGGGAGACACCCTATTTAGGATTGAAGTGGGTGAGCGCATTGCACAGCTGGTCATCGTGCCTGTAGTGCAGGCTAATTTTGAAATAGTAGATGCGTTTGTTGAAAGCGACCGGGGAGCAGGTGGCTTTGGCCATTCGGGACGACACTAATTATGAAGCTACCATTTAGCAAAAAAAAGACGGATGCTGAACCAGAAAAAAAAGCCTCAAAGAAAAAGATAGCCTCAAGCAAGCTACCTGGTTCAGGGACATTTATAGCAAGCTGCTTTGCTGTTGTCGTCTTAGTGGTTTATGGCTGTATTGGAGCGCTTTTTACTCTACAACAACAGAAGGATGAGGCCGCTGCACTCAACCAGCTAAAAGCAGGGACAGAGGCATTAGCCGCGCGCCTCTCTGATCGCATGCAAAACCTACAATTTGCACTTGAAAGTCTATCCAAAACCCCTTCTATCGCTCAGATTCTAAATAGCGCTGATACCGCTGCAATAGCAGCCAAAGAACGCTCACTGCAAAACCAACTACCCAATGCCTGGCATATTCGACTATTCCTTACTGGGCAGTCTGAACCCGATACAAAGCATGAGCCACAGATGAGCTATGCCTCACTGGATATTCTGCGTCAGGCTGAAAAAACAGGCAAAACGACAAAAATAGAGGTTCACCAATATGGTTCTAAAAATCAACATATTGCACTGGCCTCTCCCATCTTTTCGCCTAACAACAGCAATGAAGTCATAGGCATTATCCACGCGGCCTTTAAACTGGATGCTATACACTCCACCATCAATGCTGTCAGTGATTATGGTGGTGAGGTAGAGATTCGCCAAATCACTCAGGGTAACCCGCTTACGCTCGCTAAAAGCAATGGATCAACTGGCTCAGCAACAGTTGCAGGCAGGACACCTATCACGGAAACAATCTGGGAGGCGGTTTATCTCAAACCATCAACAACAATCAGCCAAACTACTCTAATGGTTTTTGGAGGCATTCCAACTGCCGGACTGCTCATAATTGGTCTGGTTATGCTCCTACAGGCAAAGCGCTTGAAACAAGCACTAAAAAGCGACCAAGGCACTATTGTTAAAATAGCGGAGACAGCCTTTAGAGGCGGAAAAATCATGAGCCCCGGCGCAAAAACAGCAGACTGCGAGAGCACCATAGAATTAATTGCACAACTAGGCACACAGGCCTCCCGCAGGCACCGCTCCACAGCATTCAGCGGAGTCCCTTCGCCTCAAGAAGAGTTCACTCACCCAGGCCATAGCAGTCCAGATGATGTGATTGTTGAATGCGGTGACGACTTGCAAGACCTGAATGAAGAACCCACATCTATTGCACGCAGTGGCACAGGGGTAACACTGCCAGATGCTATCTTTCTCGCTTACGATATTCGTGGCATTGTAGGTGACACACTCACCCGCGATATGATCTACGAATTAGGGCGGGCAATAGGCAGCGAGGCTTACGATCAGGGTCAGCAAACTGTCATCATGGCGCGTGATGGGCGACTATCCAGTGAAGGTTTAAGTGCTGCCCTCTGCCAAGGACTTCAAGAGAGCGGCCGAGACGTACTCGATATTGGTATGGTACCTGTTCCAATACTCTATTTTGCCACCCATTTTCTAGGTAGTAATTCGGGGGTCATGCTCACCGCAAGCCACAACCCAGCCGACTATAATGGACTCAAAATCGTCATCAATGGCGAAGCACTCTCTGGCTCAGCCATCCAACAACTTCGTCACCGTGTCGAGACAGGCGATCTGCTCCAAGGTGAAGGCAGCAAGCAAGAACAGAACATAATCCCTGACTACATCAAACGCATTACCGATGATGTACAGCCCGCACGCCCACTCAAAGTCGTTGTCGACTGTGGCAATGGTGTGCCTGGTGTAGCCGCACCACAGCTACTTAAAGCGCTAGGCTGTGAAGTCATTGAGCTTTTTTGTGATGTGGACGGCAACTTCCCCAACCATCATCCTGACCCCGGCAAACCAGAAAACCTTCAAGATCTAATCCAGGAAGTCAAAAACCAAAAAGCCGACCTGGGTGTTGCCTTTGATGGTGACGGTGATCGACTCGGTGTTGTAGATTCTAATGGCAACATCATTTGGCCAGATAGGCTGCTCATGCTGTTTGCCACGGATGTATTATCGCGTCAGCCTGGGGGTGATATTATTTACGATATCAAATCCAGCCGTAGCCTAGCAGGCCATATTATCTCCCACGGTGGCCGACCATTAATGTGGAAGACCGGCCACTCATTAATGAAAGCCAAACTTAAAGAAACCGGCGCACTATTAGCGGGTGAGATGAGCGGTCATATCTACTTCAAAGAGCGCTGGTATGGCTTTGATGACGCATTGTATGCCTGTGCAAGATTATTAGAGACCTTATCTCTCGACCCACGCACCACAGCCGAAGTATTTGCTGAACTGCCAGAACTCCCCTGCACACCTGAACTCTTTATGGATGTGCCTGAAGGCAATCAGCACGAACTGGTGCAAAAAATCATCAGCCTGGCTAGCTTCGAAAAAAGTGCCAAACTGATTACGATTGACGGCTTAAGAGCTGAATTTGAAAATGGCTGGGGACTGATTCGACCATCCAATACCATTCCAGCTGTTACCTTTCGTTTTGAAGCTGTAAACGAAATAGGACTAAAAGAGATTCAAGAAGAGTTTCGTCAGCTATTGAAAAAAGTTGACCCCAATTTGAAAGCACCCTTTTAATTTAACCAAAAAGAGCTGTTATGAGTTTAAATGCGGAAGCGGCACACAATGTCGCTCATGTTCTGACGAAGGCACTACCTTACATCCAGCGTTATTGTGGCAAAACCATCGTCATTAAATACGGTGGTAACGCCATGGTGGATGAAGAGCTCAAACATAGTTTTGCCCGCGACCTGGTGTTAATGAAACTGGTTGGCATCAATCCCGTTGTTGTTCATGGTGGTGGCCCACAGATAGGTGAGCTACTTAAACGTTTGGGCAAAACATCAGAATTCATAGAAGGCATGCGAGTAACCGACAAAGAGACCATGGATGTTGTCGAGATGGTACTCGGTGGTCTTGTCAATAAAGAGATAGTCACCCTGATCAACAACCATGGTGGCCAGGCAGTCGGTCTCTCAGGCAAAGATGGCGGCTTAATCAAAGCCAAAAAGATGCACATTACCCGTAACTCTCCTGAGTTGAACGCCCCTGAAATTATTGACATCGGCCATGTTGGCGAGGTTGAAAGTATTAATGCCAGCGTAGTTAATATGTTAGTTCAAGGTGATTTCATACCTGTTATTGCGCCTATAGGTGTAGGCTCAGATGGGCACTCTTATAACATCAATGCTGACTTGGTTGCGGGTAAAATGGCGGAGATACTTAAGGCTGAAAAATTACTGCTTCTAACCAATACACCTGGCTTACTAGATAGTGACGGCAACTTACTAACTGACCTGGATATACCCACAGTTAAAGCACTAATCGATGATGGCACAATCCATGGTGGTATGCTGCCTAAAATAAGATGCGCACTTGAAGCTGTTCAGGCAGGTGTTAATCGAGCACATATCGTTGATGGCAGAGTAAAACACGCTGTCATGCTAGAGCTGTTTACTGACGAAGGTATGGGCTCTTTAATTCGGCGTAAATAATGGACAAAAAAACCCCGCGTAAACAACAAATTCTTGAGGCTCTCGCTGCTGAATTAGAAAACAATCCGGGTGAACGCATAACCACCGCCGCCCTGGCACGTGCAGTTGGTGTTTCAGAAGCTGCTCTGTATCGCCATTTTGCCAGTAAAGCAAAAATGTTTGAAGGTCTGATAGCCTTTGCCGAAGAGAGCATCTTCACCCGCATCAACCAGATTATAGAGACAGAATCAGACACCCGCCTGCGATGCGGACGCATACTCTATCTTTTATTAGCCTTTGCGGAGCACAACCCTGGAATCACAAGGGTGCTGCTTGGAGATGCGCTAGTAGGAGAAACTGAACGCCTGCATCTGCGAGTAGAGCAGTTCTTTGCTAGAGTAGAGACGCAATTTCGACAGGTCTTACGAGAGTCACGCCTACGCGACGCTACTGATATTTTATCCAGCCCAGAGGTAGGTGCCGGGCTAATGTTGGCACTGGTAGAGGGGCGCTTGCACCAATTTCTTCGCACCCGTTTTAAAGTATCCCCTACAGATCAATGGGAAGAACAATGGCGCGCATTAGAAGCGGGATTGTTTTTGACTAAGCAACACTAAAATAATGCAAACTCAATCTTAAAACCGCTCTCTATACAAACTCAGCTTGCATAACCGGCAGCAAATTTTTTGCCCTTATAGATTATGCTCATCACAATGACATAAGAATTTTCGCAGCGTGCTACTCAAATCATATATCACCGTGATGAGCAAAAATGATAGGGGCCTTATAGAGCAGCACCCGCCTTTGCTTTACCCTCCTTAGCAAGCAATGGACTAAGTATCTCTATCTTAGCTTTTTCTCTAATCTGCTTTACATGCTCTGGTGCTTTCTTAATCTTTAATTCAGAAGAGAGATACTTTTCAAAAAAACTTCTTAACGCCCTGTATGGAGGCACTGTACCCTTAGGACGTATTTCCACTACATCTAACACATGAAAGCCATACTTTGTTTCTACAATTTCGCTGATAACTCCTGGCTTAAGAGAGAAAGCAACTTTCTCAAATTCAACCGGCATAAAACCAGGTCCAACGCAGCCCACAACAGCATCCGTGTCAACACTGGTAGCATCTTGAGAATATTTTTTAGCTACCTCAACAAAATCTTCTCCATCGAGAAGTAATTGTCTTGCTTTCTCTATTCTTTTACGCGCTTCGGCTTTTCCATCAACAGCTTCATCCTTATCTATAGCAGCCAAAACATGGCGCACACAAAATTCATCTGTCTTACTCGCATAACCTTGTTTTGTACGCTCATAAAAGGCTTTAATCTCTTCTTCTGGTACTTTTGGATTAATTAAATCATTCGCCTCCATGTACTTGTTAATATAAAAACGACGCTGAACATATGTTTTAATATATTCATCACTGAACTCTTGTCGCTGCTCATCGGTAAGTGATGCCTTAATGCTAACTACTTGCTCCGCTATTTTCTCTACTGCATCGGGGATGTCCAGTTTTTTCCCGCCCTGAAAAAACAGCTCAGCTGCAATCTCTTCACTCAAGGCTTGCTGTAAACTACCTGGGTTTATTTGACTTATATCACCATCCAAATACTCAGAGCTTTTTGCCTTACGGGTAGTTTCTAATATTCGCCTTTCAAGCTGAACTCTTAAGATAGGCTGACCATTAACCTTAGCCACAACAATCTTATTCGGTGATACAGAAGTTGGATCCACATCAGTTGCAGCAACCAAAGATGAGGAAGAACAAATTAGTGCAACGACCATAAAAGCCAATACTGTTTTTGGTTGCTTATGCGGTTTTGTTAAATTTTTCATAAATCTCCGTTTTAGATGCCTGTATTAATTGAGGACTTTTATATTTAGTTACAGGGTATGTAAATACTGTAGTAATTACAGCTATAAAACTTTTTTCAGTACTACGATATAAACACCCTTTGAAAATCAATCTAGCGGCGACGCCTCCAGTGGCGCGTAAATGGTGCCCCACTAGTTGCCCTCACACTACGAGTATTCTGACTATCACATTTATCACCCATACCATCTCTATCCAAATCTGCCTGATCAGGATTAAAGCGGTATTTACAATTATCAATACTGTCAGCTATACCATCACTATCGCGGTCTGGTAAATTGCGTCTTATCCATGCTGGATTTGCTAAGGTCGCTGCTTGGGCATTTATCAAACCAAACCCATAGAGATCATCCTTTCCCTCTGCTCCAAGATCAAAAGCAGCATTTTGCAATTGCAGCCTCAGGTCTTGGGTATTGATTGCGCCATCATTATTAAGGTCATCTAACCCTGCCGATAAAATAAGTGCAGCCACTCCAGCCACATGAGGTGCGGCCTGTGAAGTGCCTGTTAAATATTGGTAGCCATTAAGTGCCATAGTGGAATAAATTCCTGCACCTGGCGCTACAACATCAATATTGGAGCCTACTGCAGAATTATAATAAATTGCATCATAAGAATCAGTTGCACCAACAGCCATTACAGAAGGGAACAAGGCTGGATAAATAACCTCACCACTTCCATAAGAGCCTGTGTTACCCGCTGCAGCAACTAATAACACACCTGAATTATTAGCTCTCTCACAAACCTCGTCAAACGCCTGCGAGTAGCTTTTCAATCCAAGGCTCATATTAACAATATCCATTTTGTTTGCTATAGCCCATTCAATACCCGCAATAATATCACTAAGATGTCCACTACCATTTCCATCTAACACTTTAATTGCATAAATTGATGCGGCCGGAGCCACTCCAACTACACCAGCACCGTCAAGTTCGGCAGCTATAATCCCCGCTACATGTGTACCATGCCCGTTATAACTATTATCAAATGGATCATTAAGCTGAGTTAGGTTGACTAAATTAATACCACCTTTATAGTTATTATCAAGATCAGGGTGGTTGTAATTAATGCCGGTATCAAGCACGGCAACCTTAATACCCGCACCTTTTATACCTTCTGCATGCACTGGATCTGCTTGGATACGCGCAACGCCCCATGTTTCATTGTATTCAGCAATATCATTTTCACCATAAACAGCCATAACCAAGGCATCTTCTTCTATAAAAGCTACCCTTGGGTCGACTTTTAATTTAGCAATTGCTTGGTCTGTCAGCGTTGCTGGCAATATTTTACCCCCTCTAAATCCTCGCTTTAGCTTACCCTTATGACGTCGAATTAAAGAACGCTCAACAGCGTGGGGTGTTTTATGAAATCCAACAATAACTCGTCGCTCAGCTGCTCCTGCCACAGATGTTAGCGCACATCCAAATACCCCAATGGCCAAGGAGACAAATAGATACCTCTCAAAAGATCGAATCATCATTTACTACCTTACAAATAGTCTCTAGAAACGAAAAAGGGGGAGCCTAGTTATGGCTCCCCCGTTTCCATTCTGTTCTAAACACAATCAGAACAGTAACCGACGGGGCAAAGCCCCATCAGCTACTCACCGAGAAGTTACCAAGTAGCAATTGGTAATGTCTTAGCGTCATACATGGTAGTCACTTCAACCTCACTTGGACAACCAGCGTTGAAACGAGCTGCAATCATGCCGTCTCTCCAAAGGAAGAGTCGATTTGCAGCAGCACCACCCGCACTAATACCGGTCACAGTACTAGGCATTGGCACTGGTGTTATATCGCCAGTAAGTGGATCCTCTACACCGTAAGATCCTTCAGTGGTAGTGAAACCATTTCCGCGAATGATAACAACACGATATGTTGAAAGACAGATCGCAGCACCTTCCGCAACATGCACGGTAGGAACGATCGTGACAGTTTTTGGATTACTCAGCTCCTGTCTTGTCCATTCAGTGTTCTCACCCTTACTTACCTGAACCTCGTAAGTACCAGCAGCTAGATCACCAGGGATCGTCACATTGATCCGAGTTGTATCTGAAGAGACTGGTGTTAAAAGAGTGATATTCCCAGCACCATCTGTTAACTGAACACTTGGTTTATAGGTATAGTCAACATCTCCGCTATTCACATCATAACGAACACCATCATTTTCAAAGTTGCTTCCTGCCAGAACAAAACCATTCACAACAGTGCCTTGTGGCCATATAAGTGCGTTGACTTCATCCAGCTGTGGAATGGTTGCACGTACAGGCATATAAAGCCCACCTAAGTCTGTAGATAGTGACCCTACAGCATCAGGCGCATTATTAGCATTGAAGCCATGACAGCCCCAGCAGTTATCCTGGTTGCCAACATGACCATTGTAATGCTCTTCCTGTCCAGGAGTAATACCATCACCTACCGCATCAAACTCAATAGCATGCAAAGATGGGATATCATGACAACGCTGGCATCCACGGATATTCCATGAAGCGATAGTCTCGACTGTACCATCATCGTATGTACGAGGCTGAAAACCAGCTGGCCAACTCATGAAGTGACACCAGGTACATGGCTGCTCACCTGATGCTGCAAGCACAGGCGATTCAGCGGCAGTAAGGGTTGGAATACCCGTTGCATGGTGATTCTGGTTGTTTTGAAAGATCTTTACAGAACTGAAACCATAGCTAAATGGGCTGGTGTCATCATCTGTTCCAGTCGGACCACCATCTGCTGAATTATGGCAGAAGTTACAGTTACCAGGATGCGTTCCAGCTGAGCTTGTGTGAAGATCATCCTCGTAAAGTTTACCGCTCTTCCATGGTGTAATGATACTTGGCAGCCAATTTGGCGCTGGACGGCCTGTATCAAGACTACGAACTAGATAACCATGACAAGCGTCGCATTTAGCCTCGAATGCTTTAGGGGTATCATGATGCACTGTTCTCCAGCTTTGCCCTTGCTCAACGCCTGTGTTGTTAGGCCCATCAAATACCTTGTGGCAGTTAAAACAGTCACGATGATTTTCTTCCACACCACCGGTCCATGGGTTAACTGGCATAATAATATGGCAGCTGTAACAGGTGTACTTCAGATCATCAACACCGTCGCCATCCACATCCATTTCAGGTGGCTGTTCTGGCCCACCCGCAATCAATCCGTCTCTTAATGGAGGGCTTCCCTGACCCATATCGATATGCAGATGATGTCGAGTAGGAAGGTAGGTTCCCTTAAGCGCCGGAATACCGGTTGGCTTCTGAAGATTAGGGATTGTTGTATTTATATCCTGTGGTTTATGACATCTCTTACATGTCTTGTACCCAAAATCAGTGGTTGCAGCATCCTGGCTAAACATCTCGTTAAACATTGTATCTGGCATGCCCAGATTTTGGTTGACGGGCGGCGGGGGGATTACTGCCCACGCCGTCATTGTTGTAAAAGCCAACAATGCGATAGTAATAATAGGTAAATAGATTTTTCTCATTTGTTATACCTCCAGCCCTTTATAATGGTTATTTAAATATCTGCTACTGTCCCTGACTACTGACCCTGTAACGTGCTTAATTCAAGCACCGAACCTAATGTAAGAACTATAACTACAAGGATTTTTATTCCTTCATTAAGGAAGTCGATAATAGCAACGCTAACGCTAAATGAACAGCCTTTTTAAAAATAAAAGACCCCGAATATTTATCAAACATCTCAAGTAGTTACGCGCATTTATCCTTACTATAACCAGGGGATACCCCCGCTTAATTTCAACCATTCAACACTTTATTCATACAAATACCGATAGCAATTGAACTTTATGCACAAACACAGGCTAAGCATCTCACCAGCACTTCATCGTTCCCGCACAATTGGCAAATCAGAAATCATTCCTGTACTCTGAGTGTGTTAAATATAGTTTTTCGGATAATTCAAATTAAGGAATAATAATTGTGGCTAAAAAAATAAAGCAAACCGTTTTCTTTTTTATAATAGCAACGCTGATAACTGTAATCTCTCAAAGCGCCTTCAGTAGCAACCAATGGACCGCTGAAGAGTGCCGAAGCTGCCATGACAATTACCAGGGGCTATCTCTAAACGCTTCTAACTCTGATCTTCATCACTATTTGACCGGTAAAAAAACCCGGCTTTTTGGGGCCAAAGTACCCAATGAAGAGACCGACGGCAGCGACCTATACTATTGTATGACCTGTCATCCAATAGGTAATACATCGGGGGGTTACGTAGAAATTCTCACCGAAAGAAACTGCCTAAAATGCCATAGCCAGGGCACCGAAATAAGCTACCGACACCACTATAAAACAGGAGCCAGTACAAACTACAACTGTAGCAGTTGCCACTCTAGGCTAACGAGATCTCTTTACTGACTTTTTCACTAATAACTACCGAGAATAATTATCATGTACTTAAATACTTGCCCACAAAGCCCTCGGTTTAAAACACTTTAGCACCTCGGAGTTCTTAGCATGACTCAAGCAAAAACCGGCGATATCGTCACCGTTCACTACACCGGCACACTGGATGACGGTACGCAATTTGATGCCTCCATAGAAGGCGAACCATTTGCCGTGACACTGGGGCAAGGCGAGGTAATACCGAGCTTTGAAAAGGGATTAGAGGGTATGTCCATTGGTGAAAAAAAATCCATTCGCATTGAGGCTGTGGATGCCTATAGTGAATTTCACGAAGGGCTTGTAAATGAACTTGATAGAAGTGAGATCAAGAGCTACAGATTGGCATGGAGATTCAAGCCTCAACATACGATGGCAATGCATTTATGCTGGTCATAAAGGAGTTCAATGGTGACAAGGTAACACTGGATGGCAATCACCCACTGGCAGGGCAGGCCTTAAACTTT
>JAJFJN010000031.1 GCA_021773975.1 Gammaproteobacteria bacterium | reverse complement strand
AAAATCTGGCAATGACACTCCAGGCTGGAATTGAATTTGATTCATGGGCATGGCAGCTCTCCAAGATATTTTCTGTCTAGGATTATGCGCCCACCACAGGCTCAGAACGTGAGCCTACTGAGCTTTGTAACTAATCACCTTCCTCTTTGCCTGATGCTTCTTGTCGTCCGTTTCTTAAAATGGAGGATGAGCTGCGTAAAATTGGGAGTATCAGTTGTATTGTCTTATTAATATTGTGGAAATTGATTGACAGGAAGGTGAGTGACCAGGAGAATACCACTTAATATCAAAGGGTATAAGCAGTAGGGAAGTTAGCTAATAAAATACATGGACAATCCAGTATTAACGTTATCAGTTCAGCATTGAATTTTATTGAATACAATGCGAGTGATCTGATTTAGGTAAAACTTTTGTAGCATGGATTTTTTAGGGAAAGTGAAATGAAAGCTAATAATGAAGGTAAGGTTTCTTACCGCATTTACGGCAGTATTGGGGCTAGCATACTTATTTGTTTATTTATGACATCTGCACAGGCGTTTGGGCCGTCTTGGACAGATAATCCGCCAAATCTACAGGAGGGCATTGGTATTTTTAATGGCCCTCCAACACAAGCAGATTGCCGAAACTGTCACTATGACCCGGAGCGGTTTCCACAGCTGAGTGTCTATAATCCTACCCGGCATCACCTTAAAATTAAGAGAATAATTCCTGAATCAACCATCGCTCCAAATGGCGTGCCAGGTGAAAAATATAACTGCTTGACTTGCCATCAATTAGACCGGCTGCCAAGCGGGCGCTTATGGTTTAAGGATTTTAGAGACTGTTTAGGGTGTCATACAGTAGAGCAGGTGACAGGTAAGCCTGAAACCAACAGAAACGTTCACCACTTTACTAAAACCTATGAAGATCGCAAGTGCCATGATTGTCATGTGCCACCAGAAGGCCTCCAGTCAAAGGCTTGCGTGATCTGCCATGATGGTGGATATACCAAAGAGAATATCAAAGGGGCCGTTGAGAAGCCTTATGCCCACCGTGTGCTGGCAGACAACCCACGCGTAGCCTGTATGGATTGCCATAATCCCTCCAAGGTTCCTATTGGTGAGTCAAGTGGCCGTTCACCTGGCATTGGCTCAGGCAACACCACCAACCTGGCATCTGATGTACTCACCGGCGTCTGGGGTGTTCAGCCTGATCCGTGGCCTGATAACTTCCAAACGCCAATGGTCTTCAAAGAGGTGCCAGAGATTACTCATCAGTATCAGCTCTGTCTTAAGTGTCACTCCTACTACGCCTTTGGTGATACCCCGCCGATGGATCCATTTGGCTACTCCAACTACAGGTGGAGTAGTACTTCAGGCTCTTCAGGTGATAAGGATAGCTGGGGAACGCTTCAAGGCTGGGATGGCCGTCTGACCGATCAGGCGAAGGAGTTCAACCCGAACAACAGGTCCTACCATCCGGTAGTGGCTCCGGGTAAGAATGATTTCAAGAATGACCGCACCGGCAGAAGCTATGCCAGTGCCCTGATCAATGGCATGACACCCGAAAGTGTTATTGGCTGTGCCGATTGTCATTCACCACAGAACTTTCCATCCTCTGCAGGTCCTAAAGGACCGCACGGTTCCGACATCTGGCCTATTGCTATCGGTAAATTTGATCACACCACTGGTGTAGGCAGTGGCGATAAAGATAGTAGCAGGGGTGGTGAAAGCCGGAGTAGTACCTTCAACAACCACATGTGCTTCAAGTGCCATGACAAGAACGTCTATGGTGGTGGTTCGGACTCCTCTAAGGATGATGGGCATAGGACTGGCTACAGTAAAGGCGGGGACAAAAACCTGCACTACTACCACGTTGAGGGTAAGGAAGCACAGTGCACCACCTGTCACTCCGCGATACCCCATGGCTGGAAGAACAAGGCCCTGCTGATCCATGGTACGGGACGTAATCCCTCTCCTGCGCCCTATAACAACCATGGTGGATTTCAGTACAAGGATGACAAAACCCACCACTACGGGATCAACTCGGCTACGCCGATCAACTCCATCCCAAGTGGTGGCTGGCGCAAGGAAGTGTGCCATGATGCCGGCGAGGGTACCGGTGATTGTAAGTAGGCGTTAAAAAGCCGGGTCTGGCATCAAGCCAGCCCGGTAACAAAAAGGCCGGTATCGGTAGGCGATGAGCCTCTGATACCGGCCTTTTTCTTTTTTGTGCCTGAGATCTTTCGCGGCTGCAAGCCGCTTCCATTCTTTTCCAACTGCTCCTTGTGGCTGCGTGTTACATTGGCCGCCTTGGCTGCGGTAACGGTGGGGTATTTGCTCTGAGGGCATATGGTGGAGTTATACCCGCCTCTTTCTCAAGGGATTTGGAGTTCATATTGGTGAATAATATGCAATCCATCATTCATAAAGTGGTCTCTGCTTCCGAAAAATTCCCCGAGCGAAATGCCATCTTTGCCAGGGGAGCGCACTATTCCTATAAGCGGCTCATGGAGATATCGGCAGGCATTCAAGAATCTACCTTGAAAAGAGGATATGGAGATGAGCCCCTGATGGGTGTGTTGATCGGAGACGATGTGTTTACCTACGCCTCCATCCTGGCCATCCTGGTCAGCGGCGCGGCCTATGTGCCCATCAACACCAGCAATCCAGGTGACCGTAATCTTTCCATTATTCAAGAAGCGGGCCTTAAAATTGTTCTTGCCAGTAGAGAGCATGAGCCCCTAACCAGTGCCATGGACTCCTTGGGAAGCAAGGTTGAAATGATTCCCACCCGGGATGCTCCCTGCAGCAGCGGGGAGTTGAAATTGTCGAAAATACAAGAAGGGGACCTGGCCTACCTCTTTTTTACCTCAGGAAGCACGGGAAAACCCAAGGGGGTTCCCATCACTCATGGGAATCTCAACTGTTTTTTAGTTACCTGCTTGATAAAGACAACTATGCTTTTTCCGAAGAAGATCGATTTATACAGATGTTTGATCTCAGCTTTGATTAGTCTGTCATGTCTCTCTTTACCCCCCTCAGCCTGGGCGCCTGCTGCTGCGTGGTCCCTGAAGAGGGCATTGCCTTCATGAACATATTGGATACGCTTGAAGAACAAAAAATAACCGCTGCCTTGATGGTCCCATCGGTTTTGTCCTATCTTCAACGTTATTTTAATGAGATCCATCTGCCCCACCTTCGATACAGTCTCTTCTGCGGGGAGGCCTTGCCGCAAAACCTCACGGAGCAGTGGGCCAAATGTGTTCCAAAGGCAAAGATTCAAAATGTATACGGTCCAACAGAGGCCACCATCTACTGTTTGATTTATGATTGGGAAATCAACCGATCTCAAAAATTAAGGGTCAGGTACTATTAAATCCCGAATGCTTTCAAAAACAACAACCAATTGTCACCTTGTGTAGCAGTCTGGCAGGGCCAGGCAAAGATATGAATCAGTGCAAAAAACTGCAATGTTAAATAAGAGCACAGTACATCCATAGCGAAATAGCGATCCCGGGTCCAGGGTTTACGTCGGGACTTCTTTTGCAGTAAGTAAAGTTCGGTCAGGGCGATACCCGCCGTCAAAAATAAAAAGTACGGCCAGGTTTCCAGAACGTTGCCAAAGTTCTGAAAACGCATGCCGTCGTAGAACATTCCTTCCGTCAAATGTCCCCAGATCATATTGCCAAACCCCACCGCGACGACGGTAGCGAATACTACTCGCGTTTTGGTGTGTTTTTTAAAGAACCTGAAAAAAACCGGATAATAGAATGCCCTAACCAGAAATTCACGATAGTGAAAAGTGAATCGCGGCCAGAAGCTAACCAGGTTGGTCGCAAGCCAGGGTTTATTGAAAAAGGGGTCGATATCATAACCGCACATACGCCAGACACCGACCTTGAAATGAACGATTGCGCCCCACATCATCAACCAGCGCATCAGATCCAGCAGCGTAGTCATTAAAACTGAAATGCTAGAAATATCGCTGCTCCCCACATAAGCGCAGGACATTGTTTTGAGGTGACCACTGAAAACCGGTATACCGGTGTCGTTGAACACGCCGACAATTAAAAAACGAAACCAGTCGGCAAATACCAGATAGAGCAGTGCAATACCCCAAAGTTTCAGGCCGCTGACAATCAGTTTGTTTTTGTCTACAGAAAGAAAGCGGCTTTGGGTATAGTTGTAACCCAGACCGATGCTGGGTCCCCAGTTACCGTTTGGCAGACCACCCGGGGAAAAGAAGATACTCAAATAGGTTGGCAAGCTGGTGTCGTTGGGGACCAGGCCGTCTTTGAAGTCGACGTGGTACATAATCAAGCGTTCCCAATGCCAGAAGAACAAAAGAATACCGAGTGGTAGTGTCCAGGTTTGTCCTTGAAGCCCTTCGACGATGGCGCTGATGAAGACCACAATGAGTGCTGATTGAACGAATAGAGTGCGAATGATTTTAGCTGCGCGCTCGTGTTGTAACAGAGGTAACAACAGGTAACGAACCAGCAGCAAACTGATTGCTGAGAAAATGAGTAGTAACAGCAGCAGCCACAGCCATGACGCCTGTTTCTCCATAAATGCCAGACAAGCGAGGGCACCTGGCAGCAAACCCTGCCAGATTGATCTTTTTAATGGGGGTGGGTGAAAACTAAGATAAATTAACAGATGGGCAAACAATAATCCGGCGCTGGCACGAATGCCATAGATAATTAGTATCGCTACCAAGAACCATAATACAAGTGACGGGCGCTTGTAGGCGAGCGGCAGAAAATAGGCACACAGGAATGCGCCGGCAACAATTGCGAACAGGATCAAACGTTGATCATCACGCTTGTTTGGTGGTGTGTAGATGACATGAAGATCGGTCCCGACGTTACTGTCTCTGTCGAAAACGTACTTAATATCAATCCCAATCTGTTTGGCTAGCTCAGCGGGTCTGGGAATAGCAAAACTGTCTGCGATGTGAGTGAACAGATAGGCATAGAGCAGCAATACTGCCAGTACGGCCAGTACCAGGCCCCAGCGGGTGTGTCGATTGTTTTCGAGTTGTTTATCGACCGAGCAAGTAGCACCGCTGAACAGCATGGTTATTTGCCGCTCAACCGTTTACAGATAAAATTACTCAGGTTCTCAATGGTCTGGTAATTTTCCGCCTTGATATCGGCTCGTGTAACATTGACTCCGAAATGTTCCTCGAGAAAGAGGGTGGTGCTGATAATGCCCAGGGAATCAATCAGCCAGTCAGATAACAAATCAGTAGACGGTGTCAGCTCAATGCCGGTATCGGGAAACTCAGTTTTCATGAAACCCATCAGATCACGGATGATGGTATCTTTATCGGCTGCTGTACTCATGTATAAAAGTCTGGTTACCGTTTGAGTTGGTAGTCTTTGCAAATTTGCCTGCGGTTAGTTTTGCCGTTGGCTGTCAACGGAATTACCGGCAAGCGGATATATTGTCGTGGAATCATATGCGGGTAATTGTTCAACCAGTTGCGCACGCAAATCCGACACACTTACTTTGGATTTCAGCCAATCAGGTGTTTGAGTTGGCTTACTCCTTTCGTTCTCAAGCAGCCCTAAACTTAAAGCCAACAGTCTGCAATCTGCCAACGCTTTTTATTTTGGATCCCTTACCAAACGCAATCTTCGCTTGGTGAAATTGGAGACATTTTCTGAGCCATCCCAGAAGTCGATGCCCCACTGCTGCTTATTCTTCCATACGTACTCGGTGATGCCAGCGGATGGGGTGGATGACCAGTAATACCAAAACTCGGTGGTAGGGAAGACCTCCTGGTTGATGGATGGATTGACGCAGGCGCGTTCGACGATTGAGCCAAGCTCCTTCATGTTAGGTATGCGCCAATCCTTATGCTCGGCAAAGCCGCCCTTCTGGTTGAATGCCTGTACGGCGTTGAGGGCACCCTCCCAGGTGCTTCTGTGGGTGTCGCCGCTGCAGGTCGTGCCTGTCCAGGTATGCCCCAGGGAGCAGCGCATCCACATCAGGCCGGTCGCCTTGTCGATGGCTGTGCCATCTTTATTCAGGATGAAGCGCTCGGTCGGGGTGTTGACGGTTCTGGACTCAGGCTTGCAGGTATACTCTTTTCCGGGAGAGGGGTTTTTGCCCGGATACCAGCCAGGATATCGCTCTTTGCCATAATACGGTTGATAGGGCAGTGGTTTCTCAGCGCCGATGGCGGGCATGGTCACCAAGCCTGCCAGTAGCGGGATGATTGCGAGACTCTGGATTTTGACTCGTGTCATGGAAATACTCCGAAGCGTGCTGAAAGGGCTAATGGCATTTGGTTGATCTCTTTAAGGATCTGTTGCCAGGTGGATGCTTTACCACTGAGCATCCTAAAGGCCGGCCTAACGGCCATTACGTACCAGGCGGATGCCCACCTTTTTGTTGTCCCTGAGGGCATACTCCCCTGTGCCACCCTGGAAGTCGAGAGCATAGGCATCTCTACCACCGTCACGCTTGGCCCAGACCTCAATAGCCCAGTATCGTTTCGATTGGGTGTTAGGGAAGTAGTCGGTATCGATGGCTGGGAAGGCGCGACCGTAATTGACGATAGAGCGCAGCTCCTCCATCAATGGCAGACGCCAGCCCTTATGTCCACAGAGTCCCTGCTTGTTCAAGGCCTTGATAAAACCCTCAGTGTCGCAGCGGCTGCCCTTGCAGACGCCACCATTTTCAGCGCCTGGGGTACCACCGTTGATACGGGGGTTGTTGCTGAACCAGGTGTAGGTATGATTCTTGTCCTGTAGACCACCATCAGTGGCTTTTACTTCCCACATGAGGCCGGTGACATTGTCGAGAACACAGCGCCACTGTTTGGCGTCGGCAGGGATTGATGTGCCCTTCCCATTCAGCTTGGTGAAATCAAACCCTGCCTGACCTGCACCACTCTTTTTGAGTTTTCCGGCCTTGGCCAGAGTATCGCGGCCAAATTCTGCATCCTGGCTCGGGAAGGCTGGCTGAGGGCAATCCAGCTTTATCGCCTTATCTGTTCCACACCAATCGGCCCCCGTGTCATTCAGTGGCGTTTTGTCTGTGGCTGCAAGTGCCACACTTACACCAAATAACATTGAAATAGGAAGGAGGCATGTTAGGAATCGTGCATTATTCATTGCGTCTCACCAATAAGGAAAACATTTTCTATCTTGGGTATTTGTCGGCCGGGTTTGGCTGATATTTTCAGTGTGTTTTTTGAGATTCCATCTCATCTACCATTTTCATGATTTCCTGCTCTAACTCCTTTCTGGGCATGTCAATATCTGATTCAGTCAAAATAGTATCTGCCAACTCTTTAACTTCTTGTTCTATTTGTTCCATTGAGTCGTCAGTTGATTCTTTGGATAGGGTTTGCTTCTTTTGAGGGGTAGGGGTAACGGGAGGTTGTGTTTCCACCGCCTGTGCCTGTATAGCTGGCTTTGGAGATTGTGCTTCTTTGGTTTTGTTGGCTTGAGTTGCGGGTTGCTCTTTATCGCTACAGCCAAGTAGAAGGCTTGCTATGGCAAATAGTAGAATAAGTTGTTTGATCTTCATGGTTGCAATCCGTTTATTACGATTGAAAGATATGTGGCAAGTGACTATGTCATTCACCGTTTTAATCTAAAGTTACTACTGAATTTAATAGCAAAATATTGGAGTAGGATGGTCTTTATATTATTTAAAATATAGAGTGCGCTGAATATGTGGTATTGGTGCGTATTAAGCGGTGTTGTACGGTTAAATACAGTAGTCATTGTATCAGAATAAATAAGCGGCTCTCCTTACTTAATATCCTGAATTTGTGGGTTTTTGTCTAAACTTTAGTGGTTCTTCGTAATAATTGGCGGTGCGCTTACCGTATTGTTGGTTGAATTCTGGCTGCTGCGTTATTCGGGGCTTCAGCTGGCTGTGTTGGTTAATGTTGCACGGGAATCAGGACAGTTACTGTTTGTCTCCTCAGTGGCAAATGCCGTTGGTTTTTTAGTGATGGTGTTTTTTCTGCATCAGTATCTCGATTATGGAGAGATCATTATTGCTGTTGTTGCGCTGACAAGTTTGGCTTTGCTGGCTTATATGAAGTTCAAAAAAACAGCCGTTGCAGCTGCTGTGCTTATGCTGCCGTGTGTGTTGTGGGCGGAGCATACCTATTGGAACGAAAAACTACTTTATTTGGGGTACAACTCATTTTATTCCCCACAGCTTTTGCAGGAACGAAGTACGCGACTTGATTCTATGGAAGTCTATAAAGGCAGGCAGGGTGTGTTCGCCATAAATCGATTGCAAGGAGGCACTGCTTTTTTCTTTATTAATGGTTACATCAGTATCAATTTGAATAGCCCAGCTGAGAAAACAGTGGCCGCTTTTTCATCACTGTTTTCTCCGCGAACAGACCGTGCTTTGGTGCTGGGTACAGGCAGTGGGGGGACAGCAGGAACAGTAGGGCTTTTGTTTGATGAAACAGACACGGTTGAGATTAACCCTGTTGTGCTGAAGAATTTGCATCGTATGGCTGAATATAATTTCAATATAGTGAACCAGCCGTCCGTCAATATCATCAATGATGACGCGATGCGCTTCACAAAACTTGCAGATAAAAAGTACGCCTTAATCATTAACACAGTAACAAGTCCGCTCTACTTCAGTTCTTCAAAACTCTATACACAGGGCTTCTTTAAGCTTATTCGGCAACGCCTGCAACCCGATGGCCTGTTTGTTACCTGGATCGATTCACGTGTGGGTGACCGTGGTCTGGATATTATCTTAAAAACGCTATCGCAGAGTTTTCAAAGCTGCTGGATGGGATATATTCAAGAGACCTATCTGCTACTCAGGATTACCCTGCGCTCGAGTTTGAAATGGCACGACTGCAAAAAAGAGGTATCGACAAATTCTTTGTAAGATTGCTGGATGCCATGAATGTATCAGAGTTGACTGATGCGCTGGCACCTGGAGCAGATTGGCATCCAGGGCTTTTGGCGATGCAGGCACATATCATCACTGGAGACTCAAAAATAAGGAACAGATGGACTGAATTGTTACGTCGGGAACAACCTGATCTCAACTATTATTTGAATATGGTCAAGGCTGAATATTATAGACGGCTGCAAGAGTGATGCTTGGTTCCATTGAAATCTGTAGAGTTCTGGTTTAAGAATGCAGTTCCTGACAAAATGCAGCATACTCAAAATTAAGTTAAAACCTGTGATGCTGAATGGGTGACGAAGTGGCTTTTTGATCCCAGCATTTGGCGCATATGCTTGATAGTGTACTATTCTAATAACATAAGAGGGTCTACCCGTGCTGTAGAAGCAAGGGAGGCGTGCGGAGAGGAATGTAATATGGTGACGGTTTTGCGCTGGCTATTGCTCGTGATGGTAATGGCTATGCCTTGTACTAGCCTCCAGGCTGCATCAGAGCAGTCAGAGGACGATGCGATTATAGATTTGGCATGGCCGCCCAAGCCCATGCCAGCGCGTATTCGCTATCTGGATACGATTGCCAGTTTTGATGATATTAAGTTTGAAAAAGGTTTTTGGGAGAAGTTTTGGGAGCTGATTCGAGGCGAGCAGCAGCATAATCAGCTTAAGCCAATGGCAGTAGCGGTAGATGACAAGGGTCGGATGAGTGTCGCTGATCCCACGGCGAAGCTGGTTCATGTATATGATCAAAAAAGTGGTGCTTATTGGGTTATAGAAGAGGCAGATGTCCCTCTGATATTGCCTGTAGGACTCGCGGTAGATGAAAAAAGCAATATCTATGTTTCTGATGGTGGGCTGAAGAGGATATGTGTTTTTTCTCCAAAGGGTGAGTATTTGAGATCTATTGGCTCCGGGCAGATAGAGCGACCTACGAGCATTGCTATTGATACTAGCCGACGTTTGCTTTATGTGGTTGATACGCCAGCTCACAGCATTAAAGTATTTAACCTGGATAGTGGTTCGCTTATCCGGACTATTGGAAAACGAGGGCGGGAAGAGGGCGAGTTAAATTTTCCTGCCTATGTTTTTGTTGGGCCAAATGGAAATTTGCATGTTAATGATGCGCTAAATGGGCGGATTCAGGTTTTTGATACAGAAGGTAAATTTGTAGATGCATTTGGCCGGTTTGGTGATGTTACCGGTACTTTTGCCACACCAAAGGGCGTGGCTGTGGACAGTGATGGGAACATCTATGTAGCAGATGCAGGGTTCGATAACATTCAGGTTTTCAACAGTCGAGGTCGTTTGTTGTTGTACTTTGGACGGCCAGGACAGGCACCGGGTGAATTCTGGACACCGTCTGGCTTATACATTGATAGTAAAGATCGGCTGTATGTGGCTGATGCGTACAATAGACGGATACAGATTTTTCAGTATTTGAAGACAACGGTGAAGCAATGAAGGTGCAGGTCGATTTTAAATCATGGTTGCAATTATTGGGCACATTGCTGTTGCTTGGCTTTGCCTGTTTGGTAGAGGCGGGTATTGCAACCACAAAGCATAATCTATCTTCTACATCTGGGAATACGCATCGAGCTACCACCGAGCAAAGAATGTG
>JAJFJN010000004.1 GCA_021773975.1 Gammaproteobacteria bacterium | reverse complement strand
TCTATGGTGTCGCATGACCTTTTCCATAAAGGAAACCGTTCAGCAGCAATAGCTTTCTCCATGCTTACGTTACAGTGGTCGGTGATATATTCTTCAATCGTCATCATTTCGTTCATGTTCAATTTGCCCATTTAAGCAGATATTAAACGCGTATTTTGAAGAATTTTTTCACCGACAAATGCAACTGTTTTTTGTAGAAAACCTAATTTATTTTCAGCATTATTAAGATTTGCCTTCGGGAGCGTATAGTTCAGAGTTGTCATTTTTTCAGGAATAATGATGGCGGATTATGGTGTTCCCCATAGGGCGTTATTCATTGCGTTATTAACCCCTTGTTGGATTCCAGTTGGTACACTCATGATATTTCGACCTAATGCTCACTCACAAGACCGGAGAAGAGCCTCAGATTAATCCAAAAATGTCTTAATTTCATCATCCAGCCACACTGCGTCCGGCCTTTTTTTCATCCAGATCTGAGGTGACGAATAACACCTTACCCAAATGGATAAGGTTGTGGCTATACACTGGCAGCAGTAGAGACTGTTTGTGATTATTATCTACGATAGTGCTTGGCATCACTTTAATTGCCCGTTCTGGTATGGATGGAATGTAGCACAAGTGGATGACAGTCAATCCACCGAATAAAGAGTGCTAACTTCCATCTATTAATGCTCCTTTTCAACACAAAGGCGCAAAGAACCAACTACGTGATTTGTAAAATACTTAGTTACGGTCTTCGCGCCCCTGCAACTTTGCGTTAAAAAAGAGCCATATTTCTAAATGTCAGCTATCTAGCTCTTATTGGATTTTTTGGATTTATCCTTGGCTTTCTTAGCCTTCTTGGCTTTCTTTTTCTCCTCGGCCTTTTTAGCCTTTTTTCTTTCCTCAGCCTTTTTAGCCTTCATGCTCTCCGCTGCCTTCTTAGCCTTCTTTCTATCCCCGGCTTTTTTGGCATCCTTTCTTTCCTCAGCCTTACTGCTTTTCTTATCGGTCTTCTTTGTCATCTTGCTTTCCTCATTAGTTTTAGGGTTCATGGTTTTCTTCGCTGTTTTATCGAGCTTCTTGGCCTTCTTATCCTTTTTAGATTTGCCTGTTTTCTTATTGGATTTATTTATTTGTTTGGCTTTTGTATTCGGTGTTTTTTTCTCAGTAGCAATTGCTTTTTCTGTTACTGTTTTAGGTTCTTCCTCAACTGCTATAACCTGCACCTCTTTAGGTTCTTCTGCGTCTGCTTCATTTAAGATGTTCTCTGGAAAAACAGCCAGTCGTTGCTTGCGAAACCTTGTTGTCCAGTATTTCACCTGCCCCAATGTTAGGCCTGTGTGTTCTGCTGCCTGCCCTTGAGTACTCCCCTCATTCAGGGCTAACAGGGCCATCGCTCGTTGGCTATGAGGGGCTTCACAGGCAGTAATCTGCTTACAGGCTGTTTGCTCCTGGGTTGTCAAAAGAGTGTTTCTTGAAGTCACCTGTCTATTTTCTTGATCTATCATTTCGTATTCCTATTTTCTATGGTCTATCACTCGAGTTAACAGAGATGTGCTTTAGAACAGGCATACGCTTTATGCTATTGCTGATTGCCTCTCTGCACAAGGTGAAGTGTGAGTCTATTTACTCTTTGCTTGCTTGAGTTCCTTTAGCACATTCACCCCTTTTTTCCTTTGGGCAGAAAGAACATCCATCTCTTTTTTCAGCCGCATACGGACTGCTTCATCCTGCTCCTTCTTGAGTTTATCCTTCAGCGCATTCTCCTTCTTCTTGAGTTTTTTCAGAACGCTTTTTATCGAATCGTACTTTGCGATCTGCGCCCGCCGCTCTGCACCCAGATAGCCCTTCAGTTTTTCCAGTAGCTCAGTTGCCTTCATTGGTCTTCACCTCGTCATGCTTCTCTATAACTTGTTGGATTTCGATTTCATCCAGCGCCACAATCTGCTCTGCCTCTTTTTCGCCTGGATCAGAGGTCACAAACAGTATAGACCCCATGTTGATCAGGTCGCGGCAAATATCCTGACAGTAGGCGCTGTCGTTCATTAAGGATGTAGCCATCTGGGCGGTAATGCGGTTTTCCCGGATCAGGCTATCCAGTACACCCGTTGAGATAATATCCCGTTCGCTGATCTCCATCTTGAGCTGATCAAGCGACAGTATTGTGCTCGCTTCATCGGTGCTGTTTTGAAGCGTCTCAAGTTCCCGTAGTACTCGTGCAATCTGCACGCGTATCTTGTTGTATTCCTGACGAATATGCGGATTACTGGAGACCATGTAGATCTTCAGGTTCTTATGCAGATGCTTGGTGCCCTTGATCGCTTCCACGATATCACGCCCTGCCTGCCTAAGCGTTGCGAAACCCTCATCCTGCTCTTTCCCCGCCGAGCCACGGGCGTGACTGATGAATTCAATGATAGCCCCGTAAATGGCCTTGATGCGTCTGTTATATAGGTAATCGATATCTTGCACGGCGACCCGGCCGGACTTCGCAACTATATCCTCCAGGGATTGCTCCGAAAATAGCATCTCTCTTTTCAGACTCAAGCTTTGGCTGATGATATCGACTGCCCAGTCATAGAGGCGAACTGTCTCTTTTCTTACCGCTTCAAGTGCTGCATCCGGAATCTGGGCAGAGGAGGCGGAAAGATAAATGGGTGTTTCAACATCTGGTGCCGGTGTTGCGATGACCCGTTCAAGAAAGATCACCAGCCGGTTGATGAAAGGGATCATGACCACAATGCCCAGCAGGTTGAAAAGGGTGTGAAAGACGGCCAGCTTCAGGGTGTAATCATCTGCGGCAATACCGATGTTATAGCTTATCCAGTCCACCACAATAATGAGTTGATGAATAATGCCAATCGCTATCACGCCCGTAACCAGGTTGAAAATAAGATGGGCGCCGGCCAGCCGCTTGCCTTTCTCGTTGGAGCTCATAGCGCCGAGAATGGCGGTGATGGTTGTGCCCACGTTGGAGCCGATGGCCAGTGCCAGGGCATTGTCATAGGTGATCTGCTGAGCAGCCAGGGCGGTCAGCACCAATACCAGAGTGGCGTGACTGGACTGCATGATTACCGTGGCCGCAATGCCAATCAAGGCAAATACGAACAGTCCTGGATAGCCCGCAATGGCGTACTCTGCCAGATCGAGCGTCTGCTTGAAGGCATCAAACCCCTCCTTCATATAATGAATACCGAGAAACAGGAACCCCATCCCGGCCAAGACGTAGCCGATGCCTTTTAAGTTTCTGGATTTCTGGAAGATCAGGATGACTCCGAACACCAGCATCGGCATGGCATAGGCGGCGAGCTTGACCTTGAGGCCGAAACCGGCCACCAACCAGGCACCGGTGGTGGTGCCGAGGTTGGCGCCGAAGACGATACCGATTCCGGCAGCCAGGGTAATCAGTTCAGCGCTGAGAAATGAGATGGTGATCACTGACACCAGCGAACTGGACTGCATCAGGGTGGTGGTTACAACGCCGAAGCTGATGCTCTTCCAGAGTTTATTGGTGGTTCGCCTCAGCAATCGCTCCAACAACCCGCCGGTAAACGCCTTAAATCCCTCCTCCAACGCCAGCATGCCAAACAGGAAAATCGCCACGCCGGCGGTTATCTCCTTGAAATCAGGGCTGATCCAAAATCCATAGGCAAGCAACATAAAAATGGTGGGTAATAGAATGTTACGTATCATGCAATCTTTCCAAAAAGGGTTCTATTGGGCAAACAGTGACCCTCAAAATGCAGCGGCTGAAGCCTGTGCTCAGCACTGCAAATTGATGGGCTTGTTCTCACTAATAGTGATTTACTGGACCAAGGTGGTTATTGACTGGGGCAGCATCATGCCGCGGATCATAAAGTAGATAAGCGCAGCCAGGAGGCCGGAAACCGGTACCGTGATGACCCAGGCGGCTGCAATCTTCAGCAAGGCTGAACGCTTAACCAATTCATGACGGTAGAGCTTGCGCAGAGCCTTGCGCTCTTTCTTGGTCAAATGTGCCTTGGCAGAATTATCCTTGAGCTGCTGCAACATGGCGCCCTTATTCTCGATAGAGGCCTTCTTGAACTCAGACAAAAAGGCTTCAACCTGTTCAGGGTCATCATCTTCATGATGATGCTTAATCTCCACGATCATATGGGAATAACTGGTTTTGATGAACTCGCGCAAAAAGCCCACGCCGAAAACGCCGCCCACCGCGATGTGGGTGGAGCTCACTGGCAGACCAAGTTGGGTGGCAATAATCACCGTGATGGCCGCCGCCATGGCGATGCAGAAGGCCCGCATCTTATCCAGTTCGGTAATCTCACTGCCTACCGTTTTGATTAGCTTGGGTCCGTAGAGCGCCAGCCCGATGGCGATACCGATTGCACCCACCATCATGACCCATAGCGGAATGGCGGCCTTTGCAGCCACACCACCACTGAGGATGGCATCGTTGATGGCTGCCAGTGGCCCCACTGCGTTGGCTACATCGTTGGCCCCATGGGCAAAACTGAGCAGTGCCGCGGCACAGATCAATGGCATGGTGAACAGCTGATTAATGCTCTGCTTGTCGTTGCTGAGGCGATCCGCAACTCGACTAATCATAGGGCGTACGAGCACATAGATTGCCGCCGCAATCACCGCCCCCACCAGCGCGGCTGTTCCAAAATCCACCTTCCAGATCTTTTTCAGCCCCTTCAATATCAGGTAGGTGCTGAAGGCCCAAGCCATAAACAGGATCAACAGCGGCACCATGCGCTTGGCGGCGGTGATCATGTCGCTCTGGTAGGTAATGGTGCGTTTAATCAGATAGAGAAACCCAGCCGCAATCAGACCGCCAAGCACCGGGGAGATGATCCAGCTCGAGGCAATCGCGCCCATCTTGCCCCAATTGGCAATGTCCCAGCCACCAGCCGCAATGCCTGCACCCAGTACACCACCTACGATAGAGTGGGTGGTGGAGACTGGGGCGCCTGCGATGGTTGCCAGATTCAGCCATATGGCACCGGCCAGCAGGGCTGCCATCATCAACCAGATGAAGGTGTCACTGTCAGCAATCATGACGGGGTCGATAATCCCCTTCTTGATGGTGCCCACCACGTCGCCACCGGCAATCAGTGCGCCGGAGGCCTCAAAAGCAGCGGCAAGAACAATGGCTCCGGTCATGGTCAGTGCCTTTGAGCCCACGGCGGGGCCTACATTATTGGCGACGTCATTGGCGCCGATGTTCATGGCCATGTAACCGCCGATCATGCCGGCGATCACCAGCATGATATGCCCCGGGGAGCCTGATCCGTGCTGGCTGGTGAACAGCATGATGCCCACAATAAAAAGCAAGGCTGTTCCAATGCGGAAAAGCTCTTTACGCCCTGACTCTGTTGCTTTATCAATCTTGTTGAAACTTTGGATTTCCATCAGTTTTAATACCTGGTTTAGATAAAATACCACCGCAATAACCGGATACCCGATTACTGATTAGGGTAATGGGGTGTTATATGATTTAAGGGTTTGCCGCAGTCGCCCAAAGCGCTGTGACCAATAGTGAAACATAGCGCTATTCAATAATGTATAGCTCAATAATGAACAAGTTCTTAGGTATCTGTTAATTGTATAAACACAAACTAAAGAAAACCCTCCGTTACGAGCACCCCCCCTCCTTTTCAGGCAACGCTCTAGAAACAGAATGTTATTATTAAACTATAGGCCTGAGGCAATGCTATTTCTGTAGTAAACAGGTAGAAAAAAGAATTTATTATTGTTTGAAAATCACAGTATTAGATAAGCATGCAAATGAGAGCTTTCTCATTTGCGAGGGCATGTAAATAGCCAGCCTTTCGCTTTTTTAGCTTAGCCAAAGAATTGAGCATGTTTCAGCATGCAGAAGATGAAACCTTTAGCCCTATCGCCAATGGCCTGGAAAGCAAGACTTGGTGATGCGCCAGAACCATCGAGTCGGTGAGACGCTGTTTGTGGATTATGCAGGGTAAAAACAGTGTCAGTAATTGATACACGTACTGGTGAAACCCGATATACCCCCTAACTCATTATTTTGCTTTCAACTCTGGTGAACTCTGCCCTGATTACCAACGAAATATAAAATAAGTTCCTCCCCAATAATGTGAACGTGCAGCCTGCCCCTCTAACTCAGCACTCTTATAATTCAACGCCAAGGTTATCTGGATTGGTTTCCAGGCTGCGGTTAACCCTACCCCTCCCTCTTGGACAAAACGTTTAATCTCTCCACTGCTAAAGGTCACATCACTTTCTCGAAACTGGCCCTGAAGCAGCGCATCATAAACCACGCCACGCCCCCGAAAAGCTGCCCAGACATAAAGCTCATCCCCTTTAGTTGAAGGGACAAAATTCCCGCGATTAACCGGATCATAAGGCAGCGTCCAAAACTTGCTGTCCCTACGCCCTACCCTTAGTTGAACCCCCAAGCTGGCGTTTGTCTGATACCCCACACTGGCATCGGTTGTCCAAGCGATGTCAAAAGCATCCTCATTAACCAGCTCCTGGCCAAAAGATTGGTGATATTTAAAGGTTAACTCACCACCATCAGAAATCTGGTGGGACCAACCCTTAGGGTCAACCGGCGTATCCTCTCCCGTCAAACTACGCGTGTAACCATGCATTTTAGTTTGAGCTGATCGTGCAATACCCAGGCCCAACAGGCCCACCTGCAGTTCACTGCCTATAACCCACTCTTTATTAGAAGACTCAAACATCTGCTTACCACTCACAAACAGTAGTGAGGCATAGGGGCGGTCATCAGAAAGCGGAGCCGAGGCGGCAAGGTCATCTGGTGTAAAGTTGACGGACCCCAACATAATGCTGCGCGTAGTAGGAGCGATTGACTTAGCTAGCAGACCACCGGTCGCATTCTGATCAAGCCAGGTAATTGCCCTGTCCAAGTAATCGACCTCTTCCGGAATTTTCTCCCAAAAAAGCTCTAGAGCAAAACCCATGGTGTAATCCCGATCCTCATTACGGGCGGGAATAAAGAAATCCTGATCTACATAGAGACTAAAGCCGTGTTTCCTCTCAGGCTCACTCTGGTTCGTGCCAGCTGCAGGCGGGTTGTCTGCATAAACAGCCGTGGTAGCGAAAGCAGCAAGAGTAGATAGGATAGCCAGTGAATAGAAAAACCTCACCTTAACTGGCCTATAAATACTCAGCACCGCATTGCCAGCATGTTTCAAATATTGATTCATTCATCTCCCCCACAATTTGGACATGTCTAGATATCATGTTTTTATTACAAAGTGATCTGATAAGCCCTCTCAATGAGATAGGTATGTCCACTGTTTTTAAAGCCCTGATTCTCTTCCAGCACATCACTCACTTGTTGCAATGCCACTCCACCCGCCTGGAACAATTCATTGACCTCATCATCGGCAACTGAAAAAGGCGGGCCATCCTTTAGCGCTTGATCATACTCCAGTGTAATCAATAAAATCCGAGCACCTTTTATCCCAAAGCTAAAGTAATGTTGAGCATATTGCCTTCTCATCTCTGGTTTCAGTGCAATCAATGCAGCACGATCAAAAACAGCTTTCACCCCTTCCAGATGATCTGGTGTTAGATCAAAAAAATCGCCTTTGTGGATAGTGATATTCTCTGATTTCCAAATATCAAAGGGGCCCTCTCTGGTAACAATCACATTTTTATCGTATTGATCAAAATACGCTTTGATCGCCTTTTCACTTAACTCAACACCAACAACCCTAAAGCCTTGCTCAACGAGCCAAGTCATATCATCTGATTTACCACATAGGGGGACAAAGACAAGATCTCCCTGGTTTAGATTTAGCCTGCTCCAATGCGCTAAAAGCCAGGGGTTTATATCGGTCTGATGAAAACCAATTTGGTTTTCATGCCATCTTTTGTGCCAAAATTCTGGTTCCATATTTCTCCTTAGAGTGTGCGTTACCTAGAACCGTCCATTACCCACAACAAAGCACTGAACAAATCAAGCAAAGTATCACATATTTAATGCATGAATACACAAAACCAAATCAAACGAACGCTATCCAATCCTGCAAATATAGAATATATCAGCCACCTTCTTAGCGGTAATGAAATTGCCCACCGGACAGATTTAGCTAAACGTACCTGTGAACAATTTGGATTTTATGATGTGCGTGACCAGGCACAACTGGGTGGCTGCCTGAAAGCATTGCGTGAGCTTGAGACATCAGGGCATTTTATACTGCCAAAGGCACAGCAAAAGACAGGAACAAAATCACCACGACGCTTAACCTCTCCGGTATCGTTGCCCATTGACGTGCCGACAAACGTGAATGCGATCAATCATCTTGAGCTGGTATTAGTCCGTGAAACAGCAGAGATGCGGATCTGGAATGAGCTGATGATCGGCGAACATCGTCCGTTAGTGGATCGGGTGGGATAAGGAGGGACGACAAGCCGCTCTTCATTATATTGTGGGGATGAGTCGTTTTTTGATCCGGCCCAGCATAACATGCAAAAACTTAGCTTCTAAGGTACTCAGCATGAGCGTGGTGAGCTTGGCAAATGATT
>JAJFJN010000030.1 GCA_021773975.1 Gammaproteobacteria bacterium | reverse complement strand
AATGGCCTCAAGGAGATGGTTTTTAGCAGGCACTGGCATTTCACCTTTTGGGTGATTGGGTTTTGGTGGAAGAATCATGGTTTTATCCATTGTTTCAAATGCTTACTAGTATAATTCCTTTTCAACTGATTTTTATAGGTTTAAGAAACACATAAAAAAAGCAGATCATTTGATCTGCTTTTTTTATGTTCTGAATTTGCTGAGATTAGCTAAAACGCCCAACCGCAGATGTTGCGCCATCCAGCAGCTTGGTCATTTTGCTTGCCCAAGGCCCTTCCAGTTCAAAGGCATCAAGGAAATTTTTCATATAGAGGCCCAGTTCAGTGCTGCCACCGAGTCTCAGTCGACGGTTAAAGAAGAGGGTGTCGGCATCTTCACGACGACTGGCTAGTAGCAGAAAATCGTAGATGCTGCCTTCAATGCTTAGGTTATGTGTACGGCGGCTTAACTCGGGCTTGAGTTTACCGTTGCGCAGGGTGATGCGGTAGCGTAGCCCGGCATCACGTACCCGTATCAGCATTATTTTTCCTTCCAGAAAATCCATTTCGCCCTCACGCAGTGCGGAGGCAAAGACGCGATTCAGAAAGGTCACCAGTACGGTGCTGTGCGCAGCCATAGGAAGAAGACCCATTGGCCAGGCCAGTAGCCGGGGCAAGGTGGGAGCGGGTGGTATTGTTGGATTGCTTGCATTCATAGGGGAGCGATTCTGGCATAGGTTTAGCTCTAATATCAATGGTTGACTGCATCTGTGGATGCCAGGAGTTGTTATACTGTGCCGATTTAAGCTTTATAACTTGAGGGTAAAACAGTGCCAAAGGCGTGTGATCTGAAAAAAGGTGGAATCGTAGATATTAAGGGTGCACCTCATATTGTGCGGCAAGTAGAGGCAAAAAGCCCCTCATCGCGGGGTGCATCAACCCTCTACAAGATACGTTTTACCAATCTTCAAACCGGGCAAAAGCTGGATGAATCATTCAAGGGCGATGACTTTTTGAAGGATATTGATTGTGTCCGCACTCAGGTGCAGTACTCCTACCTGGATGGCGATATGTATACCTTTATGGATGTTGAGGACTACAGTCAGTACAGCCTGAATAGGGAGGATTTGGAAGGCCAGACAGGTTATTTGATGGAGGGATTAGAAGGGATCACGGCACTATTGGTTGATGGTGAAATTTTAGGTGTTGAGTTGCCGCAGTCAGTGGTATTGACCATCACTGATACCTCACCGGGTATTAAAGGAGCGACGGCTACAGGTCGCACCAAACCGGCCATGCTTTCGACCGGGTTGGAGATTCAGGTGCCGGAGTATCTGGAAAATGAAGAGCAGGTGAAGGTTAATACTGCAACAGGAAAGTTTATCTCACGGGCTTAAGGAGATCTTTGCTCGTGTAAGGGGCGCGACTGAAACGAATATCCAGCGGCTTTGTTGTATCGAGATGAATATCCCTTTGTGGGAAGGCGATAGTAATCCCGGCTTCGTTAAATCGATTGTTGATGGTTCTGTGCAGTGCGGTTGTGGTTTCTATGCGGTATTCCAAAGAGCCCAGGTAGCAACGCAACCGCAGTGTTAAGGCGTTATTCCCAAATTCATCGAAGGAGATAAGGGGCGGTGGCTCCTTTAAAACATGCTCGTTCTCTTCTGCTATCTCCTTGAGTAACTGCATTGCCTTGTCTACATCTGCACCATAGGCGATGCCTACGGGGACGATTATTCGAATCATCTGGTCTGTGAGTGTCCAGTTTAATAATCTACCGGTGATAAACTCCTTGTTTGGAACCAGTAACTCCTGCTTATCCCAGCTCATGATGGTGGTGGCGCGTATACGGATACGTGATACCTTGCCGGTGATATCGCCTACGGTGACGGTATCACCCACACGGATAGGGCGTTCAAAGAGAAGAATGATGCCACTGATGAAATTGGCCACGATCTCTTGTAAGCCAAAACCCAAACCGACGCTTAGGGCTGCGATTAACCACTGAATGCTGGACCATTCAGCACCGATGGTATTGAACATTGCGATAGTGCCAATGGCCACAATCAAATATTGGGAAAGCGCCTTAATTGCAAAACGGGCACCAGGATCCAGAGGCAGGCGTTGTAAGAAGACAATCTCTAACACGCCAGGAAGATTCTTAGTTGCGATAAAGGTTACGGCCAACAACAATAGGGCAAGCCCCAGATCAGCAAGGGTGATGGGGACGGTTTTTTCTACCCCATCAATCAACTCGGTTGAAGAGAGAGGGAGTTTTACGGCCTCTAAAAAATTAAAGGCAGGCATGAGATCAGCCCAGATATTCCAAAGGCCGGCAGCCACCCCTAAAAATAGACCCGTCTTAAGTAGGCGTTTGGCCTGATCGCTTAGTTGCCCATAATCAATCTCTTCATACTCAATCTCAGGTAGCTCTATTGGAGGGGGAGGTTTCTCTTGTTCCTCCTCCTGAGCCTCTTTTTCGCGATGAGCACGCAGTTCATCACGTTTTCTAAGCGCCTCTTCATAGCGGAAGCGACGTTCAGCTAGATAGATGGAACGTAGCAGTAGATCTTTTAATAGCACGAGTCCCAGAAAAAACCAGACGGTGAGTTGAAGATGGTGCTCCATGGTCAGGGCGGTGTAGTGGTATCCAGATACTGAAGCGATGATTAGTGATAGCGGTAGAAGGAGTGCGAGAGGAAACCAGGTAAATTGGAGTTGAGTCAGCACCCTATTGGTATGTGTTTTTAATAGGTGTGTTTGTGTCGGCCCCAATGGGCGCAGAAGACGCGCTGCAAGCAAAGATACTGCCAACATCATCAGGATAAAAGAGGGGCGACCAAGCCCTTGGGTATAGGTTGTCTCTCCGGCTGCGGTGGTTACTGCAATGAGAAAAACCAAGGGAGGTGCAATGAGTAAAAGCCAACGCAGCTCCTGTAGTAAGTCATGGCTTATCTGCTTTGGCCAGCGAAAATGTCGGTCAGCTAGTCCATCAGGTCGACACACCTGTCTTAAAAATCCGATGGTTATCAGCATAATAGCTGCAGCAAATAGCCCCTTGCTGACCACTGTTGTATAGGGGGCCGCAGTGGGTAGGGCATTAAGATGCCAGGTAATAACCAGAATGACGGCAGGCCAAGCTGAAGCCAATACAAAGGTATGCCATAGCGCTTGTAGTGTTAGCAAGAAGGAGTCGGTATGGAACTTTTTGGTTTTTTGCGCGATGACAGGGAAATTTCGTGCAGCGTGCTGGCGCAGTACAAATAGGATGATAACGGCTAGTAAGCCCAATAGTGATTTGCCAGGTTTCTGCTGTATTGAGGAGAAGAGGTCATTTGCAATCTGTAGCCAGCTACTGGGGGAGGCTAACCATACGAGGGTAGAAGGTAGTTTTGTAATGTCTTTAAATGAGAGGGGAGGGGTACTGCGAATCCAAATGAGATGTTCACCTATAAAGTTATCGAAGGTTTCAGCTTCGGCGACTAGTTGTCGCTCGGCAACATCGAGTGCGGTTAGCTGTGTAATATAGCGGCCATAGATCCTGTGCAGTTCTGTGAGCGCATCGCGTTGTGCCAGGAGTAGTTGGCGGGTTTGAGTGGATAGTGTCTTTTGTTTATTTTTCGAAAGATCAGGCTCAAGCTGGATGGTGTTATTGCTAATCTGCTGCTCAATAGTCAGCATGACCGCTTCAATTTGTTGCTCTATCTCTAATAGATCACGGCGAAGCTCTTCAATATCAATCTGTCGGTCAGTGGTTCGGTTGATCTCTGAACGCCGCTTACTGGCATCGTGTTGGTAACGTTCCAAGGAAGGGAGTGCATCGTGGCGTTTACGCAGCATTCGGCCGATGGCTTCGCTTAAGCCAACAATCTCTACTCGCTGACGCGTGCTGTCTGCTTCGGACTTAATATCTTCAAGTTGCCGGAAGGTTGCATCCAAACGAGCAGCGACCTGAGATTCCTTGCGAGCGAGCGTTTCTAACTCAGCACTGAGCGATACGTTTTTTTCTGCAATAGCCCGGATAGCATCGGGTAGGTCTGCCGTTTTTTTATGGGCGCTCACTGCCAACTTTTTTGCCTTGGTAGCAGTCGCTTCTCGCAGCTTCTGGGAGGCGCCTCTTAATGCATCAAGACCTGGAAGGCGATGGTTCTCCTCCCTGGCTGCTAAATCGCGTTCAGCCATCGAGAGCGAAGTGAGCAGTTCATGGTTATCCAGCTGCTGCTTATAGGAATTCAACTCAGCTTCCCGTAAGCCTTTGCGGGCGAGCATGGCTTCCTTCCGAGCCTCTGTTACGGCGGAGACCTCATCTACTGGAGGGAGTGTCATTAGATCAGATTCTATCTGTTCTAGTTTTTGGGTGCGGTTGGCGCTCTCCTGGCTTAAGGTCGTTGCTATATTCATTAGCCAGGTAAGATCATCGGTATGTTTTTTTAGTGCTTCCCTTGCGGCATTAAATGCCTCTTCCTCTTGTCGTAATAGATTTTCAATCTTATCTGTATCTGTAGTGTTGGGGAGCGTTTTTAGCGGATTGTAGGCCTTCAGTGGCTTGGCCATTAATTTGTGTATTTTATCTATACGCTTAGGTGCTTTTGCTATGAGATCTTTGAGTTGAGCTAGCTCTGTGTTGATTTCATTGGTCTGTTCACGTGAGGCTATGGCTTGATCGTACAGCTCAATAACTTTTGTTTTTGTATTGTCATCCAGTGTGGAGCCAGTCTCTATGACAGCTCTTTTAGTTTGTAGTTGTTTTAGTGTTGCCCCATGTGGTGTGGAAACAGCAGATTTAGCAGCAGCTGAGATGAAGATGCAGGCAAAGAGTAACAGTGCCAGAAAAAATAGAGAGATATGATTTTTTAGAGGTCGCATGTAAGAGATACGGTTTGAGTTGGTGTGCGTTAAGAGGGTGAAAAAACTGTTTGATTTCGCCCGTTATCCTTGGCTTCGTATAGTGCGCTGTCGGCTGCAGCAAGCAGGGCGGTTCTATCTCTGTCATCATCGGTCGGCGTGAAAAGAGTGATGCCAGAGCTGAGGGTGACGTTTAAGTTAGCGCCTTCCACAATAAAGGGTGTGTCAGCAATAGCGCAGCGAATGCGTTCGCACATATTGGTAGCTTGATCTTTAGTGGCATTAAAATCGCGGGTGGTTAGATCATCGTCAGCAATCAGTAATTTCATAACAACGTTTCCGTCATTGCTGCTTTAAGTTGCGCAAAGTGTTGCTCCAATGCTGGCAGGTGTTCACGTGTAGAGGTTAAATGTTCTGTTTTACCTGCCTGCTCCATTTTACTGGTCAGCTCACTAAGTGCTATGCCGCTAACATTAGCTGATGCCCCTTTTATTTTATGGGCAATAGCGGTGGCTTGAGCTACGTCATCAGCATCTACCGCGGCTTTAAGTTGTTCAATCTGACTCATCATATCATCAAGAAATGTCTTAGCTACAGTTTGCATGAGTGACTTATCATTCATTAGGGTGCAGAGCTGACGGCATATTGTTAGCCCTAGACCAGTGGCACCATATTTTCTTGTAGTGGAGCCATCTTCCTGATCAAATTTATTAAAAATGTAATCCAACCTATTTTTGGCAATACCAATGCCGATATCTTTTATGGTGATTCGGAATGATGTTATATCTTTGTGCCTCCTAAAGGATTCTGCTGTTAGTAGAATATGCCCTTGCTCTGTGAATTTGATGGCATTACTGAGTAGATTTAATAAGATTTGTCGAACCCGTCCTGGGTCGCCAATGATAAAACGCTCAGAATCAGGTTTATAGCGCAGTAGCATTTCGATGTCTTTTTCCTGGCATTTCAATGCCATCAACTCAGCTACATCTTCAGTGAGTGCTTGTAGATCAAAAGGTATCTCTTCAAGTTTCAGTTTGCCTGCTTCAATCTTTGAAAAATCCAGAATGTCATTAATGATGCATAGCAGGGCATCAGCTGAGTTCATGGCCGTTTTAGCATAGTTATGCTGTTTAGCAGTTAGTTGGGTATCTAACAATAACCCTGTCATGCCAATAATACCGTTCATAGGGGTTCGTATTTCATGGCTCATATTGGCCAGAAATTCAGATTTTTGTTGTGTTGCAGCTTCTGCGGCCTCTTTTGCTTTAACTAGCTCAAACTCGGCTTGTTTTCTATAGCTTTCAGGTTTTTCATCCTTGTTCATAAATGGCACGATGGTTGTATCTACCCAATAGAGGTGACCATTTTTGGCTCTGTTGCAGATCTCGCCATGCCAAACATTACCCTTTGCAATCGTATGAAACATCGCATGGAAAAACTGGGTGTTGTGGTAGCCAGAATTGAGTAGTCGATGATTCTGTCCCAGTAATTCACTGCGGCTGTAACCGCTAATTTCAGTGAGTTTATCATTAACGAAGGTGATAGTGCCCTGTACATCGGTTATGGCGACGATGGCATGTTGGTCCAGTGCGAATTTTTGTGCAGCTAGATCGGCTAGTATTTCGTTTGTTTTCAGGTTGCTCTGTTCAAGGGCAAATTTGTGTACTTGGTGCACCATCAGCAAGTGGTTGAATGCTTCAGTTAATATGCCAATTTCATTGTCAGATTGAATGTCTACCTGTTGATCCATCTGGCCTTTGGCTGCGGCGGTGCTGGCGTTGGCTAGCTGGATAATGGGGCGGGTAATACGCCGAGCCTGAAAAAGTGAGTGATGAGCGCAGTAGGCCATCCTCTCCCACCAGGCAGCGTGTTAAAGAGCTGTTTTTGGTATGTTCCAGCATTAGTTTGTTGATTTGATCAAGCCGTATCTGGATAGCAAACACACCAATTTTGTTGCCCCCCTCATCCAGTAGTGGTGCAGTGAGAAATCCAGCTATCTGGTTATTAGATGGGGCATGGTGCTCCAGGTCAGAAAAGAGCGCTTGTCCGGTGTCCAGGCTGGTTTTTACAGCTTGGTCAAAGCGGGTGTTAGCGTAAAACCCATTAAAAAGATTGGCTCCAAGGTCGGATTCATGAGCCGCTGTGTAGAGCAATGTTGCCATTGCTGTCGATCAAAAACAGATCGTAGATGTAATCATAGTGGCGAGAAAGGGCTACAAGATCTTGTAGCCGGGTATCCACGAGTGAGTTCCAGGCATAGCTCTTGATAAATTCATCGGTTGCCTGGTAATAACTGAGCCAGGCGGTAAGGACCAGTGGTAGCAGGGCCAACAGTAGAAACCAGGTCAGCAGACTACGTCCTAGAGATTGACGAGATTTGTCGGTATTCGGCTGCATATTACTCATGCGTTATTGATTCCCTGGTTTGTTTCATTTGATCCTGGTTGCGTTCATAGGCTAGGAGTGCAGCGTAGTGATCCGCGAGGGGAATATAGAGAGCTTTGGTGGTTTGCCTGGTTTGTTGAGCAACTGTGTTGTTGCTGATAACTGTCAGCAATAGCAGGGTAGCCCAGAGTTTATTTGGCGGGTTATAGCTGATCCCCAGTTTCATTATTCTCATCCTTTATTATCGTAGTGCAGCATTTGCCCTCTGTTTAGAATATCGCTGCACATTAAACAATATAGACCAACTGTTCTTTTTAGGTTTAAGAGGCTGGATCAATTAGAATGTTTCGTTTTTAACAGGATTTCTCTGGCTACAAATGACTGCTTTATCAATCCGTAATCTACAAAAAACCTATGCTAATGGTGTGGTAGCACTCAAAGGCATTGATCTGGATGTGGAGCAGGGGGATTTCTTTGCGCTGTTAGGATCAAATGGGGCGGGGAAATCCACAGCGATTGGCATTATCTGTTCACTGGTGAATAAAAGCAGTGGTAGCGTGCAGGTCTTTGGGCATGATCTGGATCGTGATCCTGCTGCTGTAAAACAGTGCATTGGGCTGGTGCCACAAGAGTTTAACTTCAATCAGTTTGAGCCGCTGGAGGAGATTGTCGCCAATCAGGCAGGATACTATGGCGTGGAGCGTGGTGAGGCTCTTCGCCGTACAGAGGAGTGCCTGCGGCAGCTTGATCTGTGGGATAAGCGGCGTGAGATGGCGCGTGAACTTTCAGGTGGCATGAAGCGCCGATTGATGATTGCCCGAGCTTTGGCACATCAGCCAAAGCTACTGATTCTGGATGAGCCTACGGCTGGGGTGGATGTTGAGATTCGCCATAATATGTGGGATCTATTGCGAGAGATCAATCAGCAGGGTACGACAATTATCCTCACGACCCACTATCTGGAAGAGGCGGAGCGTATGTGCCGCCATATTGGCATCATCAATCAGGGTGAGATCATCGAGCACTCCAGCCTCTCTCAATTCCTCAATAAATTAAGTGCAGAGTGTTATGAGTTGAATCTGAGGGAAGGTTTGAGCGATTTTGTTGACCAATCCATTGGTGGTTTTGCAGTGAGCCGCTTGAATGACCTGACCTTGCAGGTGGAAGTACCCAAGGAGCAGAGCCTTAACAATCTCTTTGCTCTGCTTTCGGAGAGAGGTATTGAGATTGTGGGTATGCGCAGTGCGCAGAATCGATTGGAACAGCTGTATATGGATATTTTGGCCAACTCGCGCAGGGAGAATGGTTGAATGAAACGCGCCTCTCTTAACCGTATTGCGTTTCAAACGATCTATATCAAAGAGGTCTTGCGCTTTATGCGTATCTGGTTGCAGACGGTGGTTCCCCCCGCTGTTACCACGGCGCTCTATTTTGTTATTTTTGGTAACCTGATCGGTGAGCGTATTGGTGAGATGGATGGCTACAACTACATTGAGTTTATTGTACCGGGCCTGATTCTAATGTCGGTGATCACCAGCTCATACTCCAATGTCGTCTCCTCTTTTTACTTTAGTAAATTTGGTCACCACATCGAAGAGCTGTTGGTTTCGCCCGTGCCAAACTGGATCATTCTAATGGGTTATATCTGTGGCGGGGTGACGCGTGGTGTGGTGGTGGGTGTCTTAGTTACCGGCATCTCACTCTTGTTTGCTGATATTAATATTCATAGCTATCTATTGACGTTGACCATATTTGTACTGACATCAGTGCTCTTCTCATTGGCAGGTTTTATCAATGCCATCTACGCCAATAGCTTTGATGATATCTCTATTGTGCCAACCTTTGTGTTAACCCCGCTCACCTATCTGGGTGGTGTCTTCTACTCTATCCAGTTGTTACCGGAGTTTTGGCAAAACCTCTCACTGGCCAATCCGGTGCTCTATATGGTCAATGCCTTTCGCTATGGCATTCTGGGTGTTTCAGATATCAACCTTGGCGTGGCATTTGCCATTATTCTGCTGTTTATCGTGGTGCTGGCTGGTTTTAGTCTTAGCTTGTTGCAGCGGGGTGTGGGGATTAAGAGTTAAGATAGGGAGTAGGCTGAAGGTGCTTGGTGTATATATTGTCAGATCTGAATTTTAGGATAGTCATTTATGTCTGTCTGTTGGCTGTAATGGCAGTGATCTGACGAGCTGTTGTAAAAGAAAGTTGCAGCTTAAAGATAAATAACTGTAATGCAGTCAGCCGTTCCCGCTACTATTCCAAACCCACTAAAAAAGAGGGCTTCAAAGCGGATTCAAAAAAACTTTTCGTATACTTTGCTGGAAATTCAGTATGAAGGGACAATCTAAAGCCAAAGGTGAATGCCTATGCCCACCTCATCATTTCGTAAAGCATTGAGTGCACCGGGGTTGCTGAAGACAACCAGGCAGGTTTTCCCCCAAATTGAGGGCACGCGAGCGAGCCGTGAGATCAGCCTACCGGATTGTCTAATGTCCGGCTTGGCGGTGTTTAGCCTAAAGTATCCCTCCCTGCTTCAGTTTGATCAGAACAAGAATGACCCCTTGATTCAGTCAAATCTTCACTCCCTTGCAAGCCGTTTCAGCAGGCACAGCAGAAGGCAAAGCGAAAAAGCTATTTTTGGGAACAGGTACGTGGATTACTTCTTCACTACTTGATCCCTGATTGGGAAGCGCTGTATAGCGGCATTGTCTTTGGACTTAAACCCACGCCAATTCCCTACAACGCGTCATAATGCGCTACGCGACTGAAGGCGTTCAAGGTGGGGTTTTTCAGGGGTGTCACCACAAGCCAGATTAAATGAGCCTACTTCAGTAGCGTGATAGTCTGCCCCCTGAAACAAGTTGTTTCATCAAAATTTATGGGAAATGTTCTGGGTGGAGTATGCTGGAATGTTGGCGGGCGCTGCTGTTGGACAGGGTTTGTTGTTGACAGCCATCAAGTGGATTATGGAAAATGGTAAAGTAATGAAAATGCAGTACGACTCTAAATCATGGTTGCAATTATTGGGCACATTGCTGTTGCTTGGCTTTGCCTGTTTGGTAGAGGCGGGTATTGCAACCACAAAGCATAATCTATCTTCTACATCTGGGAATACGCATCGAGCTACCACCGAGCAAAGAATGTG
>JAJFJN010000029.1 GCA_021773975.1 Gammaproteobacteria bacterium | reverse complement strand
TTCTATATTAAAAACAATGGGTTAAACGGAAGTCTAATCATGTGCCCGCCAATTATCAAGAAAAACAATAAGTTATGGTTAATTTTATTGTAAAATTGAACAACAAATCAATGACTTACAAACCAGCATGAATTTGCCGTGTCCAGGGTGATGTCTGGCTTTAGATATTGTTCAACATTCGGCAAGGATTTCAGCTTCTCATAAGGCGTCATCATGTTTTCAAAAGGATAGGTTTTTCGCTGCTTTCCTTTGGTATCTATTATGGTTTTAGGGAAGAAGCACGGCCGATGGTAATTAATGTAAGGATTCAGATAAGTGCGATTAAACTGGTTGATTTCGGGTGCCCATTTTTGTGGGATATGCGTGTAGCCAAACACCTTCCTGATGATGGAACCATTCTTGCTTTCGGCCAGGGCATTATCGTTCGAGTGTCTTGACCGTGACTTGGTAAATTCGACGAAGAGCTTTTGGAGTAATTCAGCGACGCGCCGGTTGACGTATTCAGAGCCGTTATCGCTGTGAAACCCAAGGATGGCGAAAGGGAATGATTCCAGCATTTCTTCGAGTGCAGGCATCAAATATTGCTCGCTGATTTTCTCTACAGAGCAGACGATTTCAAACTGCGTCACTTCGTCAACTGCATTGATATGATATACGCCTTTTACTTTATCCTGATCGCCTTGATGAACCGTATCAATACGAATATAACCGGGCTTCCCGTCAGACTGAGGCTTCCTTCTTTCGCCAATAGACACCTGCCGAGACTGCGTTTTTGTGAAGGTTCGACGTTGCCGTTTGTAATGATCGGAATCTCTGAGGTTGTAGAGGTGAGAAACAGAGATTTCTGATAGGTTCTCATAGGCTTGATCATTAAATACGTGGTGAGCACGCTCACAGAGTTTCTTAACGGCATGACCACAAGGTGTATCATGCCGCTCATCTGTTTTAGCCAGTAGCTGGATATCGTGACTCGTATACTTTTTGGCAAAGCCATTGCGGCGAGAAGGCGTCCAATTGATCTTGCCTGTGTTTGTATATTTTTTAATCAGTCGTGTCAGTTGCTGGCGTGAGTATTCGGTCATTTTCAACAGGTATCGAATGACGATGCCCTTGTCACTTTTCGACAGGTTTATGTAGTTGAATTTTACCAGCGTTTTTCGTATGAAATCGTAGCGCTCAGTTTTATTGCCCAAAACAGAAAAGGCGACAGGTTGGTTGCCCTGAAGAAAGGCTTCAAGTGCCTCAATCGTGTCTAAGTTTTTTATCGTCATAATCATTCTCATCGGGTGATTATGAACAATTTGGACTATTTAAGACTCATTTCATGTTAGAAATACGCCCCCGGTTCAGACTCATTTCATATTGGACAAGGCTCTGATCCGGATGGGATCTATCGAACATCAAGGGGAAGGGGGCAGGTAAACAATGCGCGAAGTGCCGCACTCTATGTTGCCCGCAAAACAGCAGGCATGCCGCTAGCGGAGATTGCAGAACATTTTGGCCTCGGCCATTACGGCAGTGTATCCGGCTCCAATGCCAGGTTTGAAAGACGGATGGCAGAGGATGAAAAACTGGGCCGACTGGTAGCCCGTGTCAGCAAAGCTGTTTGTAAACCATAAAATGTATCGTAGATTTTGTGGGTTTTGCTTTGTACCATTCAAAGCGGGAAAAAGATTTTAGCTATCCATGCTGTTAATGGCGGTTGGTCTAACCTTTGTGATCGCTTATATGTAAAGAGTGCTTTTTGACAGACGCATCTCTACTATTAATGCACCAGAATCTGTTACTTTGGCATAACCGCATTGAGAGGGGTGTGTTGTCCCATTAGGGTAGCCTTTATGTATTTATAGCAGCTGTTTTATAAATAGACTCGATGACAACCAACAACTGATATTATCAACAGTTGTCACCGAGTCTTTTTCTTTTAGTGTCGTAGCCAAATAAAGAACAGTATCAGTGCAATGACCAGGATTAGTAACACAAGCAGCCAGTTATCAAATGGTGGTTTCGCTGTTTGTTCTCCAAGGTTGAAACTCCGGCTGCTGTCTTCTATGGCAACAGCTACATTGACTGTATTCTCATCCACATTTATTGGCAGTGTTAGGGTTTGAGTATAGCTGCCATCCAAGTTGTCCAGTATTGCTCCTGAGAACTGCCCCTGTGATGTGGTTAGGGAAATAGCCGCACTACGGTTTGGCCCGAAGTGGTTACCTAATACATCTCGTGGGGTGACCGTGACAGCAAAGTGTTTGACTTTATCTACTGTATCTCCAAGAGCTACTACTGCAATGCTCAGATGGTCGGCTGATGGAGCTACGCTCATGTGTTTTTGAATAAAGCGTTCGCGCTCGAAGGGTGTACCGTTGGCACTGTTGCCTTGTATATGAAACAAAAAGCTGTAGGTGCCTTCTTTAACGGTATCGTTGTACTGGGTGGTGTACAGACCATCGTTTGCAGCTACATCACCGTGGGTTCCGTCATCGTACATCGGCAGGGTTACAACTGCCTCTCGACCGGGTACGGTGATCTGCCCAATTTCGGTCAGGTACATAGCCTTGCGCTGCACCAGTGGTAGCTGCTCGCCACTGAGATTGGCTGGTATCTTGTCAAGTGCGCCCTGATCCAGCTTGTTTTCAGCAAACCAGTTTCCAAGCCCATCACTGGGTCGGGTCAGCCTTACTTCCACTTGTTCTAGTGTGGTCAGTGGGTTGCTGGCTTCGGTAATGCGTGCTGTAAGCGTGAGGGTATCTCCGGTACGGGGGCTGTTATTGTCTAGCCAGGCGCGCATCTTTATGGCTGAATCAGTGATTACGGTGTACTGGTAATGTTCAGTTGCGTCGGAATTCACACCACTGCCTTCGATCTCCAGCTGCCAAGGGGTGGCAGTGACTTTTCCTGGTTGCATAAGGAGTGCTTCATCAATTGTGATGATTCGGTATGTCTGCCCTGCATGTATCCGTACGCCTGCCGTTTCATGCGCTACATTGCTGCCGTCTGAGGCTTTGAGGCGGATGCTCAACCTGTCTGCTTGAGAGGTAGTCCAACTCAGATGGAAGCTGAGCTTGTGATCCTGCCCGTTGATGGACAATGCATGGCTTTTAGTCTCACCAGTAGATATGCTACCAAAAGGATCGGCCACTGTATCCAGCCCCAATCCGGCTGCCAGGATTTTGGTGTAGGTCGCAGATAAAGCGGTAGCTGGGTTCCAGGTAGTCGGATCAAACGGGGCGGCTGTCACATCATAAAAACCCTCCACCCCTAACTCGGCACCTACAGTGTCTGCTGCTAGCTCATCAAGGAAATGACCGCTGAGATCACCGGGGCGGGAGAAGCCTATGGTAAATACCCGGATGCCAGTCAAACTGCTGATCAGGTCTGCATAGGCAGCGTCACCCACCTCTATGGTGGATGGACAGTTATGGTAACCGTCACTGAGTAGCACGATGACCTTAGGGTCGTAGGAGTCCAGTATACCAGCAGCCTGCTGTAGACCGGCCAGCATGGGAGTGGAGCCTCCGGTTTCTAGAGATGGAATTGTTGTACCAGTCGCTGTGCCATGGCTGGCGGCATTTACTGGGGTCATTGATGTCACGGTTGCTGCATTGCAGCCATCGTAGGGATGACGTGGAAAGCGTGCAATGCCGAACTCTACCTCTCCCTCGCCATGATCAAGCAATTGATCCATGAATTCGATAGCAGCACGCTTGGCCAGTGTGATTCGTTTCTCGTCATCGGGTACTGGTCGGCTGCCATCGTGGCCCCAGGACATGCTGCCTGAGCCATCAATCAATAAGGCAACCCCTGGTGCTGTTGGTGAATGCAGCACTAGTTGATCTATGGCGCTTTCCAGGTAATCAGTGCGCACCCAGATCTCTGCGATGCCATCATCTGGATCAGAAAACTCGCAGTCGGTGACAACGAAGGGTGCAGCGTCACAGTTGGAGGTGCCATCGATCAGATTTGCCGGGTCAGGTGTTGCTGTAGGGTCACCAATGATGCCACTTGGTATTTTGTATGCCTTGGCTTGTTGGTAGGGTGCAACGACATCTGGCCGTGGCATGCCGACATTGGATAACTCGAAGTTAACCTGCGGGACAGTCTTGAATATCCAAGTTGTTGGGTCTGTCTGATCAAACCCGGCTGTAGTCATATCCACAAAATGCAAGACAAAACGACCCCGATCATTGGGTGCAGCAGGACATCCTGTATCGCTGGGTGAATGTAAATAAACCTTCTCACCAGATATGACCTCGCCGCATGCAGAGCCTGTGGCTGTATAGAAGGTGACCATGGTTTCGTATGGATCATAGATGGTGCCATTATCAACCCCATCTACATCTGCCCACACAGCCATAGCTTCTCCCGGGCATGTGGTGTCGGCACTGCACATGAAAAAGGGTTGGATATCGTCGGTTACATCGCCACTGTCGGCGATCACAACCGACCCTATGGTTAGCGTGAATAAGAATGCTGTAATTGTTAGATAAGGCTTAAAAAGCTTATTGAATAGATATGAAAACATGTTGCTCTCCCTATATGGCATATTTTATTAAGAAGTCGGCATACGCCTAGTGGTGGTGTCCGTTATAAAATTAATTTCATCTGTGTGTAAGTCCCTTGTTGATTGATTGGTAGGTGTTTAGAGCTTGCTTGTGTTTGATATAGGGTAAAAGAGAGAAAAGCAGCAGGCTACTGCTGAGACTCAGTAAGTCATTTGGCGCTCATTTATCCCTAGTTACATGATAGTTATTAGATAAAGATGAATGATGCTCCTCCCTCTAAAAGTATAGATCAAAGCAATTAGGCTAGCCATTTAAAACAAAGATGAATGGGAGCAAATGCCCAACTATAATCAAATGCTTGAACTCAGGTAGGTGGTGTTATTTACTGACAGATGCAGCTATAGCGCTATCATCTTTATACCTGCAATGAGGAGGATTAATCCAAGCAGGTATTGGGTAGCTGGATTTCCAAAATGTTTACTGCCTAGGAGGCTGTCCGAGAATAGAAAAACCTACTGCGGAAAAGCCATTTCGGCCAGATTTTCCGATCAAATTCGTTAAATATGCCCAATATTCGCCTCATTTGATCAAAAAATCTGACTCAAAATGGCTTTCCCTCGCT
>JAJFJN010000028.1 GCA_021773975.1 Gammaproteobacteria bacterium | reverse complement strand
AGCGAGGGAAAGCCATTTTGAGTCAGATTTTTTGATCAAATGAGGCGAATATTGGGCATATTTAACGAATTTGATCGGAAAATCTGGCCGAAATGGCTTTTCCGCAGTAGGTTTTTCTATTCTCGGACAGCCTCCTAGTATATGAGCATCGCTCTATACCTAAAAAAGTGATACAAGATAACCCAGCCGTGAAGTCATTGAGCCGGTGCAATGTATGCCATATACGGGCAGAAAAAGGTTTTTATACAGAGAGTGAAGTAAATATTCCGGGATTTGGTGCGTGGAAAGCTAAATTAATGCATTAGCTTTGTATCTAGTCTAGATCTAAGATAATGGTACCGAGGGTCGGACTTGAACCGACAAGGCCGTGAAGCCGGTGGATTTTGAATCCACTGTGTTTACCAATTTCACCACCCCGGCATGAGAAGCGGTAAGTATATCCATTTCTCTGCTCATGGCAACAACTAGCTGTGTGATAATATCCCTCCCCATGAGACGTTCTGATTTTTCCTATGATTTGCCTGATGAGCTGATTGCCCAACACCCGACTGGAGAGCGTGGCGATAGCCGTATGCTGTGCCTGGATGGTGACACGGGTCTATTGGCAGACCGTAACTTTTCTGATTTACCCAGCTTGCTACAACCAGGCGACTTGCTGGTATTTAATAATACACAGGTTATGCCTGCCAGAATGTATGGTCATAAAGCGACAGGTGGAAAGGTGGAGATTCTGCTTGAACGCATATTAGAGCCTCGTCGTGCAATGGCGCACATTCGAGCTTCAAAATCCCCAAAACCTGGGGGAGAGATTGTTGTTGGTGAGCATACAGTTCAGGTTGTGGGTCGTGCTGATGCCTTATTCGAACTTGCTTCTCCAGAGATTGATTTTATCGACCTGATGCAGCTGGAGGGGCATATGCCGCTTCCCCCCTACATCGACCGAGAAGATGAGGCGTTTGATCAAGAGCGCTATCAGACAGTTTATGCCGATAAGTTAGGTGCAGTAGCGGCTCCAACAGCTGGTTTGCACTTTGATGAGGCTATGTTGAAAAAGTTAAAAAAACTGGGCGTAGAGAGTGCCTGGGTAACCTTGCATGTGGGTGCTGGAACCTTTCAACCTGTTCGAGCTGATCGTTTAGAAGATCATGTCATGCACAGTGAATATGTTGAGGTAGGAGAAGAGGTTTGCGATAAGGTCAGAGTCGCAAAAGAGCAAGGCGGTCGAGTGATAGCCGTTGGTACAACCAGCGTGCGCAGCTTGGAGTCAGCTGCTGCGGCAACGGGTAAACTAGAGCCCTTCCAAGGGGATACGCGCTTGTTTATCACACCAGGTTATTCATTTCGGTGTGTAGATGCCTTGATTACTAATTTTCACCTGTCTGAATCAACGTTGCTAATGCTGGTCGCAGCTTTTGCAGGCTATGAACATGTAAGGATGGCGTATCAACATGCTGTGGAGCAGCGTTACCGTTTCTTTAGCTATGGGGATGCAATGTTTTTGAGTAAAAAAAAGCGCGGCATTAGGTATGCCGCGCAAATCAAGTACGAGGATTAAGGATCAGGAGGAAAATCATGAAACTAACTGTACTGGTACTAACTATAGTAAATTCCTACTGATTTTGTCAAGTAAAAAACCACGAAAAACACTCAAGTATTGAAGAGGGAGAATAATGAGTAGCATAACTAACTGTAATGGAAGAAAAAATGCATTTTGAGCGTCTAGCTGCAGATGGTTTTGCGCGGCGAGGGCGGCTCACTTTTCCTCGAGGAACAATTGAGACTCCAGCTTTTATGCCGGTGGGTACCTATGGCACGGTAAAGGCTATGACCCCTGAAGAGCTTGAAGGGATTGGTGCTGAGATTATTCTGGGAAATACCTTTCATTTAATGCTGCGACCAGGAACAGATGTAATTGCTGCGCATGGCTCACTGCATGGTTTTATGCATTGGGATCGCCCCATTCTTACAGACTCAGGTGGCTTTCAGGTCTTTAGTCTGGGAGATCTGCGAAAAATAACTGAGCAGGGTGTGGCTTTTCGCTCTCCGATTGATGGCAGTAAGGTCTTCATGGGGCCTGAAGAGTCTATGGATGTGCAGCGCAAGCTGGGATCAGATATCGTCATGGTATTTGATGAATGCACGCCTTATCCGGCTACACAAGATGAGGCAGAAAGTTCTATGCAGCTCTCATTGCGCTGGGCTAGGCGTAGTAAGGAAGCTCATGGCGATAGTGCATCAGCACTTTTTGGTATCGTGCAGGGCGGTGTCTTTGAGCACCTGCGTCAAGCCTCTTTGGATGGATTAATGGAAATTGGTTTTGATGGGTATGCTGTGGGAGGACTCTCAGTAGGGGAGCCGTCAGAGGATAGATGGCGTGTGTTGGATTTTCTTGGACGTCATCTGCCTGCGGACAGGCCGCATTATCTTATGGGGGTTGGAACGCCAGAAGATATTGTAGAGGCCGTGCAGCGTGGTATTGATATGTTTGATTGTGTCATGCCGACGCGTAATGCTCGGAATGGACATCTGTTTACGCACACAGGTGTAGTGCGCATTAGAAATGCAACCCATCGCTTGAGCGATGAGCCGGTGGATTCCCTCTGTGATTGTTATACCTGTAAAAATTACAGTCGGAGTTATCTGCGTCACTTAGCTAAGTGTAATGAGATATTAGGCGCTAGACTGAATACTATTCATAACCTTCATTATTACCAAAGATTAATGCGGGGGCTGCGCCAAGCCATTGAAAATAAGAGATTGAATGAGTTTGTGCGTGAGTTCTACGCTTTACGCAATTAATTGTGGCATAATCCGTCGCTTCGTGAATCCTTGAGAGTGGGAAAATTACCAATATGAGTTTCTTTATTTCTGATGCTATGGCTGAAGCTGCCGCCGCCGCGCCTGCTCCAGGCCAGATGGGCTTTGAAAGTTTAATATTTCCAATTGGCTTGATTGTCTTGCTCTATTTTTTCATGATCAGGCCGCAACTAAAGCGCCAAAAAGAGCACAAAAAACTGGTGGAATCAATTAGTAAGGGTGACGAGGTTCAGACTGAGGGCGGTATTCTTGGCAAAGTAACTGGAATAGGCGAGAATTTTGCTCAGGTTGAGATAGCCAAAGGTGTTGAAGTTAAGATTAGGCGGCATTCAATCTTAGGAGTGATGCCAAAAGGCACCATGAAAGAGCTATAAATAGCGCAAGCAGTGATTGCCTGGGAACTTACTTTTTTGGGTAATCTGCATTTTAATTACCATCAAATAACAATAAATTGCGGTAAAGGCCGAAGAGTTAATCTTTAAAAAATCATGAATCGATATCCAATTTGGAAGAACCTCCTGGTTCTTATTGTCGTCCTGACAGGGGTTTTCTACGCGATGCCCAATCTGTTTGATCAGGATCCTTCAATGGAAGTTGCTGGCACACGGCGGGCAAAGGTAGATCAAGGCACAGTAGCGACTGTAGAAAGTGCATTAAAAACTGCTGGAGTTGAGGTCAAATCGCTGGATTTTTCCGGTACTAAACTCCTGTTGCGGTTTCATGACCCTGAGTCTCAGCTTAGAGCAAAAGATGTACTGGATGAAACGCTGGGTGATGATTTTAATCGGGCTTTAACGCTTTCGACTGATTTGCCTGGTTGGCTTCGCGCCATCAATGCTATGCCAATGAACCTTGGGCTGGATCTGCGAGGCGGCATTCATGTGTTGATTGATGTTGATATGGATGCAGCGGTAAAGCAGGCAACAGAGCGTTATTCTGGTGATATTCGTACGCTATTGCGAAATGAAAAACTGCGTTATGTGACAGTCTCCAAAGATGATATCTCCGTTAGCATTAAGTTTCGTGATGCTACAGTGCGAGATAAAGCGGTGGGTGCGATTTCCAATGAATTTCGTGAGCTTACTGTTGAAGCTAAAGATGACATTGATAGCTTTTTTGTTGTAGCCAAGTTGGGTAAAACAGTACAGCTAGAGGTACGGAAGTTTGCACTAGATCAAAATATAACCACGCTACGTAATCGTGTAAATGCATTGGGTGTGGCTGAGCCAGTTATCCAGCAGCAGGGGCAGCGCCGTATTGTTGTGCAGCTTCCTGGTGTGCAAGACCCTGCTCGAATTAAAGACATGTTAAGTGCAACAGCAACATTAGAGTACCGACTGGAAGATACTGAACATAATGTTGAAGATGCTGTAGCTGGACGTGTACCACCTGGCGCTCGTTTATATCGCACACGAGATGGTCGTCCTGTATTGCTTAAAAAGCGGGTGATTGTTACGGGTGATCAGATTACAAATGCCTCTTCAGGTCTAGATCAGCGTTCAGGCTCACCTGCAGTATTTGTTAATCTTGATGGTCCTGGTGCACGACGCATGCGCGATGTGACATCAGATAATGTCGGCAAGCCTATGGCTGTGGTATTTATTGAGACGCGTTATGAAAAGCACCAGGATAAAGATGGCAAAATAGTTAAACGCAAACGAAAGGTGGAAGAGGTTATTAGTATTGCCACTATCCAGGAACCCTTTGGTAAGCGGTTTCAGACAACAGGGTTGGATAGTACAGAGGAGTCACGAGACTTGGCTCTCTTACTGCGTGCGGGTGCATTGGCTGCGCCGATTGAGATTGTTGAAGAACGCACCATTGGCCCTAGCCTGGGTGCAGATAACATTCAACAGGGGTTCAATTCGGTTGTTATTGGTTTGATCCTTGTAATGATATTTATGGCTATCTATTACCGGGTGTTTGGCTTGGTTGCGGATATGGCGTTGGTGGTAAATCTGCTTTTAATTGTTGCGGTGCTCTCAATGCTGCAGGCCACACTCACCTTGCCTGGTATCGCCGGTATAGTATTGACAGTGGGTATGGCTGTAGATGCGAATGTGCTTATTTTTGAGCGTATTCGCGAAGAGATTAACAATGGAAATACGCCGCAAGCCAGCATTCACGCAGGCTATGCGAAGGCGCTTTCAACGATTACAGATGCCAATATTACGACTCTTATTGCAGCAGCAGTGCTATTTGGTTTTGGTACAGGGCCTATCAAAGGATTCGCAGTAACGCTGTTTATTGGCATTCTGACCTCAATGTTTACTGCCATTATTGGCACACGTGCTGTTGTGAATTTTGTCTACGGCGGTAAGCGCGTGAATAAACTTTCGATATAGCAATCCAAATAAAACGTAATAATTTTTGTTATTCATTAGGTGTTGTTGATTTACCTAACCCCTAGACATAGAAACTGAAAATAAAATCATGCAATTATTCAAATTAAACCGTGCCATTGATTTCATGGGTATGCGTAAGCTTGCTGCTGCCCTATCAGCGATTGCTATCCTTGTGGCTATTGGATCCATTGTCATGCGTGGAATGGATCTTGGGATTGATTTCACAGGTGGAACCTTGATAGAGGTTGGCTATCAGCAGTCAGCTGATTTAGGTAAGGTACGCAACGCATTGGCAGCGGCGGGTTTTCAAGATGCAACAGCACAGCATTTTGGGACAACAAGAGAGGTGCTGGTTAATTTGGCTCCTCGCGCAGATATGTCTAATGCAGAGCTTAGTGATCAGGCTTTCGACGCCTTAAAACACGTGGTGGCTGAAGGTGAGGCTAACCTGCGACGGGTCGAGTTTGTGGGGCCTCAGGTGGGTGATGAGCTGACAGAGGATGGTGGCTTGGCCATGCTTTATGCTTTGATCGGTATTTTGATCTATGTGGCCATGCGCTTTGAGTATCGCTTTGCTGTAGGTTCTATTGTCGCACTTGTGCATGACGTGCTGATCACTATGGGTATTTTCTCTCTCTTTCAGATTGAGTTTGATCTGCCTGTCCTGGCGGCAGTGCTGGCAGTTATTGGTTACTCACTGAATGATACTATTGTGGTCTACGATCGTATCCGTGAGAACTTTCGTAAGATGCGAAAAGGGACAGCTGCTGAAATAGTTAATGCATCATTGAATCAAACGTTGTCACGCACCATGATGACATCGGTTACTACGTTGTTAGTTCTGGGTGCCCTGTTTGTGCTGGGTGGGGAGATTATTCACGGATTTGCATTAGCATTGATCATTGGTGTCCTAGTTGGAACCTACTCATCCATCTATGTAGCTAGCACAGCTGTTTTAATGCTGGGCATTAGTAAAGCTGACATGATGCCAGTAAAGAAAGAGGGAGCAGATGTGGATGCAGATGCTCATCCCTGAGATGGGTAAAAAAGTTCTTAAAAAGAACTAACTAGCGAGGCTCCGCCTCAGACCAACGAGTCATGAGGTGGTGGCCCCAGTTGGTCATCAGAAGTACTAAACTTCTGTCATAGCCGAACAAGCGGCGGGAGGGTGAATCACCCAAATTGCCAACCGGAGCCAATCCCATGATAAACCAAAGCCTTGGGGAGTTGTTGACCAAAAAAGTCACCTTGGATATTGAGGGAATTGATCGCCTCTATGTAGTGCCTGACTGAAAACCACCAAACATGATTAAAAACAACATGTTAAACTAGGCCTATGGAGTCGAAGAACAAACGAACATGCGCAGGACACTTTCAGCTGATTTTCTGTAATCTATTGATTTAACAACAAACGTCAAC
>JAJFJN010000027.1 GCA_021773975.1 Gammaproteobacteria bacterium | reverse complement strand
GCGACAGGATCAATTTTCCCAGTCAGCCTTGAGCCACAAAACAATTTATATCTACCCACTTGAAACACAGTTCAGAAAGAGACGGGGATTACCCACCAGCGCAGGTTTAGGGGCACTGGATTTGGCCGATGGACTGGCTGCAGCCCAATGGGCAGGGCTAGGAGGCTGTCCGAGAATAGAAAAACCTACTGCGGAAAAGCCATTTCGGCCAGATTTTACGATCAAAGTCGTTAAATATGCCCAATATTCGCCTCATTTGATCAAAAAATCTGACTCAAAATGGCTTTCCCTCGCTACGGTTTCTATTCTCGGACAGCCTCCTAGTGTGTTGATTAATCTGAGGGGTTACAAATAAAATCCAGGCTGAGAAGGGATCAATACCCATCCTAAAGAACCCTACTATTACTCCCGTCCAGACTCATTTAAGAACTGGAATACCCTCCAAACAAAAAGCACCGCACTGCAGTTGATTTGATTTGATTGGTATCATATCTCCGATCATGGCAGAATGATTTGAGTAGTTACTAATAGCGTGGTCAAGCAAACCACGCCCGAGGCGGAGAGGCTTAATGTCTAGTGAGGGCGGGTTTCCACCTGTTGAAGAGATCCAGTTTCCGGTCATCCCCGATGCGGTGCATGCCATTCAGATGGAGAGATCCCGCGATAATCCAGACGTGGATAAGATCATAGGGATTATCAGCAAGGATATTGGCCTTTCAGCTGAGGTTTTGAAGCTGGTCAACTCTGCCGCTTTTGGTCTGAGGGTGCCCCAGAGTTCAATCCCCAATGCAGTAATGCTACTGGGCATGGGAAGGGTGGTCAGTTGCGTGACCGGCGTCGCATTGCGTAATACCGTGGGTGATAAGGGGATGCCACGCTTCTGGGAGACGGCTAATCGTGTAGCTCTCGCCAGCGCTGCCCTGTCGATGCGTTTGGGTAGTGGCGCTGCCGATCTCGCCTTTACTATCGGCCTTTTTCACGATTGTGGTATTCCGGTGATGAAAGATTACTATCCCGGTTATCTGGAAGTGCTAGCTGAGCAGAATAAGCTAGATGGCAGTACCCGGCTGGAGCATGAGCGATTTGGTATCGATCATGCCAAGGTGGGCTACCTCATCGCCAAGAGCTGGAATCTGCCTAAAACTGTTATTCAGGTTATTCGTACCCACCATCATTACCTGGATATCCTGCCACATCCGGACAAGTTGGAGGATATGGTGTTGGAACTGCTCACGATATTGAAGATTGCCGAGTTTGTCACTGAGAGGACCCGTAATGAGTTGAGCCAAGCCTCGGATACTGACAATGTATACCCCGAGTGGGCGCACATCGAAAATGGGGTTTTGACTTTCCTTGAGATTGAACGGGGTGAGCTTTTCGAGCATATCGAAAATGTTCAGGAAATGCTGATGCAAGATGCCGCATAACCCTGCTGCAACTCAGCATCATCACTTGCATACAGCTCTAATTTGAAAATTAAGAGTAACCGCTAATGTTATCACGCCCAGCTAGACATTTAAGCTCTTCAGCATAGACACTCCCAAAGCCGCAAGTCACCCACTGGGTTTCATCCCGCAAGTAGACGGGCATCTCTTCAAAAATCTTCCGTAGATGCCAGTAATATGTGTAAATATAATTATATCTGGTATCTAATAACTGCCTCAAAAAGTGAAATCTATCGAGTTATACAGGGATAATGGTTTGTAGCCTTTGGCAGGCTTCATTCTGTTGATTCTGTATTTCCAGTGTCTGTGTGTAAAAAGCAACATGCTCATCAAGTTCTTGCAATTGTTGATAGCACTGGGCTAACAGTTGGCGAAACAGATCACTCAATCCATTCTCCGCATCTTCCAACAATTCAGGAATACGTCGGCGTATAACATTAACGCCTTGTGGCAAGATCAAGCCATATTCTGCCAATAGGCCTCTGATCTGATTGCAGAGGGCTGTACGTTCTTGAAGGCGTCTTTCACGTAAGCGGTGAAGTGCCTGCACATCTTGTTGTGCTGTTGTCTTGGGCGTTACAAAACGCATGTTTTGGACGAACAACAGCCTCTGCTATGGCTAAAGCATCGTTATAGTCATTTTTATTACCCTGCACAAAAGACTTCACAAACTGCGCTGGAATCAGTTTTACTTGATGCCCCAGGGCGATGAATTGATGTGCCCAGTAGTGGGCACCAGAACAAGCCTCCATACCAATCAGACACGGCGGCATTTGAGTAAAAAATAGAATAACCTCTTTCCTCCTCAGCATCTTTTTTCTGATGACTTTGCCATGTTCATTGCAGCATATAACATGAAATACATTCTTTGCTAAATCCAGCCCGATTGTTGTAATCTTTTTCATGGTCTTCTCCTGCTTACATTGATGGTTGCTTCTATCTCCATCATGGCGCATAGACGCCGAACTATAAGGGGGAGGAGACCATTACATCGTCCGTCACGATGACATATAACACATTGCAGCAAGCTGCTCGTGTTACATATCATCATGACTACCGCAATGACTCTACGGCAACTAAAGCTGTTTATTTTTCTCTCCATCACTCGCTAGCGCTCCTAATTCCGAAAGACAATAAACAGCGTTGCCTATCTGGGACTAACCGCCTTCGCGTTGCTCTCCATGGCGTTCAGCGTAAGCAGGATGCCACTCATTTTTAATCTATGTAGTTACAGCATCCTGTAGTGCTTTGGGTAGATAAAAAACAATATCCTCCTCTCGCCCTTCTATCTGTTTTACACCACAGATACCCCACTCTTTAAGCTGTTCAAGTACCTCTTCCACCAATATTTCTGGCGCTGAAGCACCCGCCGTAACACCTACCTGATTCACATTATCAAGCCATTTTTTTTGAATATCATCAGCACCATCAATAAGGTAGGCTGCTTTACCTAATTTTTGAGCAATCTCTTTTAATCTATTAGAGTTGGAACTATTTGGTGATCCAACCACCAATACCAAGTCACAATCTTTTGCCAATGTCTTCACTGCATCCTGACGATTTTGGGTGGCATAACAGATGTCATTCTTTTTAGGTCCCTGAATTGAGGGAAAACGAACCTTCAGTGCATCAACGATAGTGGCCGCATCATCAATTGAGAGGGTTGTTTGGGTGACAAATGCCAAAGTATCGGGGGTTTTTATCTGTAACCTCTTCACATCTTCTGGTGTATCAACAACATAGATACCACCCCGCCTATCTTTTCTATCATACTGTCCCATCGTACCGACAACCTCAGGGTGTCCACGATGCCCAATCAGCACAACCTCCTGCCCAGCACGGGCGTAACGTGCCACCTCTAAGTGCACCTTTGTTACCAGCGGACAAGTTGCATCAAAAACCTTCAGGCCTCGCTCTTCTGCTTCTCTGCGAACAGCCTTGGAAACGCCATGGGCACTAAAAATAACGGTATTTCCATCTGGTATTTCAGAAAGCTCATCAACAAATATTGCCCCTCGCTGACGCAGACCCTCTACAACAAAACGGTTATGCACCACTTCATGACGCACATAGATGGGCGCACCAAAAATATCCAGTGCACGCTCTACAATATCAATGGCACGGTCAACGCCAGCACAAAAACCTCGGGGGTTCGCAAGTAATACATCCATAGGTAACCAGTCTTTTCAAGTTGATATTTAAGGATCTAGAATCTTACCAGAATCATACTATCAAGTGATTTTTAGTACCCCACCAGAATTCATAAATAAAGCCACTCTAAATAGATATCCTTGCCACAAGCAGCGGAGCGTCAAAACCCATAAGAATGAAGCAAAATTTTCATACCAGCAGATGGTCGATTACAATCAAGTTTAGATAATTAAAGAAATGCCCACAACTTCCGATACAACGTTATGTTTGTATAAAATGGCTCTGTACTATGTTCCTATTCCACGAGTATAAAGCATTGAAAAAGCAGAAAAAGCTGTTGATTCATAAACACATCACACTAAAATTACCTAAGCGCCTGTAATATTAGGTAGATTATCAAACGAATTAGCGTGGAACAGTAAGTTAGTGCAGAGCCATTTTGTATAAAATCAGCTATAGATGTTTTCTTATATAGAGTGTTTTAAAAATAATGCAGTCAATGAAAATTAAAGCCGCAGAAGAGACACTGAAGTTGCCTATTAATCTAACCAATAATATTGATTTTGGCCTTATCGTTCTTGATAACTCAGGCTCAGTTATCTTGTGGAATAGTTGGGTACAAAATAGCTCTGGCATTGACTGTAAATATGCACAGGGAAAACCTCTTTCTGAGCTATTCCCAGATCTCAACAACACTTTTTTACATGCTATTGAGCGCTGTCTCTCAAGTAATTCAGCGACTCCTCAGCCACTCTACACCCAGTTATTACCTCTAGGTTCTCCTGATCATAATGCAGCCTCAGGATTACAGCAATCATTTCAGCATGCCGTAATAAAACCTTTGACCATTGATGGCTTTGAAGGAAAATGCCTTATCCAAGTATATGATAGTCACTTTGGCGTATCTAACAGCACTCTCCAACGTGAAAAAGAACGACTTGAAGTCACCCTGTCATCCATTATTGATGCCGTTATCATTACAGACAAAGATAAGCGCATTGAATTCCTAAATGCCTCCGCAGAACAGCTTTGTGGATGGCATAGCGTAAATGCTATCGGTCGCCCATTGGATCAAGTGCTGAAAATGAAGCCTGCATCAAAGGTACAGGAAGACTCTGATTTAGAGTATTTAGATGCTGGTCTCATTCTGATCAATACAAATGGCACCCAGTTTCATATTGAACTGTCCGTTGCAAGTATCACTAGTGACGATGGCAATAGCACAGGATCAGTCATTGTATTCCGGGACATCAGCCATTCTCGTCGCATGGAAGCTCGCCTATTCTGGCAAGCAAACCATGACCCATTAACCGGGCTGGAAAATCGCAATCGCTTTGAACGCAGACTATACGACCTTATCTCTACATCAAAAAATTGTGATATAGAGCATGCATTACTATATCTTGATTTAGATCAATTCAAGATCATAAATGATACTTGTGGTCATGCCGCAGGTGATGAGTTATTGCGCCAGCTCACCAGTATTCTTAAATATAAAATTCGTGGTTCGGATTATTTAGCACGACTAGGTGGTGATGAATTTGGCATCTTACTACCAAACTGCCCATTAGATGCGGCCATCAGAACTGCAAATAATCTACGCTCAACTATCAAAGATTTCCGTTTTACTCATGATGGGAAACTATTTGCAATAGGCTTTAGCATTGGACTCGTGCCCTTTAGCGGTGCAACCCAAGATGCATCCAGCATTATGATCTCTGCTGATACCGCATGTATTACTGCAAAGGATGAAGGGCGCAATCGTGTCCATATCTTTGAGCATGGTAATAGTGAGGCGTCACGTCTCCACGGTGAGATGCAATGGGTGTCAAAGATCCATAGCGCACTCGATAATGAACGATTGACACTGCATAGCCAATCTATCATTTCACTTAACAAAAGCAGCAACCTGCCACCCCATCGCGAGGTATTGGTGCGCCTTTATGAAGAAGATGGAACATTGATTCCACCCGGCGCTTTTATTCCTGCAGCCGAGCGATACAATCTAATGCCTGCTGTGGATCGTTGGGTGATCACAGCATCCTTCAAATATATGGCCAAATTGCTAACTGAAGGAACATCTGATTTTTTTATCCTAAATATAAATCTATCCGGCGCTTCATTTATGGAAGAGGGATTTCGTGAGTTTGCTATCAAACAACTGGAGCACTATGCCATTCCTCCAGAGATGATCTGCTTTGAAGTCACAGAAACCGCAGCAATTGCTAACCTGGATGAAGCTCTCCGCTTTATCAATGCGCTACGTGTTGTTGGTTGTAAATTTGCACTGGACGATTTTGGCAGTGGCCTTTCATCTTTTGGCTATCTAAAACATCTTCCCGTTGATTACCTAAAGATTGATGGCGAGTTCATTAAAGATATTTTAAATGACCCTATTCACTCAGCTATGGTTGAAGCCATTAATCAAGTGGGGCATGTTATGAATATTCAGACGGTCGCTGAATTTGTTGAAAATGAAGAAACGCTGCTACATCTACAAAAAATTGGCATAGACTATGCCCAAGGCTACCATATAGATAAACCAAGTGAACTCAGTTAATCCCTCTACTCTTTTTTGCACATCCAATAGCTACTCAAGCATGAGCAACTAAACCACAAGTCCCCCAGAGTTCAAAGCGAACCCTGGGAAACAATAGATCATGCGTTCTTTTCTACCTGAGGTTTACGCACTCGCAAAGAGAGTTCCTGCAACTGCTCCATACTCACTTCAGACGGAGCCGACGTAAGCTGGCAGGCCGCCGTTTGGGTCTTAGGAAAGGCCATTACATCACGAATGGAAGTGGCACCAGCCATCAGCATTACCAGCCGATCCAAGCCAAAGGCAAGACCACCATGCGGTGGACAACCATAGCGCAAAGCTTTGAGTAGAAAGCCAAACTTCTCCTCCGCCTCTTCATCATCAATGCCCAGAAGTTTAAGCACCTTCTGCTGCACTTCTGAACGGTGAATACGGATAGAGCCGCCTCCAATCTCAGTACCATTCAACACCATGTCATAGGCTCGTGAATCACAAGCGGCTGGATCACTATCCAGCAAGCCAAGGTGATCTTCTTTAGCTGCTGTAAAAGGATGATGCAGTGAACTCCAACGTTTATTCTGCTCATCCCACTCAAACATTGGGAAATCCACTACCCATACCGGCTTCCAGTCACCTTCCAGCAATCCACAGTCATGCCCAAGTTTGACACGTAGTGCACCTAACGATTCATTAACAATATTGGTTTTATCTGCACCAAAGAAGACTAAATCGCCATCTTCAGCCCCGACACGCTGCATGATGCCATCAATCGTCTCATCAGGCAGAAATTTCAGAATCGGTGATTGCAGACCATCACGTCCTTTGGCCAGTTCATTGACCTTAATATAGGCCAAACCTTTAGCACCATAGATACTGACATATTTGGTGTAGGTATCAATATCTTTACGTGACAGCTTTCCACCTTGTGGCAAACGCAGTGCCGCCACACGTCCATTAGGATCTTTGGCTGGCCCAGCAAAAACCTTGAATTCCACTGCCTGCATCAGATCTTCGACATCTATCAGCTCTAGTGGTATCCGCAAGTCTGGCCGGTCACAACCAAAACGCAGCATTGATTCAGCATAGGTCATGCGCGGAAATGGGTTGGGCAGCTCCTGATCCATTGTGGTTTTAAACAGCCCTCGAATCATCTCTTCCATAAGAGTCATAATGGCATCTTCATCCATGAATGAGGCTTCGATATCAAGCTGGGTGAATTCAGGCTGGCGGTCAGCACGCAGGTCTTCATCACGAAAACAGCGCACAATCTGATAGTAACGATCCATACCCGACATCATCAACAACTGTTTAAACAGCTGCGGCGACTGAGGCAAAGCAAAAAACTGCCCCGGATGGGTGCGGCTTGGCACTAGATAATCCCGCGCGCCCTCTGGGGTTGCCTTAGTCAGCATGGGAGTCTCAATATCGAGAAAACCATGTTTACTCAAGAAGTTGCGCAACTCAGTTGCAACTTTGGAACGCAGGCGCATACGCTCTTGCATCTGTGGCCGACGCAAGTCGATATAACGATAACGCAGACGCAACTCTTCAGAAACATCATTATCATCCAGCTGGATAGGAGGCGTATCAGCATGGTTTAACACCTCTAATTCCAAGCCTAATATCTCCACTTCACCCGTGGGCATATTAGGATTTTCTGTGCCTTCAGGACGGCGGCGCACACGACCCTTAACGCGCAGAACAAACTCATTGCGAACCTGCTCTGCTGTAGAAAATATATCAGGTAGATCAGGATCATAGACAACTTGAGCCAAGCCTTCCCGATCACGCAAGTCGATAAAAATAACGCCACCGTGGTCGCGCCGACGATGCACCCAGCCACAGATTTCGACCTCTTGGTCAATATGAGAGGCATTCAGATGTCCGCAATAATGGCTGCGCATAATAATGATTTTCCTAATTGGAGATTGTCTATTTAAGTCAGGTGGTGATCTTAAAGCTTATACCTTTAAGGTCGCCAGAAGCGGGAATGTTACGGTTTGGCATCCAACTGCGCAAGCTTGAAAGCCGCCACCTGGGCATTTTCCTGCGCAATTTTTCTATTATTGGATCACAACGGCTAAATATTCACTTAATATTTAGCCGTTTTTACAGACCCTGAAAACAGATGCCGTCTTTATTTAGCTGCTGGGCAGCTTCCCGTTTTTGCACAAGGCGGTGTTGACTCTTTTTTACCCGCATCATGAAGGTTCTTTTTCTTGCCATTTTTAAAATCGGTTTCATACCAACCACCGCCTTTTAAACGGAAACCAGCAGCAGAAATTAGTTTTTTTAAGGTAGGTTCGCCACAAGCAGGGCATTCCGTGCGTGGGACATCGCTCATTTTTTGCAGTGCTTCTAGCTCGTGACCACAGTCATCACAGCGGTATTCATAAATCGGCATGTTTTGATCCTCAAAATCAGCCTCTCTCACATTTGGAATATATGGCGATTGAGGCAAGACGCAACTTTAAATTGCTGCAGATTTTATCACAAAATATAAGTTTTGATGCCGACTTCCATTCCCAACTAAACGCATCCTTGACTAAAGACCCAATTGATCTGGGGTTTGATTTAATTCACGTAGCGTTTCCCGACGCAAATGATCTAACAATCGACGTAATTGAGCATGTTCATCTTCTTGCAATCCAAACCGCAAAAAGCGTTCTGCATGCTCTGCCACCTCTTCCAGCATAACATTGCGGCGATGCAAAAAAAGGAGGCATTTACCTAGATGATGAGGATCATCACCTGTTAGTCGAGTTTTCTCAGCCTCTAATAGCGCATCTTTTAGTTCAGTATCACTCGGTTTCACTATTCGTAGCCTCATTTTCCTTGCGTCTCTTACGCAGCCATTCACCCTGACGCTTTAATATATGGCGAATCAATAAGTCTCGATCTGGCTCACGGATATTTGGAAAAGAGATTTGTAAGGAATAGGGTTCATCTGTCTCTTCTGCATCTTCTACCTCAGAACAAGCAATCACCTCACCATAAACCATCATGCCCGTCATGTCAGGAAGCAATAAAAGCTTGAGTTCTAACGCCGTTCCTTCTTCATAAAATTCAGCACTATTAAAAGAAATCCCACCTGCACTGATATTAACCGCTTTTGAAGGCTGATTTGAGACGGCATCTTCCTGCACCAGAAAGGCTCGTCCTAAAATATTAAGCTTTCTGTCTAATATTTTAATGCACGCAGCCACATCAGGTGATGAGCCTTCAATACGGCGAAGTTGAACGACCATCTGTTGTGACATCGATGTAAAACTACTCATCACAGTAAAATTAGAGCCAGCGCCTGTTTTCAGTCGCCCTATAAGCTCAGGCAGCTCCTCTTCAGATATTGAGCGATAACTCAGTTTTACCCGGTCATCAATACGAAAATAGCCTCTCCGCTCATCAGCCTCTTGCTGAATGGTTTCATCATTCATAAGCTGTTAATCTCACTCAACATGTTAAATCAGATCCTCTACGGTAATCACCTCATCTATTTGAGGGGACTCATCAACATCTCTCTTTTGTGTCCCATCTTCCAGTATAGGCGCAATTGTAGGCTCAGCCTTATTGATCACCTCAACCTCTGGCACAGGCGCAATAGGCGGTTCAGCATCATTAGTTGCTTCAACCTTTACTGCAACAACCGGAGTTTCCAGCTTTTCCATATCTGATCCAGGAATAAGTGCTTCAACCCCAATTGCCGCTTCAACATCAATCTTTGGCACCTCAAATTGTGGCTCATCTACAATAGGCACAATAATGGGTTTTACAGGCGCTGGTTCAACCGTTGTTTTATTTTCCGTAACATCATCCAGCTTAGGTGTGACCGGCTCTTCAAGAATGTCATCCTTTACGCGCCTAATAATCAATTCCACACGCCGGTTAAGCGCACGATTTTCAAAGCTATCATTTGGAACCAATGGATCAGACTCTGCATGACCTTCAAGCAAAAAACGTGCAGGGTCAAGTGTCGGGTCTGTTAACAATGCATGTACCACTGTCACTGCACGCGCTGTTGAAAGCTCCCAATTAGAGCGAAACCGTTCTGTTGAGATAGGTACATCGTCTGTATGACCCGCCACAATAACCTTACCTGGCCTGGTTGATATGGCAACAGCTATACGATCTAAAACATCCATAAAGCCGGGGTGCAGGTCTGCGCTTCCAGAGGGAAATGAGCCCTTTTCATTGATGCGGATGATGACATTGCTATCAATCACCTCAACAGTCACCATTTTTTCATCAATCTCTTGCTTTAATGCCTTTCTTAACTCCTCAGCCTGATCTTCAATCTCTGCTTTAATCGCTGCTTCAACAGCACCCATGGTGACCTGATCTACTGACTCTCTATTTTCACTCTCTTCTTCACTTTTATCCTTTGGGCCATCATTGACCTCCAAGCGATCTTTCTCCTCCTCTGTTGTCTCCTGCTTAATTTGATTCACAATAGTTGGATCTGAGATGGAAGCACTAAATTCTAATTTAACAACACTAATCCCTTTTACAATTTCATTTGTTGGTATCTCTGTCTGCACGCCAAATGCATCTTTCAAGGAGTCTGCCATTTTTTTAAATCTAATAGCATCCATCTCTGCAAAAGACAGCAACAGCACAAAAAAGCACATCAGCAGCGCCATCATATCGGCAAAGGTTGCTATCCAAGGTGGCAACCCCTCTTCACACTCACACTCTACCTCGGCAGCTTCATCTGACACTTTTTATCCCTTTAGAAAAAATATATTTTACTCTTCATTATCTTCTGATGGACGCTTGCTGGCAGGTAGATAGGTCGCGAGCAGTTGTTCAAGTACACGAGGATTCATACCTTCCTGAATACCGCTAATTGTCTCCGTAATTAGTTTTCTATTAATCTCCTCCATCTGACTTGATCGCTCAAGCTTGATCGCAATGGGTGATGCAAAAACGTTAGCAATAATAGAACCGTAGAGAGTAGTTAATAGGGCAACAGCCATTGCTGGCCCAATACTGGCGGGATCTGACATGTTAGCCAACATCTGTACTAAACCAATAAGCGTACCAATCATACCCATGGCAGGTGCAACAATAGCCATATTTTTAAACAGTACAATGCCAACTTTATGCCGTTGAATAGTTTGATCAATCTCCTGGGTTAGCATTTTTTTAACTAAAATAGGATCATGCCCATCCACACACAGACCAATCCCTTTATGCAGAAAGGCATTTGATATTTCCTGGCTCTCTAATGCCAGCAGACCATTCTTCCGCGCAATATCTGCCAGTAGAACAGCCTCTTCAATCACTTGCAGTGAATCGCTGGTTTGATAAAAAAATGCCTTTAATGCAATACCAAAGGATCCTATAAAATCCTTCATCGTCACCTGCATTAAAACAACAAAGGTTGACCCACCTATTACAATCAATAGCGATGGGACATTTAAAAATATCATGACATCGCCACCTGTTGCGATGGCTCCTACGATGATGCCAAAACCACCCAGCATGCCTATTAGAGTTGCAATATCCAACTGCTCGACTCCCCTTAACTATCCAAAACTCATGGTTACCAATTTGGCATTAGGATTTAAATGAATTATTTGATGTATGCTGTAAATAGTAGCGGGTAGCACCCTAAAAACTTTAATTCGTAATTTGAGTTTTGATGTTTATTATGCGGAGCAATAATTCTGTTTATAAGGAACATCAATTGTGTCTGCACAACAAAAAACTATTTTAATAACAGGATGTTCCAGCGGAATTGGACTCTGCACAGCACACCATCTCAAACAGCATGGTTACCGGGTTTTTGCTACTGCGCGCAACGAAAAGAATGTTAATAGGTTGTTAGCTGATGGTTTGGAAGCACTACAGCTGGATCTACAGGACAGTGAAAGCATTCAGCTGGCAGTCGAGCCTGTTCTTACACGCACCAATGACCAGCTTTACGCCTTATTCAACAATGGAGCCTACGGGCAGCCTGGCGCGGTAGAGGACATCACCACCGATGTACTCCGCACTCAATTTGAGACTAATCTATTCGGCTGGCATGAACTAACCCGTCATATCATTCCTGTTATGCGGAAACAGGGAGAGGGACGCATTATTCAAAATAGTTCTGTACTAGACTTTATGTATTAACTTGCTGCGCAAAAGCGTTAATACATAAAATCTGATGTATTTGCCAAGAATTGCTCCAGGGTAAAGCCTTCTGGAACAATTGCTTGCAAGTTAATACATATCAGGAGGCTTGAGGATTCTCCAACCGGCCTCTCATACCCTGACCCAAAAACTTGCTGTGTATTCCCGTATCCACTATTTTTAGCGGCGTTCTATTGGGTTCGTTTTTAATGTGCACTAACAATATGTTTGTTCATCACTTCGCAAGCTATAACCCGACTAGTTCGCGCGCCACTGCCGTGCAGACCTGTACTTTCAATTTGCCTTGCCCAAGTAGATGCACATAAC
>JAJFJN010000026.1 GCA_021773975.1 Gammaproteobacteria bacterium | reverse complement strand
GTCATTATTCATACAGGCCTCCGGTCGGTTTTAATGTTTGGCTTTGAACACCTACATTATACCTTCCGTGAGGCCTGCTTTCTTTATATATCAGTTAGTTGGGCGTTATTTTTGTGTAAAATTTAACTCCGAAACTTGAGTTTTAATATTGGTGTAAAACGAAAATTCCTTAGCCCCTTTATCTCTGATCTGCTCCCACTATTCGTTATCTCAATTCTACTGTTTGGGGTGTTGCTGATCTCAAGTAAAAATGAACTAAAAATTAATCTATTCGGTTATAGCACATCCGAAGTGCTCGGCTATGGTGCTGCGCTATTTTTTGTACTGATCGTCTCTCATGTGCATCTAAGGCAGTCTGTTGCAGCTCATAGCATCATCTATCTCGAGTATTTTTATTTTGTTATGTATGCAGCCATATTGTTTGTTTCAGCAAACTCGATTTTATTTGTATCTGACAATAAGTTGCACTTAATACACTACAAGGGCAACTTTCTTATAAAGGTGTTTTATTGGCCAGTACTTATGCTGTCACTTTTAGTGATTAGTTTATTTGTTTTTTATTGATTTATAAACTAGCCAAATAAATTCTATCAACCGTCCTATGTGACCGATTCAGGTTTGAGCATTCCTATAATTCCATTCACAGAATAATCTCCAATATCGCGATCTTCTAGTTGTTCCTTGATGTCATCTTCGTTCAGCAGCTTTCCTTCATCATCGTAATCTCCTGTCAGCATAATCGCGCAAGCATCATGCACCTTTGCTCCTGTCAAACCCAGGCGTTTAATCACATGTTGACTATATTTTATTCCCCATTGAAGACTTTTTTTCGAAGAGAAAAGATTCAGCGCACCTTGCGTGTGTTCTGCTGTTGGATCACCCGGGTCAAGGTTGAAGGTTGCTTTGTGTAGCCCGCCTTCAACACTCAGATCCTCGTCTAAAAACCCCCAGGTGGTTGTCATTGTTTCTGCAATATTAGTAGCGCCGTTGCGAGTTGTATCTACTTTGTAATATACCCAGTAACCTGATTTGACGGCATTCTTGATGTGCTTTTCAGTATAGTGTAAGTGCTGGCTGTTCGATTTACTGCTAAAGGCCGTGATGTTTGTTCTATCAACACCAGACCCACCCAGATGGTGGTTTAACAAGTGCCCAGCAACATATCGCCTCCCCATTCGAACAGATAGCTCACGCGCCATCGGACGTGTATAGTCATTTGTGGCAGTACCTCCGTCTACTGCTCCTGGGCCAAGTGTTTTTGCTTCCATTGATTTCCCCTCAACCTGCTTGACTTCAGGTCGAGTGAATGTTGCAGGAAGCACGGAATCTACTGTGGTAGGTGAAATACCACCATCAGTAATGTCACTGTCAGAACCTACTTTTAATTTTAGCTGTGATGTTTCAAACTTGCCCTGTACCAGCTCTTTATCTCCAACTGGCTGTGTAGCATTTCCAAATGCCTGGTCAAGTTGTTGCCGTTGCGCAACAGCTTGTGGTGAGTTGGCAATGTTTTCTATTAGCTGAAGCTGTAGTGCTGTTGTATTGCGGTTATCCACCAGTCTTGTAGTTGCCTGGTTCTTGCAGTTATGAGCACTTACTACTAGGCCGCTGTTAAGTTGCTTGGGTGTTTTATTCAATCGGGCTTTCATTATTATCTCCATATGCCAAATCTTGGTTTTGATTTGATATCCTGTATGTTATATGTCAGTTGGGCTGTATTGGCTTTCTGGCAAGCCCATTCCATATTTGTCACGTGCAGTTCCAGATTTACCAGTATCATCATAATTGCCAGGTGTTGTTCCTTTCCTGAATAAATATTCCGGAACCTGCCCCCAGTCATCTGGTCATTTCTTGCCCGGCTATTACTCGGCGATTGGTTATGGGTTCAAGTTATGATTTCGAGGATGCTTTCCAGTTATTTTTACCGTTTTAGGACCCTTCTTTTCTAATATTTTGTCTGAATCTGACGTGTCAACAACCATCTGTTCAGCTGTAAATGACCACGTTACTTTATCTCCACTGTTCAACTCATTATCTGACCACCCAGGCTGATCAACACCCTTAAAATTCTCTTTATTATCACCTGTATACATTTCAGGATCCGCAGCTTTATTATAACTATCATCTTGTAGTGGTGATTTGCCAGTGATGGTGTTGCCATCTTCCTCTTCTATCTTCCAGTCATCTGAGGCATTTTGTCGAAATTCTGCATCTCCTGCATCAAAGCCATCACCATGTTTAAATTTGGCTTTATAATCAATCCAAAATGCTGCATTTTTTTCATTATTACTTGGGTGCTTTTTCCAATTGACAGAAAATGATTCAACACCTGCTTTTTGTTGAATAGGGATAATAGCGGACAGACTGCGGTTTTCATTAGAATAAGCAGGCTTAGACTCACCCACTTTAGACAGTCGCTGTACTGCTGCCCTCCCCCCCATCACATCAGCTTCCTTCTCCAACCCAACATCATCATTTACCATCTCCCCCGCCATCTGCATCGTCGGCTTCACCCGTCCTTGTCTTTGTTGCACCACATGCCATGCCTCAAGCGGCAAATGCTGCTCCTGTCCTGAACCAAGGTGTATGTCATTTCCTTGCGCATAAGCCAGGGCATTTAGTTGGGCTGGTTTGCTTGAATTTTTGTGTACGCGCACATCTGATATATTCATACCAGAAAGGGATTCAATACCTGCTTTTAACTGATCTGGCATGCCGGTTTTGTTAACTGGTGGTGTTTCTTCTTGTAGTTGGACTGCATTTGCACCTGCGGAGAATTTACCTTGTAATGGTTCCTCCTCTTCTTCTAAGGGTCGCCGTTGAGCTGTTTTATCAAACTTACCTTGTAGCAACTCCTCTTCCTCTGGCTCTGCTCGTTGTACGGTTTTGAGTTTACCCTGTAGTAGCTCTTCCTCCTCTGGTTTCACCCGTTGGGTTGTTACAAACTTACCCTGTAACAATTCTTCATCTTCAGCCTTTTGAATAGTATGGGTGAGTGTTTTATTAAGCTGTTGCTGGGCAACTGCCTGTGGTGAGCTGGTGATCCCTTCCATAAGCTGGAGCTGTAACGCAGTAGATTGTCGGTTATCCATGAACCCGGTAGTTGCATGGTTTTTATCACGATTAACACTCGCTGACTTTTGTTGCTTGGGTGTTTTTTTCAATTCAGCTTTCATTGTTTTCTCCATTCACCAATTCGAAATTTTGAGTGGCATTTAAAACACTATGGCAACGGTGGTTGCATTGCCTTCCTTACGTATCTAAATGTGCTGGCCGCAAATACAGCAAGAAATACGGAAATAGCCACACTGTCTGCCCTCTCGTTCCAATATGGATCACATATCAGTGATGCCAAAAAAACCAGCACTGTTACTAGGCAAATAGCAATAAAATACAAAGCATACTGTTTATATAGTACACGCAGTCGATATATCCAGATTGCAAGAAAGCCATATAACGCGAGTAGGCCAATCAATAGATCGAAACCGATACGAAACAGCCATCTATTTGGGCAGACAAATGCACAGAGTCCGGGTGCATAGTCATCAATCAGCTCTCCAATGTGGTTTGAGTCAACTTCCACCTGGTATAGATTGATGAGTGTCTCTTTGATGGTCTCTATCTGTTCATCACTATTTAAAGGCAGTGGCCAAAAGCCGACGCCTGCAAAATTATCCTGAAAATAGATGAGGTTGCTTTCCAGTTGTTTTGCATTTACCTCATTTATATTGGGTGAAATAATGGGGGCCATTTTTCTTAGCACTGTTATTTGATCCTGTTCGCTAAAGGCATCTTCTATTGTGCGCCGGAGTATTATTTTTGAATTTACGGTTGGTTCTTGTAAAAAGGTGAACATATAATCGACCAGATGCTTGCCTTTTTTATTGTTCAGCAGAATGTCGCCCAGCTCTTCAAACAACAACTCTTTTTTAGCATTGTTCATATCCATGCCTAATATAATGTTTAAACTTACATCGGCTTCTGCATCATCCAACAGCTCAGCTACCTTGGTGACAAACGTAACAATTATTTTACCGGTGTCAGGTGTAGTGTAATTATCAAAAAAAAGTGTAACGCCATCTGCGGTTGCAAATGAGGTGTCTTTTACAAAAGGTAAAATAGTTCGCAATATATTTGTATTACTCGTTTTAAATGTTTGCGTGACTGTTTTTACAGTGTTACTGGCGGCATCATTGATCACTTTATCCGACCATTTTTGCCAGTCTGTTGCATAGAGAGTCAGATCAACTGCTACCCTGAATTTGTGCGCTTCATTTATAAAATCTGCAGCATTCCATCTGTTTTGCCATTGCAGGTGATTTTGAATTTCTCCTTTCTGGTTAAGCGATAGAGCATAAAATCCAATCCGGTCAAGCAGGCTAAAATCCACTTGCTGTGGACCATCCTTAGTCACTAGCCAATAGGGATAACTCAAGTTTCGGAGTTCAAATTCAGCATAATCAAGTAAAAGCGCATGCTACTTAAACTCCATTTTCAATGTAAACGCATCAAGCTGAAGCGCCTGGACAAAGAATTCATCGACGCGATTTTCGATCGCCGTCATTATT
>JAJFJN010000025.1 GCA_021773975.1 Gammaproteobacteria bacterium | reverse complement strand
GCAGCTAATTTAGGGGTGGATCTTCGTGATGATCACCCTATCTCCTTTGTTTTTGATGCAGCCTTAGGGGGCTATAGCTTGGAGTTTAATGACCCTGTCGGTTTAACCGATAAAATCAGGCTTGATGGCAATGATGAAATGCAGTGCACCACCTGCCATGACCCGCATACGGATGAGTTCCCTAAATTTCTGCGCATGGCATATAGAGATGTAGGGGGATATGGTTCGCCCTTATGTATCGAATGCCACAACAAGGATGGCTGGGCGGTGGGTAACAAACACCGTGACTCCCTGGCTGAGTGGAATGGCCTGGGTGACAATCCCTGGCACATAGATGGGCAGAATGTGGCGGATGATCAGGTTGCGGGTGTAGGCATTGCTGGTACGGCCTCTACACCTAGGGCCAATGGTTGTGAAAGCTGTCATCAGCCGCATAATAATCCAAACAGTAATGAGCGACTGCTAAAAAGTGATGGAGAGTCTGGGCTCTGCATAACCTGCCATAACAGTAATGTATCTGATGTTGCTGATCCTACCTTTGATATTGAAGCCTCTCTAAATAAGCTGTATCCACATCCAGCTCTTGATGCCGCGTATGATGGACGGCACAGACCAAAGCGAGGGGACATGGCGGCCAGCTATAAGGTACGGGAAGACCCGGATAATCTGGCAGGAGCCAAACGCCACGTGGAATGTCAGGATTGTCACAATCCACATGCAGTACAGCCTGGGGTGTCACCAAATCCTGAGGATAGTCCTGCTGCCGATAATACGACCCACCTGGCATCCAATGTGCTCAAGCGAGTGTGGGGGGTTGCACCTTCCTGGCCTGCGGCCTGGTCTGAAGTACTTCGTTCCGTCTATTCTGAGATTGATGATGTCCTGTATCAGTATCAGCTTTGCCTAAAGTGCCACTCTGACTATGCCTTTGACACTATAGCCAATGGTACTACCAATATCCCTGATAGCTATGCTTACCCAGGAGCAGGTATTTATACGCTGACTGATCAGGGCAAGGAATTTAACCCCAACAACCCCTCCTACCATCCAGTAACGGAGTTTGCGGGGAAGAATGACTTTCTGATGACAGTCAGCAGTACTGTATATGATTATTCCAGTTCACTGCTGAAAGGTTTTACCGCTACCAGCACCATGACCTGTGCGGATTGCCACTCGGATCCGGACACGCTGGATGGATCAGGTCCGAAGGGGCCTCATGGCAGTGACTACTGGCCTATTCTCAATGCCCCCCATGACCATACCACCGGCCAGTCCGGAACCTGGGATACCCACATCTGCTTCAGATGTCATGATAAGAATGTCTACACATACGCCAACGGCACCACAACCGAGTGGTGGCGAACGGGCTATAGCAACGGCATCAGAAATCTGCATGCTTATCACAATGCGCAGAGGAATGCGCCCTGCATGACCTGCCACTCGGCTGTGCCTCATGGCATGGAGCGTCGCGCACTGCTGCTTTATGGTCGCAGCCCTAGCACGGATGCGGGGGCTGACCCGGAGCCATATAACGCCCAGAGCCGGCGTGCCGCTACCGGAAGTGCCAACTGGGGTATCCCCTCCGCGCGGAATGTAGACACTGTTCCAAGCGGCAACTGGATAAGGGACTACTGCCATAATACGGGAGTGGGGGTAGGTTGCGGCATGGGCGGCATGTAGCCGTTGCAGAGTATTATGGCGACTGTTCGCCCCTCATAATCTTGCCTTGGTGCCGCGCCTTTTGCTCAATAGGGATAGATAGATCATTTTTCATCGCCCGCCGGTATGGTGGGTTTTCATTTAGTTTGATCTTCCCTCTGAAAGGTTGATGGGGTGCCTGGTTGTTTTAGGAGTAAATCGGCCAGATCGTAATGCCCCCTGGAAAGAAAGTATCTTGCCTGTTTAGAAAGAATCCCCGCAGCATTCGTCCCCAGGTAGGGCAGTAAATCCAAATGATGGTGCCGGCGTAGGAATGGGTCTGGCTCTTCCTGTGCCGCAAATGCGTCATCCATGGCAGACAGGCGTACCTCGGCCAGGATGTTGGTGTCTGTGTTCGGCCGCATAGTGCCGGCGGCAGCAACCATCTCTCGCCGTGACAGGCCAAAATAGATCATCAGGTCATAGGGGCTAGCTATGTCATACCTATCCAATGTCATTTGGATGCCAGGCCGATTAATGCGGGCCTGAATCCGATCATAATCCAATACCAGTGGCTGCGTGGAGCCAAGCAACAAAAGATCCCTGCTATCCAGGTTGATGAAGCTCAGTCCATAGGGAAACACATCGGTAAAGGCGCGGAAAATGGCACGTAGCGTGGTGACATCCATATTGAAGAGATTAACCCACTGGGTATAGATCCCTCCTGGCTTGAGCCGTGATTTCGCAATTTGGAAAAACTCCCGGCTGAATATGTTGGAAGCCCCTGCCAGCCAGGGATGGGAAGGCTGAGAAATAATCAGGTCATAACTCATCTCCTCGACCAGCAGGGTATTGCGTGCATCATTAAAGTCGATATGCACCCGCAGGTCTTGAAGCGCAGGAATCTTGCTGCCGGCAATGGCCCGCACCGCCTCCACCACCACCGGTTCCAACTCAACTACCCGAATCGACTCCAGGTCTGTTAATGTCAGGGCGCGGGTGGTTATCCCTCCACCAAAGCCCAGTACAAAACTACTCTTTGGTGCCTCATGCAGAAAATAGGGCATCAGACCAAGCAGAGACTCCGTCAGTAAAACCTTATTGGGATCAGCCATATTCAGCAGAGACTCGTTGATCCCATTATTTTGCAGCTTTATGATATTTTGACCATAGGTGACCATGCTGATCACACCCGCCTTGCCCTCTTTTAGAAACAGGAACTCAGGATCCTTGCCGCTTTGGGTGTCCAGATCGAACGGATAATCCACTGCGGCAATCAGTGATTGGTAATTGATGTGGGGCAGATACCAACTGCCCCACATGACGCAGCCCACCATCCCCGCCAGTGCAATACGGGCATGCGGTCGAACCCCGGCCGCGAAAAACAGGAAAAACAGGAAAGGCAGGATAAGAATGATCAGGGCCATTGCCGTGAGCGATGTGTCGGTTCCATAGACGGGGATTAGCCAGAATCCCGTCAGGATGGAGCCGGCAATGCCTGCCACGGTGTTGACGGCGAAGGCCTTGCCGATCCGTTTCCGGACACCTTCCAGATTGCCGCAATAGAGCTTGATGCTCAGAGGGAACAGGGCGCCGAACAAAAAGGTCGGTGGAAATAACAGCAAAAAGATGACGGCGTATTTGGCCCCTTGCCGCAGAAAAGAGGTGGTCTGCAAATGGTTGATGAATTCATATACCGGGGGGATCATGCTCAACCCCACGCGGGAGAGAATCAGCAACAGCCCCAGTAGCGCCAAGCCTGCTGCCAGCCACAATTGGGGGGTTCGTATGGACTCTATATGAGATTTGGATGCCCAGGCACCTACGGCAATGCCAGTCAGGACTATAGTGAGTATGGCGGCAAATCCGTAGATGGTGCTGCCGGTAAAGATGATCAGGTATTTGGTCCAGCCGATCTCTGTGCCAATGGCCGCGAACCCCGTGACGAACAGTACCATCAACGCCCGTACCTGCAAGGGTGTCACTCGGTCACCGTCCATGCCGGGGGCTGGGGGCTGTACCTCCAGCGGTGGTAGTGTCCAGCGCCTGTTGAAATAAAGACCCAGGATTACAATAGCGGCATTCAGTGCGAATGCAATATAAATGGCCCCATCCAGACCCCAATGGGGTATAAAAACAAAACCGGAGAGTGCCGCCCCCAGCACAGCCCCGGCAGTATTCAGGCTATAGAGTTGCCCTACCCGCAAACCGATCTCATTTTGGCGGCGGATAAGAATGGCGGCCATGACCGGAAAGGTCGCTCCCAGGCAGATGGTGGGTATGGCCAACAGGCCCATGACGGTAACGAACTTCAAAGCGGGTTCTGTCCCCAGGGCTGGAAACAGCGCCATGACAGCATCCAGATTCAGGAGGATGGGTAACAGAGCAAGACCGGACAGACCGATCGCTGCTTCGAGCAGGATGTAGGGTGTAAAATTGTGGATGCGATCACGGGTGATATGCCCAGCCAGGTAACTCCCTATGCCCATCCCCAGAAAAAAGGCGGCAAGGACGGTGCTGACGGAAGCGCTGGTGGATCCCATGCTGAGACTCAGCAGGCGCACCCAGGTAACCTGGTAGGTCAATGCAGCCATCCCGGAAAGCACTAAAAAAGCTGCGACCATCCAATGCATCTCTGCTGTTCTCTCAATAGTCTATGGGGTAGGAATATGCTTTTTTGTATTGAAAGAAAGATGCCGCCGCTGTCAGCGTCTGTCAAGTTCGGAAATCCCAATTTGCTCAGTTCTTGGCTGCCCCATACCCGCCATCCCAGCTGAAACCATGTCAATCGCAGTAGATGGGGCTGGGGTACTATCGAACGCTGGTCTCGTGACCCTGTCAGGGCATGCCTTTGTTCCATATTTGCAGCTCAAATCTGCCTAGCGGCGATGCTGCGGTAACCTGCCGGGTATGACTACCTATGAGCACTCTTTAGGCGGCCATCTCCCCATCCTGCCGCAAGGGTAGTCATGCAGCAAGCGGACCATGAGTTTGGAATATAAGAGTACTTATAAGCGGTTGATAACTACATACCCCCGCCGCCTCCCATACCCCCGCCGCCTGTAGTGGTATCTCCCTCTGCAGCAAGGCCGCCTGTCCTGCTATGGCAAGTCCAGCATTTGCGCTGGCGAAAGGTTTCTGTCTCATGGTGAACGTTATTTCCACGCATGGGCGGTCCGGTGACTCGCCATACCGGATGGCATATCAGGCAATCCCTGAAGGGCTGAATGTCACCTTTTCCTTCCCAGATCAATGTATGACATGAAAGACAGTTATAGGGTTCGCCAGTGTTCGTAGCACCAGGAGCATCGGGCGCTTTCGACTGGCTCAGGCTGGGAATCGGTGTTTTAATTAAGAGGTGATGCTTATCTGGGTTTCTTATCTTGAGCATGGGAAGCGCTTCAAGATCTTCATGACAATTTCTGCATATCTCTTCCCGGACATCGCCGCAAAATATGCAGGGCATCATAGCGTTAACAGCAGTAGAAAAGGCAGTTAATATCAATATTGCACTAAAAATCCCTATGGACTTATTCATCAAATTTATCCTCTGAAATAAATTAATGTTCATTATTTTATTGACTGGATCTGAAGGCATGAGGCTGAATTCACTGCCTTGTTGCTGGCTTGACCCATAATATCTCCTGCTATTTCCATAGTCATACTGTGTAATTTTCAGAGCTTACCCCATCTACTGTCAATTACAAACCTATAAAACCAGCTTGTATGGGAATAGAAGTCACATTTTGAGCAGATTGGGTGCAGTATCCCTTTCTTACTCTCCTCATTTACTTTTTATTTTTGTCTCTCATGGCGCAGGTCATTGTTAGTATCTCCCCCATGCATTCTGCCAAGAGATGAAGATCCTGCTTGCGGTGAAAACTGGGTCTCCAGACCAGGCTGATTTGGCGGTGCGGCCCACGCTCTGATAGTGGTCGAAAGCTGATATTGCTCTGCTTTATCAACTCAGAATCAATGGCCATCTCTGGAATAAAGGTGATGCCCTGACCGCCTGCCACCATCTGAATAAGCGTATAGAGACTGGTGCCCTGAAAGGCAGCACTGTAACCTAACTCTTGCATGCGGCAGGCAGTGAGGACATGGTCGCGGAAACAGTGACCCTCCTCCAACAGCATCAGCTCATCAGCGGGGAGATCCTTTGAAGTAACTGAGCCACCTGTGCTCAATCTATGGTTCTCAGGAAATGCCACCCAAAAGCTCTCTTCCCAAAAGAGTTCACTTTCGAGATTTCCAATGTCATAAGGAAGTGCCAGGATGGCTGCATCCAAATCACCTGTTGCCAGGCGTTCCAGTAAGCGGGCTGTTTGATCCTCCAGCAAGTACAACTTTAGCGCAGAAAAACGCTTCCGAATTCCGGGCAATACCCGTGGCAGCAGAAAAGGGCCGATGGTGGGTATGACACCCAGCCGCAGACGGCCGCTCAGTGGCCTACCGTCAGACTGGGCAATATCGACCATCTCAGCCGCCACTCCCAGTAGCTGCTGACTCCTCTCCAATAACTCTAGTCCGAGCTGGGTAGGGATAACCTTGCGTTTGGTCCGCTCCAACAGTTTTGCGCCGAGTAGTGTTTCCAATTCCTGGATGCCAGCGCTCAAGGTCGATTGGGTGACAAAGCAGCGCTCGGCAGCCTTGCCAAAATGACGCAGCTCAATCACAGCCACCAGATATTGAAGTTGGCGAAGTGTGGGTAGATTCATAAATCGAAATAATCGAATACAGTAACAAAAAAGAACAATTGGATCGATTATGCCGCAACCACTAAGATTCTTCCACACTTTGAACAACAGGAGGACACCATGTCACAACAAACTATTTCACAAACAATCCAGAACCTGGAGGCTGCATTTGCCGGGGAGTCCATGGCAAACCGCAAGTATCTCTATTTTGCCCGTCGCTGCCGTGAGCTGGGTGCGGTTGAGGTAGCCGGGGTATTTGAGCGGACGGCAGAGCAAGAGACGGCCCATGCCTTTGGTCATCTGGATCTACTCTATCCCCAGAATACGCTGACGGTGGAGAAGATGCTGGAAATGGCCATCGAAGGGGAGACTCATGAATACACAGAGATGTATCCCGCGTTTCGTCACACTGCATTGGAGGAGCAGAACCATGCGGCCGTGCAGGAGATCGATGAGCAGATAGAAGAATCCAAGGAGCATGCTGAAAACTTTGCAACAACCCTGGAGATGGCCGCCAAGCGTTTTGCGGCGCTGGCCAAGGTTGAAGAGCGGCATGCCAATCACTACCGCGATGCATTGAATAAGATCTCTGATTAAGAATTGGTGGGAGAAAGAGCATGAAACAGTGGAAATGTATCGTCTGCGGATTCATCTATGACGAGGCAACCGGGTTGCCAGGCGAGGGGATTGCTGCAGGTACACGTTGGGACGATATCCCGGCGGATTGGGAATGCCCTGATTGCGGCATCGCAAAAGAGGATTTTGAGATGGTAGAGATATGAATCTGATAGCAGGTTTATCTGCATTGCCATACATGGCAGGCCAAAAAAGATTATTTTTTACAACACCTATAAAGGAGATGAGAATGAAGCACAAAACACTGACAACCATCGGTTGTACATTGGCGATTACAACAGGAATGTCTACAGCATGGTCAGACTCACATGCAAAGGAACCCATTCAACCCATTGCCCCAGTTAAGGTTATCAATCTGGCGATGGCTGAGTTGGGCAAGAAGCTCTTTTTTGACCCACGCCTCTCCAAGTCGGGTTTTATCTCCTGCAACTCCTGCCACAACCTGAGCATGGGCGGCACGGACAACCTTAAAACCTCTATCGGTCATAAATGGAACCAAGGCCCAATCAATTCACCCACTGTACTTAATTCCAGCCTTAGCCTGGCCCAGTTCTGGGACGGTCGGGCGAAGGATTTGAAGGAGCAGGCTGGTGGCCCAATTGCCAACCCTGGAGAGATGGGTTTCACCCATGAACTTGCGGTGGATGTGCTGCAATCAATCCCTGGCTATGTTGTAGAGTACAAACAGGTATTTGGTTCCAATAAGATTGATATCGATGGTGTAACTACAGCCATTGCCGCTTTTGAAGAGACCCTGGTCACCCCCAATTCACGTTTTGATCAGTGGCTACTGGGCAATAAAAATGCACTACGCAACGACGAGTTGGCAGGCTATGCATTGTTCAAACAAAGCGGCTGTATTGCCTGCCACAATGGCCCAGCGGTGGGTGGTGCCTCCTATCAGAAGATGGGAGTGGTCGCACCCTATAAAACCGCCAGCAAGGCTGAAGGGCGGTCTGCAGTAACCGGTAAGGATGCTGATCGCTTTAAGTTCAAGGTTCCAACGCTGCGTAATGTTGAGTTGACCTACCCCTATTTCCATGATGGTGAAGCAGCTACTCTGATGGAGGCAGTAGATGTTATGGGCCGACTGCAACTGGGAAAAACATTTACGAATGAAGAGAAAACGAAGATCGTTGCATTTTTGAAGACACTTACAGGTGAGCAACCGTCATTCCTGTTGCCAATCCTGCCACCGTCTTCTGATACGACACCACGGCCAGTGCCCTTCTGATGATTTGCTGTAATTAAAGCATATTCATCGTGGTACCGGGCTTGAATAAAACATAGACTGAGATAGTGATGCTGGTCCGCACTACTGCGGACCAAGCTTCCCACTATCTTTATTTAAGGAGAGAAAGATGGCTAAGAAACATGATTTAACTTCAGCAAATGGCGCACCTGTTGCTGATAATCAAAACACCATGACCGCTGGGGCTCGTGGTCCTGCACTGCTTCAGGATGTGTGGTTTTTGGAAAAGCTGGCACACTTTGATCGTGAGGTGATTCCAGAGCGGCGGATGCATGCAAAGGGTTCTGCAGCTTACGGCAGCTTTACTGTCACTAATGATATTAGTCAGTACACAAAAGCAAAGATCTTTTCTGAAATAGGCAAAAAAACGGATCTGTTTTTACGCTTTTCGACTGTGGCGGGTGAGCGGGGTGCTGCCGATGCAGAACGTGACATCCGTGGTTTTGCCGTCAAGTTCTACACGGAAGAGGGTAACTGGGATGTTGTTGGCAACAACACACCGGTCTTCTTTCTGCGTGATCCGTTGAAATTTCCTGATCTAAACCATGCGGTCAAACGTGATCCACGTACTAATCTTCGCAGTGCCGATAATAATTGGGATTTCTGGACACTGCTGCCAGAGGCGCTGCATCAAGTCACCATCGTAATGAGTGATCGTGGTATCCCAAAATCCTATCGGCATATGCATGGATTTGGCAGCCATACTTTCAGCTTCATTAATGCTGATAACGAGCGCTTCTGGGTCAAATTTCATTTTAGATGTATGCAGGGGATTGAAAATTTGACCGATCAGGCTTCTGCTGAACTGATTGCTCAGGATCGTGAAAGCTCACAGCGGGATCTGTACGAGAGTATCGAGAAAGGTGATTTCCCCCGCTGGGAACTCAAGGTGCAGGTGATGCCAGAGGCAGATGCCAATGCCTATCACGTCAATCCATTTGACCTGACAAAGGTGTGGTCGCACGCTGATTATCCTTTGATGGATGTGGGGGTGCTGGAGCTTAATCGCAACCCCGATAACTATTTTGCTGAGGTTGAGCAGTCAGCATTCAATCCGGCAAACATTGTGCCGGGTATTGGCTTCTCGCCCGATAAGATGTTGCAGGGACGGCTCTTCTCCTATGGTGATGCACAGCGCTACCGGCTGGGTGTGAATCATGCCCATATTCCGGTCAATGCACCGCGTTGCCCTGTGCATGGTTACCATCGTGATGGCGCTATGCGTGTTGATGGCAACTACGGCAGCACCAAGGGTTATGAACCCAATAGCCTGGGTGAATGGCAGGAGCAGCCCGACTTCAAAGAGCCACCATTGGCACTCGATGGTGCGGCTGATCACTGGAACCATCGTGAAGATGATGACTACTACTCCCAGCCGGGTAACCTGTTCCGCCTGATGAACCCAGAGCAACAACAGCTGTTATTTGAGAATACGGCCCGCTCGGTTGGTGGTGCCTCACTGGAGATCCAGAAACGACATATCAGTAACTGTCTAAAGGCAGATCCGGATTATGGTGAGGGTGTGGCTACTGCACTGGGGGTCTCTTTAGATGAGGTAAGTTAAGAGGTACGCTCCAGCCCAAAAATGTCCAGCTGGGCTGGAGCAGTCCAATATTATTTGGCCTAAAATATAATAGGCAGTGAGTATTAATAACAGCGTGATTTTTGGTATTTACAAAGAATTTTATTTTGAAGTGGCCGTTTTTAAGAGGTGCGAGGTAAGTAATGTGGGTAAATTTACTGAACCAGTATCCATTACACATCAAATTAGCGCCTGCACAGCTGGCACGCATGCGATCGCTGACAAGTGGAGCCGCCATGTGCACTTACAGTTGTTTGCTACATCAATCATAATCGTGCTGGTCGCAACCAGCATACCTGCCGTGGATGCTGAAGAAATTACGGAACCCCTGGAGGTGACCGCTGTGGTACCCCGGGAATTTCCTCCTCAATACACCACGGACAGATTGGGGCGGGCAAGCGGCTTCGCTATAGAGGTCATGGAACAGGTCGCAATCCTGGCAGATCTGCAGGTAACCTTTATCGTAAAAGAATCATGGGCGGAAGTAATGGCCGTTGCGGTCAGCGGCGAAGCCGACCTAATTCCAAATATGGGGGTTACCGCAGACCGGGCCGAACTATTCGATTTTTCCAGCCCGATGGAGACCTACCCGGTGTCGGTCTTTGTGCGTGCGGATACCTATGACATATCGAGTGTGGAAGATTTAGTGGGCCATGATGTGGCGGTGGTAAAAAGCAATATCGCAGTGCTGATGCTACAGAGCAAAGGTGGTGTGCGGCTCAAGGTGCTGGCTTCAGGACGTGAGGCATTGATTGAGCTTCTATCCGGTCATGTGGATGCCTTTGTATTCCCCAAACCAAATATCCTGACTTTGGCGAAGGAGATTGATGTCGAGCACCATATCAAGGTTGTGGGTACTCCTCTGGTAGAGATCAAACGAGCCATTGCTGTGCCTAAGGGAAATGAGGCTCTGCTTCGTCGCCTGGACAGAGCCCTACAGACCTTTCTAAAAACCGAGAAGTATCAGGATCTGTATGTGCATTGGCACAAAGCACCAGAGGCTGGCTGGACTATCCACATCAGGTGGGTAGGTGCATCACTATTAGTCATGTTTTTAGTTATGCTGTTCTGGCGTTATTTCTCCCTATCGCGGCTCTACCAGAGGCTAGTTAGCAGCATTGAAGCGCGGGAAAAGGCCGAACACACACTGCATAAGAGTGAAGCTCGGTTGCGTACAATTCTGGAAACCATTATTGATGGCATTATTGCGATTAACAATAAAGGTATCATCAAAAGCGTCAATCCTGCTGCGGAGCATATTTTTGGCTACCCAGCTGCAGAGATGATCGGCCAAAATGTCAGCATGCTTACCAGTGAAACCCACCGGGACAGACATGACAGCTATCTTGAAAACTATCTCCATACTGGCGAGAGCGATTTCATTGGGCAGATCCGTGAAGGGCGTGGCTGCCGCAAGGATGGAACACTATTTCCTGTGGAGATTGCCATCAGTGAATCACCGATGAGTAATGAGCATAGATTCGTTGCTATCGTGCGAGATGTTACTGAGCGCAAGCAAGCTGAAGAGAAAATCATGCACTTGGCCATGACAGATCCTTTGACTGGCCTTGCAAATCGACACCGGTTTAATAGTCGTCTTGATGACGCACTCCATATGGCCAGGCGAATGGGGTATCCCGTCGCTGTCATGATATTGGACCTGGATCGATTCAAACAGATTAATGACACCCAAGGCCATTTGATTGGAGATGAAGTACTCAAGCGGGTGGCTGATATACTTACTGCCGTTTTTCGGGATGTGGATACTGTCGCTCGATGGGGTGGAGATGAGTTTGCTGTCATCCTCAACGGCCTGGATAACATAGAAAATGAGAGTATTCCGGCGCAACGGATCATCAATGAGCTTTCGCAACCCATCGTGATAGAGGGGAATGAGCTGTTGACTGGAATAAGCATTGGCATCAGTCTGTTCCCTGATGACGGAGCTAATCCGATAGAGCTAATTCGAAAGGCTGATTTGGCACTTTTCCGTGCAAAAAAAGAAGGGCGGTGTACCTTTCGTATTTATAGCTCAGCTGTTGATGTAGGGTAGGAAAGTGCGGCCTGTTATTGGGATCAGCATGACCGCTTTTCCCTTCACCTTTTTGTGCGGGTAGCACCTCTTCAAGGATGGCGAATATAGGTTTGCGTAGTTCAGGGGTCGTATAGATATGCTGGAGTCCGCGCAGGATCTGCGGGATGTCATCACGGGATTTTAGATTCAGTTGGATGGCACCGATAGCCTGCTCACCCATCGGCATTTGGGGTTCGGTTACTTTGCGCTTGAGGTTTTTATCTGGCGAAGATGGAGAGATTTTGGCGTGTGTTCCACACCCTCGTGTCGCATTCAGGGTGAGATATTGTTTATGTTTGTTGTTAAATCCATAGGTTGCAGAAAATCAGCTGAAAGTGACCTGCGCGTGTTCGTTTGTTCTTCGACTCCATAGGCCTAGTTTAACATCTGATTATGCCGTTAGCTCATCCAGAGTAGTGAAACCACAATAGATATAAATACATAGAGAATATCTCCAAGATTCAGAAAAAGCCTTAAACACCGCATCAAATCTACATCTAGGCAGATTTTGAGCCAACTGCATAATCAGAGTTTAACATGTTGTTTTTAATCATGTTTGGTGGTTTTCAGTCAGGCGCTAATTAACTTGGCTTGCCTGTTTTACAGGTACTCATTCCAAAAGGAAGATAGGCAGGGCACCAACCAATAACCGCAGTAAAAAGTGGTACAATACCAACAGCGCCCCAATAATTCTGACTCAGAATACCCCACCCAACAATACCCATACCTACGGCAAAACGTAATATCCGGTCAACACCACCAACATTCGGTTTCATAATAATCTCCTGGTCTTAAACCAATCAGTAATACGCCTTTATTTCAAAAGGCCGCAATATGCTACTGAAGATAATAATAGGTAAATATTATTGAAGGGTCTGTGACAAAGTCACATTGAACCCAGAAGACTTTACGAATAACGCTATTCTGTGATTCAACGGCATTGGTCGTGTAGATGGATTTACAGATATCTTCAGGATGATTAAATAATAAAACCTAGTCACATAACCTACAAACCACCGCCCATCTCTTTTTGATGTCTTCGCTCCATAAGTGCTCGACGGCGCTCTGACATACTTGGATGTTTACGCTGCGTTTTCTCTAGCGCCTTAGGTTCGCTTTTTTCTGGTGCTAATGCTTTATCCTTTATTGGTTGCGTTACCACTGCACCTGCTGGTGGTTTTCCTCTGGTTGCTTTATCAGAGGTTCTAATGTCATCCATGTGGAAATATTTATAACGTTGTAGACTATCTATACCATGGCAATTTCTACAGATATTCCCTGAACTTCTGAATCGTAGAAAGCTATTTCTATTGTTTCCTTCCACTGCCTTTCCAGGGCCAGTCCTCTTTTTTCCTGCTGACCACTGATGTGGATTATGACAGGTAGGGCATGCAATCAAACCAGCATTTACCTTATAGCCCTCTGCATTGTAGACGGGTGCGTATTTGCTACTGCCCGGGCGAAATAATTGCGGAACCTTTACGGATTGTGGGTGGCTAAAATCTTCAACAATCTTATGAGACCCTGCTCCTTTTTTTGTATGGCAACTCAGACAGATCTGCTCTTGACGCAGATTGCTACCCTTACCTTGCTCTCTTGCCCAGAGCAGATAGCCCTCTTCTTTTGCACCATGTGGCACATGGCAAGGGCTACAAACACCACTCTCTGCGACCGTCTGTTTCAAGCTATTTTCAGCATCCGGATTGGTTATTGAAAGATCATGATCTGTACCAACAACATAACCTTTACTGACATGGCAAGTGACGCATAACTTAGGACCGTCTAGATTGGATTTTCGTAAAAAACTGTTTCCCGCATTACCTTCCATTTTTTTACCTGGCCCTGTTTTCATCTTTTCAGGGTCCCAACGATGTACGTTATGGCAGGTTGGACAGGTCACATCACCATCCATCGACCGCTCACCACCCTTCATAAACAGCGGTAACTCTACAGTTTCATCCTGTTGCGTTTCATCACCCTGGCGTTTTTTTCTATAAAACTTGCGTGCCTCTTTACGCAACGTTGGCCTTGCATCTGCAACACGTTTCATGGGATGACTGGGATCACCAACAACCTTTCTACTTGCCGCTTTCCGCCGCGCATGACAACCGGTACATAAGGCTTGATTTCTATTGTCACCTGAGCCAACACCTCGCGCCCACAAGCGATTACCCCATGCATTGTGCACTAGATGACAGGCACTACAAACACCCGCATCTGCAACTGTTTGATAACTCAGATTAACAACTCCAGGAGAGGTAATACGCAGGTCATGATCTGTATCAATAACCAGTGCGTTTTCTTTGTGGCAAGCTGAGCAAAGGGCGGCTTTTTCGTCATAAGGTACTCGCAGAAAACTATTACTCCGATCGCCTTCCAATCCCTTGCCACGCGATGCTCGCCCTTCTGTAATCAGAGGATCCCATTGATGTGCATTATGGCAAGTGGGACAAGATACCGTGCCAGTTTCATCATTCTGTTTACCATCTTTATCAAACAACGGTAACTTGCCTTTAAACTCTGGCTGCATATTGGGCTGCTTGCCCAAAGGATGTGTAAGTGGTCCTGTTATCTTTTGTTCTGCCATGCCACCTTTGGCATGACATGAAAGACACATAGACTCATAGGTATCTTCTACCCCACGCGGCTTCATAGCCCAAAGCCGCTTTCCATCAGCATTATGTGGCACATGGCAGATACCACAGACTCCAGCCTGTTTAACCGTCTGCGCTTGATTGTTACGGGATTCTGGGGAGGTAATATGCATATCATGCTTACTACCTAATATGGTTGATTTCTCAACATGACAAATACGACAGAGTTCACTCTCTGGTGAAGATGGCTGCCTTAAAAAACTATTATTTCCATCACCTTCTACTTCGCTGCCACCACGATCATCACTACCTGCTGCCCATCGGTGAACATCATGGCAAGTACCGCAAGAGACCCCCCCCTTGGTACTCTTCTTTCCGTCCACAGTAAATAGTGGCAGGTCACCACTCTCTTTTGGTTTAACACCAAGCGGATGCGTCTCTTTACCTGTTGTTTTATTCGCGGCTACGCGGGCTTTAGCGTGACATGAGGTGCAGAGACGCTCAATATAATCTTCACCTTCACCCACCTCTCTAATCCAAAGCTTATCTGCCTTTGCATTATGTGGTGTATGGCAGGTACCACACACACCAGACTCTTTTGCTGTCTGCTGTTTAGCATTTTTTGCATTAGGCGCAATGACATTCAGGTCATGCTTGGTTTTAGCAATACGTTTTTTATCGACATGGCAACTCTGGCAAAGATTACCATTAGGTGCTGCAGCCTTACGTAAGAAACTATTAGTACCGTCACCCTGTAGATCCTTTTTGCCTCTGTCATCTGATAATACAGACCAGACGTGAGGATCATGACAAGAGGCGCAGGTTACATTACCATCCGCACTTTTTTCGCCTATCTTGCTATAGAGCGGCATCTTGCCAGCCTCTATGTTCTTTGAAGGCTTTACTTCTACTGGATGACTTCGTTTTCCAGTCAGCGCATGTTTTGCCACCTTCTCTTTGTTATGGCAACTTTTACACAAATCCTCAATAGTTTGCCCGACAACATCCCGCGCCCACATCTTGGGGCCTTGCCCTTTATGCATAAAATGGCAAGAGAAACATGGCCCCGTCTGACCTGCTGAGTTCTTTTCGTCAGGGAAAGCAGTTGTCAGATCATGCTTGGTCTTTAGTAACTTTTTCTTTGAGGTATGACAGGTCAAACAGAGCTTGCCTTGTTCATTTTTTGACACCAGCAGATGATTGTTTTTAGTGCCATTATGTGGCGAATGGCAGGTGCGGCAATTGATAACCTTGCCTCCTGCTAGACGTGGTTTTTCTCCGTTATCCCACTTCCCTGGCAGCTTTGCTTCTTTGATAATATCCACAGCCACAGGATGAGAAAAACGCCGCAATTCATCACTGCTTGATATATCAGGTGAGACACCATGGCAGGTTTCACATAAGGTAGAGTGTGTTACACCCTTTTGGCTATTGGGTATAACCAGAAAGTGATCATTGGTACTGCCATGAGGATTATGGCAACTTTCACAGATAACTGTTTTCTTTTTACCTGTTTTATCTTTTCCAGCTTTACCACCAAAATCCAGGATCTTTTGTGGAAATTTATCAAAGACAACATCTACCGGATGTTTGCCTGCGGCCACACCATCATCTTTATCACTATGACACTGGCGACAGAGGGATGAATTAATATTGGGCACACGCAAAAAGATGGTCGACCCCATATCCGTAGTCGAATCTACACCATGAGCTGAATGACAGGTTGCACAGGTGAGTTGCCCTTTTGAATTGAGTGGAAAGGTTTCTGGTATGGTGATTTTGCTAGATGGGTCGGTCCCTTCTTTGTGTCGACTTGTCTCCCACACACGCAATCGAGAGTCCATGATTGAGCCATCATGACAGCTGTAGCACATCATCTCTGTGGCTACGACCTTATCCTCAGTAAAATCCAGCAGGTAATTCTTATCAGCATTTTTACTGTCAAAGTCATCAACCCAGCGTAGATGGCACATGGCACACTCTCTGGAGGCATTTTTCGACCATGAGAGCGCAGGTGCAAATAGCAGTGCCAATAGAGGAAGAAGCCAAAGCAGTCGCAGCTGCTTCATGATTTTATACGGTAAACACTGATGCGGTTGGCGAACATCTCGACCACGTAAAACAGGCCGTTTTTATCGAAATAGAGCCGGGTGGGGGTGGTAAAACGTTTTACCTTGCCTTTGCCATCACTGAGTACGGCCTGAAA
>JAJFJN010000024.1 GCA_021773975.1 Gammaproteobacteria bacterium | reverse complement strand
TCTTGGTGAAGTGCAGTATCGGTTTAATCGCCGATTTGACCTGCCAAGCATGATCCCCAGGCTACTGTATGCCTGCGTGCAGACTTCTCCATATAATGAGAAGAAATTGCGCTTTACTGAGCTTTGTAACTAATCACCTATTTGTATGGGAATACCTGTGGTTGCTATGTGGGTATTTGGCTCGGTTGTCAGATAATTTTACAGGGTAAAAATTAGGGTGTTTATCTTTTAAATCATGAGATTATTGGGCTGGGGTTAGAAAAATTGATTTATAGCCGACTATTTTTGTCAGAAATATTTACACTTTAGGCTTTAATTTCCTAATATGATCTGTATCATATTATTTTTTTTAGTGGTTTTATTTTCTGGAGTAGTAATTGCTCACTTTGCGTGACAGCACGGTGTTGCCAGTTCTGTATACCGTGTAAGTTGAGGATTCAAAGGTAATCACAGACTAAGTGATTGTTTGCATGGATCAAATTAATATTAATAAAACGGGAGTTTTTGTTAAATGAAAAAGCAATTAGTAGTAGGAATCGCAGCAGCACTTTTTGGTTGTTCATCTGGTGCGTTTGCTGGGGGTGGCGGAGATCTTTTCCAGACGACTGATCACGGACTGACGAAAACCCACCCGGATGCCTGGAATTGGTGCGGCACCGGTAATGGCGTGATCTCTGCGGGTCCGCAAGCCCCCAGGGACATTGACTCGAAAGCGGGAACGAATACCAACCTGTTCAAAACTTCAAACAAAGCTGAAAAAATGAATCTTTGCAACATTCATTACCATTGGAACGCCGAACATAAATCTGCAGCGTTTTCTACTCCTGTAGACACTGGTGATGAGCATTCTGGCTGGGCAATCGTAGCACCTGCATCTACCGACCCTGTAGTTCGTGCAGCTAATGACATTAGCCACCTGCTTAACGACGAACACGCTCATGATATTGGTATTATTGTTGGAGACACCATTGAGGTTCATTGGGTTCATACCAGTTGCAACGTTAATTACGAAGACCTTGATCCCACGAATGGACTGGGCAACTGTTTAACTAACGTATGCGCAAATCCGCAGCTTAGAGTTATGACCCAGGTACTCAAAGTGGTTGATGGTCACGACGCAGATGTCACCACCATGGAAGAGCCAATGGACCATGTAGATGCGAGAGTTGTCTATACAGGCTCAACAACAGGACCTAGCTATAATAATGATCACTGCTCACCTTACCAGGTTACCTGGGATGTGAAAAAGACCACCGCAACCATCGATGCCCATGCTCTGGCCCATTGGTCACATGAAATGGGAGAACATGCCCATGGGGTACGAGAACTGGTTACCCGCAGCGAATTGCTGAGTCCAATCAAAAACAACGTCAGAAGGGGTCATGATGGTCATACTAAGCATTGATATGACCGTGTAATTCAAGAGAAGGATCGTTAAGCGCACTTAATATGCTTGAAGTAAAAAGCCGCCTCATAAAGAGGCGGCTTTTTTGTTGGTTACTTCTTTAGTTTAATCAGCAGGCTATTTACGTTGTTATTCTGCAACTGAGCACGGAGCTGATTAACCTGTTGGCTACTATGGTATGGCCCGCTTCGTACCCGATGATAAGTATCTTTATTGTTGATCGTTACCTTTTGTATCTCAGCTTGTATGCCTATCAGTGCCAGGCTGGCTTTTAGACGATCTGCATCCTCATACTTAAGAAATGATCCCATCTGGAGCATATAGGCTGTGCCATTAGATGCATCAGTAACTGAGGGCGTGGCTTTAGTAGTGGCTGGTTTTATGGGTGCCCGCTTTGGGATTGGGTCTGGCTCTGGATCGGGTATCACAATCTCCATTTCGGGTAGTACGGTGTAGAAATCAAAGCGAGGTTTTGGCGGCAGTGAGCGTTGTTTTTTGGGCGCTGCTCCACCGTTTTTCTGCTGCTGAGAGCGGGTGTTGGCTGGCTTGGAGGTTAGCTTATAATCAGCTGTCTGTTGCCCAAATTTGAGCCAGACCAGACCCGCAGCAAAAAGACCAACCAATAGGCCGGCAAAAAACCAGATCCAGCCAGATGTTTGCTTTTGTTTTGGCTTTGGATTGGCTCGGGTTTGGTAATCGCGAGCCATTTACATCTGCTCCGGTGCTGAGACACCCAGCAGATTGAGTCCATTTTTGATCACTTGCCGTGCAGCTAGAATCAATTTTAACCGAGCATCACGCAGTGCGGCATCTTCAACCAGGAATTGGTGGGCGTTGTAATAGGTGTGGAAATCTTGAGCCAGTTCTCGCAGATAATGCACCAGCTGGTGTGGTTCTTCATTGAGTGCTGCAGTCTCGATAACCTCAGGGTAGCGGGCGAGGGTATGCAGTAGTGCTTGCTCATGCTCTTCAGTCAGCTGCTCCAGATTGGTGGTATCTGATGAAAGCTCTACCGAAATACCTTTTTCTCCAGCCTGTCGGAACACGCTGCAGACCCGTGCATGAGCATATTGCACATAGTAGACAGGGTTATCGCTGGATTGGGATTTGGCCAGATCCAGATCAAAATCCAGATGCTGTTCGCATTTGCGCATGACATAGAAGAACCGCGCAGCATCACGTCCCACCTCTTCCCGCAGTTCACGCAGGGTGACAAAGGAGCCAGAGCGGGTGGACATCTGTACCTTCTGCCCATTGCGGTAGAGATTGGCAAATTGAACCAGCAGTACATCCATCTTGGTGGGATCATCGCCGAGTGCTTCCAGTGCTGCCTTTACGCGAGGGACATAGCCATGGTGGTCAGCACCCCATACGTCAATGACTCGATCAAAACCGCGTTCCAGTTTTTCAGTGTGGTAGGCAATATCTGAGGCAAAGTAGGTGGTTTGGCCATTATCCCGTTCAACCACGCGATCTTTTTCATCACCAAAATCGGTAGAACGGAACCAAAGTGCGCCCTCTTTTTCGTACATATGCCCTGAGCTGCGTAGACGTTCAACAACCTTATTGACCGCGCCGCTCTCCATCAGGGTGCGCTCTGAATACCACTTCTCGTAGCAGACTCCAAAGCCTTCCAGGTCTTCTCGGATATCATCCAAAATATTGTTTAGCGCCAGCTCAAAGACATAACGGTAACGCACATCACCCAGCAGCTGTTTTGCACGGCCAATAAGGGCATCAATATAGGCCTCTTTGTCGCCATCGGGCTGCTCTTCGGTCTCATCCTGTGGCAGATCAGCAAACACCAGGTTAGCACTCTGGCAGTAATTATCGCCGTGTTCCTGATGCAGGATGGCGGCAATATCCAGTACATAATCACCCTTGTAGCCATTGGTTGGGAAGATAAAATCTTCACCACAAAGCCTCAGGTAACGCAGCCAGACACTGGTGGCCAGGATATCCATCTGGCGGCCAGCATCGTTGACGTAGTATTCGCGATGTACCTCAAAACCAACGGCCTCGAGCAGATCGGCTACGGTTGCGCCATAAGCCGCGCCACGACCATGCCCCACATGCAGTGGGCCGGTGGGGTTAGCGGAGACAAATTCGACCTGAACCTGCTTGCCAGTGCCAATACGGCTGCGACCGAAACTGTGACCCTGCTTGAGAATCTCAGGCACCAATGTCAGGTAAGCATCTGCTGAGAGGGTGAAGTTGATAAATCCAGGGCCTGCGATCTCTACCTTTGCCACATGCTGTGATGATGGGAGGTTGGCTATCACCCTTTCTGCCAGATCCCGTGGGCGACAGCGGGCAATCTTGGCCAATACCATGGCGATATTGCAGGCGAAATCGCCGTGGGAGGCATCGCGGGCGCGCTCAATAATCGGTTGGGGAATCTGGTCGGCAGGGAGAGTGCCATCAGTCACGAGTTGATCAAGTGACTGTGAGATAAGCTGTTGGATTTGGGCTTTCATTTAACCTGCTACATGCTGGTGTCGAGGATAACCGTCAAGGATAGCAGGAATAGAGAAACAGTTGGGCTGATTAATGACTTTTTATTTGGTTACAACATCTCTTGTGGATCAACATCGATAGACCAGCGCACACTACGGCTACTCTTTAGTTTGCTAAGGGCAGGGATCCATTGGCTCAGTAATTTGTGCAGTATGCTGCGGTGGTTGGCTTGAATCAGTAGATGGGCGCGCAGGCGACCGGCACGTCGTTCCATAGGGGCGGGCACAGGCCCCCAAAATTCAACACCTGCGGCATTGAATGTTTTTGCCTGCTCTGCGGCATCTTCCAAAAAGCGTATGGATTTTTCAGCTGAGGGGGATTCAGCCCGCAGCAGTGCCTGGTAGCTGAAGGGAGGTAGCTGGGCATCACGTCGCTCATCGAGACAGACTTGGGCAAAGGCGTTGTATCCCTGATGTACCAGGGTCTGGAGTAGTGGGTGGTCAGGGTGTCGGGTTTGGATTAGTACCCGTCCTGGTTTATTGGCGCGTCCGGCGCGTCCGGCTACCTGTTCGACCAGCTGAGCCATGCGTTCGGCAGCACGGTAGTCAGCCCCAAATAGACCTTGGTCTACATCCAGAATACCTACCAGGGTGACATCTGGAAAGTGGTGTCCTTTGGCCAGCATTTGTGTTCCCAGTAGGATACGGTAGTGGCCGCTGTGGATCTCATCCAGTATCTTTTCTAATGCCCCTTTTCTGCGGGTGCTGTCTCGATCAATACGTGCGATGGGTTGATCAGGGAAGCGTTGTGAAAGCACCTCTTCCAGCCGTTCGGTACCCTGCCCTAAGGGGTGCAAATCTTCACTATTGCACTCTGGGCAGTGACGATGGGTTCGGCGTTGATGACCGCAGTGGTGACACCATAAAAGGTTGGTGCCGAGGTGCAGGGTCATGCGGGCATCACATCGAGGGCACTCTGATAGCCAGCCACAGTGATAACAGGTGATAACCGGTGCATAACCCCGGCGATTAAGAAAGAGCAGCACTTGATTTCCAGCTGCCAGCTCTTTTTCCAGCAGCTTTAAAAGTGCAGGAGAGAGTCCACCATTTAGCGGGGCAGAGCGAATATCAAGCAGATCTATTTTGGGTGGCTTTGCGTCACCAGCGCGTTCGGGTAGTTCTAGGTTTTTGTAGCGTCTCGTTGCTGCATTGTGCAGGCTCTCTAATGAAGGCGTGGCTGAGCCGAGTAGTATGGGGAATCCCTGGCGCTGTGCTCTGACAATGGCCAGGTCACGGGCTGAGTAGCGAAAACCATCCTGTTGTTTGAAGGAGAGATCATGCTCTTCATCGATGATGATCAGGCCAAGCCGTGGTGCCGGGGTAAATATGGCAGAGCGTGTGCCCAGTATCACCGAAGCCTCTCCCTGACTTGCGGCCAGCCAGGCTTTTTCCCTCTCTCGGTCAGAGAGGCCAGAGTGGAGAAGGGCAATAGGTGAGTTGATGCGGCATTGAAATCGCTGCATCAATTGGGGTGTTAGTGCAATCTCAGGTACTAGAACCAAAACCTGGCGGTTTGCGGCTACAGCCTCTTCTATAAGTCTTAGATAAACCTCAGTCTTACCGCTACCCGTTATGCCATTTAGCAGAAAGGCATTGAACCCCGGCATGCGGGTTGATACGGCAGAGATGGCGTCAATCTGGGCCGCATTGAGTGTGAGCTTGGTTTTGTCTGGAGTGGTGAGGATGTGCTGAGGTTTAATCTCACAGGGTTCCACCCAGCCCTTTTTTTCAAGGGTGCGCAAGACAGGGCGGCAGTTGCCGCAAAGGGCATAAAGTACTTGCTGACTTATGCCTTCAGGTTGTTCTGTCAGGGTTTGGATTATTTTAAGTTGCTGAGGTGCATGGGTCGGTTGGGCGGTTTTTCCAGCGGAGGTTAGCTGCCATCCGGCTATTTCAGGTTTTACGGGTTTTTCCCCTTTGCGCAGGCGTACTGGCAGTGCTGCTGCAATGACTTCACCAGGGGGATGTTGATAGTAAGCAGCAGCCCAGAGTAGTAACTTAAGGTCTTCACTGGTCAGTAGTGGCTCTCTATCCAGTGCCGCAGTGGCAGGTTTTAGTGAATCTTTTTTAAAGGAAGATGTAGCGACTTTTTCAACCAGCACTCCAATACGTTCACCCCGTCCAAAGGGTACGCGCAGACGAATACCATATGGCAATGTGGTTGGATCCACTCCCTCAGGTGGCAAATAGTCAAAACAGGTATAGAGCGGTGCGGGTACCGCAACACGAAGAATAGATCGGGTAGGCATGCTGCAACTTTACCTGATTTTTGGGGGATTGCTCAAAAAGTTAGTTGGGCGGGTTTTTTGTTGTTTGAGGCGAGAAGGTGTGTGTAACCCCTTGGTAAAGTAAGTAAATTCCTATGTTGTTCATGGCCTGTGGATAACTTTGTGGAAAAATAACCATATTATGGCTGCACTTTTTAAGAGGAATTTATTCTTGATTTTTATTAAAAATAGACTAGCAATTATATTTGCAATGAAAACAGTGGATTGGAGTTGTTTATGATAAAGCATTTATTTATAAACGAGTTTGGCAGCCAAAATTATGATGCAAATTAAACTGTGTATAAATGCCTGTTTTAAAGCATGTTTTTATATTTAAATTGTATTTTTATTCATGGTTAGAAGCATTTTTTGGAAAATAAGGTTTATTCGTGAGTTGAATTTGCAGCATCTGCAAAACCGTGCTTGACTTAAAGTAGCGGTTTAATTTGATGGCAGGTTTATGGTGGATCTTCGACAACAAATTTTACGTACAGATGTAGCAGGTATGCCTTTAGAGTGGATCAATTATCGGGATGCTGTACGCTTACACTTCTTGGATCAAATTGCATACACATGCGGCAGTGTGCTCTATTGTCTTCATGGTGGAATTAATGCCCACACCCATCAACGTAGCAGTGTGCAAGTTAACTCAATTATTGCTACCTATGGTGACAGTCGTGCATTGGCTAAGATGCGCGCAAAACATATTCCACCACTCAATAACCCGGCACTGTTTCAACGTGACAATCATCTCTGCCTCTACTGTGGACAGCAGTTTAAGTATCGAATGCTCTCCAGAGACCATGTGCGACCTGTGAGCCAGAATGGTCCGGATCATTGGAATAACGTGGTCACAGCCTGTGTCCGCTGTAACCATCATAAGGCAGGCCGTACTCCAGAGGCTGCGGGGTTGGAGCTTCTGGCTATTCCGTATACCCCCACACATGCTGAATATATCTTTCTGCAGGGTCGCCATATCTTGGCAGACCAGATGGCATTTTTACGCGCTCACTTTCCTCGTAGCAGTCCGCTACGTGATCGGCTGACGAATTAGTTTGGTGATTAATGATTAGCTGACCTGCTCAATTCTATTTTTTAAGCACACAATGTTTAGCCATTTAGGAATGATAGTTCTTAAATGTGCTATTTTCTTACTTTAGATATAAAAACTAATGACGACTCCATTTGTGGGGCTTTTGATCAAGATAAGGGGTCAGGTCTTGCCTTTTGCCTTTCTTGAGCTAAGCTTACATATGTCTAAAGCTGAATGTAAATGGAGTATGCAAATATGGCAAGACCGTTAAGAATTGAATATCACGGAGCACTTTATCATGTGACATCCAGGGGTGATGGTCGGGATGATATCTTTCTTGATGATGAAGATTGTGAAATATTTCTAGCGGTGCTTTCAGAAGTCTGTGATCGATTTAACTGGGTGTTACATGCCTATTGCCTAATGACGAACCATTACCATCTACTGGCGGAAACACCGGATGGCAATCTTTCATTAGGAATGCGTCAGCTTAATGGCGTTTATACTCAACAATTTAACCGAAGCCATAAACGGGTAGGGCATGTATTTCAAGGGCGTTATAAGGCGATTTTGGTTGAGAAAGAATCTTACCTTCTAGAGCTTGCGAGATATATTGTCCTTAATCCTGTAAGAGCAAGAATGGTGCGTGCTGCAAAAGATTGGTCATGGAGTAGTTATCGTGCAACTGCTGGATTTACTACTCAGAAAGAATGGCTTGAAGTTGATTGGATTCTTTCTGTATTTGGCCGGAATAAAGTAAAAGCACAGAAAGCATACCGTAACTATGTATCCGAAGGTCGTAATCAACCTGCACCATGGGAGCAGTTAGTAAATCAAATTTATCTTGGATCTGAAGCATTTGTAATAAAGGCTCAAGACATGCTGGAACAAGATAAAGATTTGAGTGAAATTCCGGCACCTCAGAAGCGTCCTGTTGCTAAGCCATTGATTATATATGAAAACCAAGGTGTAGATAGAGATCATGCGATTATTCTGGCCTATAAGAGTGGTGGGTATAGTATG
>JAJFJN010000023.1 GCA_021773975.1 Gammaproteobacteria bacterium | reverse complement strand
TGTCATTATTCATACAGGCCTCCGGTCGGTTTTAATGTTTGGCTTTGAACACCTACATTATACCTTCCGTGAGGCCTGCTTTCTTTATATATCAGTTAGTTGGGCGTTATTTTTGTGTAAAATTTAACTCCGAAACTTGAGATTTAAGAAATATGGAACATTTCGACATGAACACCGCATTATTACAAATAGAGTCCAAGCTGCCCCTGGCGGCGGGTGATTTATCACATTATATACAGGCTGTTCGGGCTGTTCCCATATTGAGCAAGGAAGAGGAATATGATCTAGCACTCCGACTCAAAAAGCAGGAGGACATGCAGGCAGCTGAGCGCCTGATTCTGTCTCACCTTCGCTTTGTTACCTTTATCGCCCGTGACTACCGCAATTATGGCCTTGCCATGGCCGATCTGGTGCAAGAGGGTGCCATCGGTCTAATAAAGGCGGTCAGACATTTTGATCCCGAACGGGGGGTGCGCCTAATCAGCTATGCTGTATATTGGATTCGTTCTGAAATCTATGAATTCGTCCTACGCAACTGGCGCATCGTAAAGATTGTAACCACGAAGGCACAGCGCAAGCTTTTCTTTAACCTGCATAAAATAAAAAAACGTCTCAACTGGTTTACCAGTGAGCAGATTGATGATGTGGCACAAACACTGGGTGTAAAGCCCAAGGATGTAACGGATATGGAAATCCGCCTGGTCGCCCGTGATCAGCTCTATGACCCTTGGAGTTTTACCGAGAAGGATGATCAAAGTCGCCATCAACCACAGGGCTACCTCGCTGACCTGCGTTTTGAGCCATCAATACAAGTCGAGCACAAAGAGACTGTTGCAACCAGACACCAGGCACTGCAGAAAGCCCTGACAAAATTAGATGCCAGGGCACAAGAGATTATTCAACGCCGCTGGTTGTCCGAAGATAAATCAACGCTAGGGGAATTGGCTGAAACCTACGGCGTCTCCAAAGAACGCATTCGTCAGATTGAAGCGGCGACACTTTTGAAGCTAAAGAAGCAACTTGTTTTCGTTGCCCACTGAAGCACCAACTTAGAACATACTTGCTTAACCAAGAGGTGAATATAAAAGTCGCAAATATATTTCCAATGAATCGCTTTTAGCACAACTTATTATTTAATAAACGATTGATTATTGATAACTCAACCTTATCTACATAGTGAATGAAGGGAGCTATTGTTATGAACCTGCAAAATATAAACCCCTGGAACCTTCCTTACTGTTTTTATGATAATTTTCCTTTGGTTTTTAAACTATACCAATATCCATGCTTGCCAAAGGCATGATTCTAAATCAAGGAGAATGTATGTCTGATGCTATAGATTTACTTCAAGTTGAACGCCCCAGCACTCTTTCCAATATCTCCCTTCCACATCGTTCCAGGCATTTCTCATCTCCGGTTGATTGGCGAAATGAAGTGCTCTATTTTCTGCTGGTCGATCGATTTAGCGATGGCATGGAGAAAAAACGGAAATTACTACCACGAGAGGATGTGGCCTCTTTACGACCAAAAGAGTGGCGCTGGGATAAATGGAGTCACTCTGGAGGTGATCGTTGGCAGGGAGGCACTATAAAGGGTGTCACCTCCAAGCTCGACTATCTGAATCGGCTGGGTATAACAACCATTTGGCTTAGTCCAATATATAAACAACGTGCTCATCTTAATACTTTTCATGGCTATGGTATTCAGGACTTTCTTGAGGTCGATCCTCATTTTGGTACGCGTGAAGATTTGGTTAAGCTGGTTAAAGAAGCGCATAACCGTGGCATGCGCATTTTACTCGATATTATCTTCAACCATTCTGGCGAAAATTGGGTCTACCCAGATAACCTGGAGGGGGGGGAATATACGCCGACATACACCCATGACCGCTATCCATTTGGAAAATGGCTGGGAAAGCAGGGCGAACCCATTACGACCATTAACATTAAGGACGAAGGCGTTTGGCCTCAAGAGTTTCAAAACCCGGGCTACTATACCCGCGCTGGGTCAGGAAGCCTGGGTAATGGCCGGGTAGATGACCCTCAGGCAGAACACAAGCGTACTGACTTCATCACACTACGTGATTTCTATTTGGAAAGTCCCGAGGTGCTCACCCATTTAGCAGAAAGCTACATGTATTGGATTGCACTGACCGATTGTGACGGATTTCGTATCGATACACTAAAACATGTTTCCCGGGAACAAGGCCGTAATTTTTGTGGTGTGATTAAAGAATATGCCGCCAGTCTTGGCAAAGATAATTTTTTTATAGTGGGTGAGGTTGCCGGTGGAGACTACAACCAGGATCGCTATCTTGATTCACTGGAACGCAACCTAAATTCTGTACTCGATATCGGTAGTATGCGTACTACGCTTAATGGTGTCGCAAAAGGTTTGCAGCATCCTTCCGATTACTTTAATGGCTTTAACATACATGACCAGCGCATGGGGTCACATCGTGCCCTGGGTGATAAGCATGTCTCAATATTGAATGATCATGATCATGTATTTGGTGAAAAACTACGCTTTTCAGTTGATACCGCTTCAACACACCAAGTCGCTGCCGCAGTGGCTATTCAGCTTTTTTCTTTGGGAATCCCCTGTATTTATTACAGCACTGAGCAGAGCTTATCCGGACCAGAGCCATCTGAGCGTAACTGGTTGCAAGGGTTTGGCACTAATGATCGTTACTTGCGTGAGGCAATGTTCGGCCCAGAACACCCATTGGCTAGCGGGCTTGAAGGACTAAAACAAGGTGATGACAGGTTTGATTCGGAATTGCCGGGGTTTGGCCCATTTGGTACCGCTGGTTATCATGTGTTTGATCCTAGTAGTCCAGCTTATCTTCGTATTGCAGAAATGATTCGGATTAGAAAGCGCTACCCTTCTCTCTCTAAAGGCAGGCAATACCCTCGCCCTACCTCATTTTTGTCGAAGCCATTTGCAATCTACGGTGAAGGAGAACTGTTCGCATTTTCCAGGTTATTGGCATTCGATGAGGTACTGATTTGCATCAATCCTCATGGTACAAAATCTCGTGGTGCGGATGTTGTGGTTGATGCTTCACTTAATCCAAAAGGCCGTAAAATGCAGGTTATCCTCAACAGCGCCCAAGCTGCAGATGAACAATATAACGGCAGCCATGTTGTGGGTAGCAGGGTAACAGTACAACAGAGTAATCCTGGCACACACTTTGTCTCCATTCATGACCTGGGGCCATCAGAGGTTTTGGTGCTAGCAAATAACTCTTGAAGCAACCGATGTTAAAGAGTGCATCACGCAAGCAGAGCGATTGACTGGATATGGCCTACGCCATGTGCTGGAGCCTGTTTTCTTACAGAAAGAGAAGCATAAGCTGGCTTACAGACAGCGCTAAAACCTTAACCTATAGAAATCAGTTGGGCGGATCAAGAGCCTATTCCATGTGTGTGCGTTCAACTGATTTTTCTAGATTTAAGAGCACAGTACGCTGTCAGGGCTTCACACTCTGAGGAGATTGTCCTCTATTAAAATAGGCCTTACCTGCCTCATCTTTTTCACCAAAAAGACTCCGCACATGCAGGTCACGCTGGGGAAAAGGTATCTCAATACCGTATTCTCCCAGTGAGGTTTCAAGCTCCCACATGTAGGCTGCCAGTACAGCAGAAGGTCGTTTGACAGAGGATTGGCTGACCCAGACAACCAATTCAAAATCCAGGCTGCTTTCACCAAAGTTCACCAGCCATACCTGCGGCTCCCGTCGCTTGGACCCACGTAGCGTGTAATTTACACGTTCTGCCGCTTCCAACGCTGCTTTTTTTACCCGCTCTTTATCCGTGCCATAGGCAACACCAAATGGCACACGAAGGCGCCGTATCGCCTCGCGCAGTGTCCAGTTGGTCACCTTGGCACTAACCAGCTCTGAGTTTGGAACGATGATATCGATATTGTCATTTGTATTGACCAGGGTACTGCGCACATTGATCTCTTTCACTGTGCCGCGCACACCCGAATCAAGCTCCAGATAGTCACCCACCTTCACTGTCTGTTCAAACAGTAGTATCAGGCCCGATACAAAGTTATTTACGATGGACTGCAGTCCAAAACCAATACCCACACTGAGTGCGCCTGCAACCAATGCCAGATTGCCAAAATCAAGGCCAATGGATGACAAAGCGATCATTAAACCAATCAGCAGAATGACATAGTGCGCAAGCCGTCCTACTGTGTAGAGTGCAGAGTTCTCTCCATCCTTATGCTCTGAAATTTTTTGTAACATTCGCCGCAACAACTTTGAGATGGTCATGGCAATGATGATAATCATCACAACACGTAGCAGGCCAAATGCCGTAACCGGTGTATCTCCAATTTTAAACAGGCTTTCAGTCATCCAGGCTGACGCTATATCCCAGCCCGACATCAATGTCTTACCCGCAGTAACCCACCAATGCCGGATAACACCTTCATGCTTCAGCAGGTAAAGTTTAAATGCTTCAATTAACGCCTCCAGCTCCTGCTGAGTATCATCCAGCTCTTGCAACTTTAGTAATGTCTCCTGCGCTTGTTGATTGCGCTTCATATTGATCTTTTTTAACGCAGCTACAGCCTGAGGTTGCGCCAGCAAAAGAGCCTGCGCCCGATTCTGCTCACGCAGACTTTCACTACGCCAGATACCCACATTGGCCTGCGTACTTTTAACCAGCTTTTCCCATTTACTTAGATGATCATGCAGCTGTGCGGCTTCAACATCAGTAGCAGCCAATAGTGGAATAAATAACGTCTTGGCATCGGAGAGCGTGAGATGCAGTTGCACTATATTTTCGTTAACAGCAGCCTGTATCACCCGTTGCTCATTCAGTTTATTGTTTGCCTGAGCTTCTGGGGTTTCAGCAACTGTGCCCAACACACGGGAGTTGGCTTTATTGAGTGACTTTTTGGCTAGCGCCAGCGTTTGTTTATGTGCTTCACTTTTCTTTGTGTAGGCCTCTATTGAATCAGGCGATTCGGACAGATGTTCCAGTGCCGTTTTTTTCTCACTGGCGAGCGCTTTGAACTGTAGCTCTAATATCTCAAACTCTTTTTTATGCCGATCCGATTGGTGCCTGGCAATCTCGAGCGCAGACCGGTCCGCCATGATTTCCAGCCCTTTTAATACCTTGGTTGGATTGGCCATATCTAAGGAGAGATAAGCAGCCAACAGATTGTCATAATTTTGCTCCGCACCCTGAAGCACTTTTTTGAACTGGGTTGCCGCCATCTGCTCTCCCTTTACCTCCTTCTCCCTGGCCCTGTATTGGCGCTCTAACGCCAGCCACTCTTCCAGTGTGTATGCGGTCTTAAAAAGCGGTGATACCGGTGGCTCTTCATACTTCTTATCACGCACCTTGGTCAGTGCATTCAGGTTAGTAAGAAAACGGTCAATGTTAGCCTTGCCGCTTTCCTGCTCTTCAAGTGACAGTTCTAAAAGCCGTGATTGCAGCCGTTCCGATATCATCTTGACATGCTGCTCGAGTTGCCCCTCCTCTACTTCAAAGTAACGCCACCAATCTGCACCCAGCGATCCGGGGTCAGGTAAAATGACCGTCTCCGCTTCTGTTTTCGATATCGCTCCCTCTTGAGCCTCCTGACCAAAGAGAGTAGTGGAAAAAAAACCAACCAGCAGTGATGCAAAAAACAGTCTATGCAATCTCATATCTCTAAATAAACACTCAATAAATCACACGAAAAACTGACAAGAGAGCAAGCTAATAAACGCTGCTTCTTTTAATATAGACCAGACAACAGAAACAAGAGTTAATAAACTACTCCGCAGGAAACAGACGAGGCATGGGTTGCCATGCTTTTTACACATTGCAAGCGGCTGGGAACAAAACCCAAGGGATTCAATGACACCGATAAATGACGGCATCAGGCAAAAAGAATGAACGCGTTTAAACACCGCATCCAAAACAGCTGGCAACTGACCATAGGCGCATGCATTATTCTCGGAGTTGTGCTGCACTTGGGCAATACGCTGATACTCGCTATTCTTTCACCCATTCCAATCTATATTGGCATGCACTTTATAGATCAAAGCTCACTGGATATTTGGCAGCAAACAGCCATTCTAAATATTCTGTTTACTGCGCTTTGCGGATTTTTAATAACGATAGTCATGTTGCGAATAGTGCAGTTTCTGTTTGAACCAACAACCATGCTCACTTCAAACGTCACTGCCTTGCCTTATATTGCGTTAAGTTATGGGTGGTTTATTCAAGACATGAGCGGCATGCTGCAAGCTGTCTCAATTGAGCAGATATGGATATCACTGTTATCGCCACTGGCGGCAATATTGGTCTGGTTTTATTGCGCATGGCGAATGGTTCAAAGAAACCAGGCTAATAACGCGGCTAAGCAGACTGCAACATTGGAAGGCTAAAGTTGAATTCAAATATTGCCATCCTATTGAGCCAAGATTGAAACGCCGATGTAACCAAGGTAGTGTTCAGATTCAATATTGCCCTGCGAATGATGCGTCATGAGTGATGATCTCTTTAGTGCCCTAAAAAAACGATTGCGTCTTTTTGCTGATGAGCGTGACTGGGATCAATTTCACTCACCCAAAAACCTCTCAATGGCGCTGATTGCTGAAGCCGCAGAGTTGATTGAGCACTTTCAGTGGCTTACTGAGGAAGAGAGCCAGACGCTCTCCACAGAGAAACAGGCCGAAGTTGAGGCCGAGCTGGCCGATATTCTGGTCTATTTAGTTCGTATTGCAGACAAGCTTGATGTTGATCTGCTAGCAGCCGTCGACAAAAAGATGGCGATCAACGAGCAGAAGTACCCCATTGAAAAAGCACGTGGCAATGCTAAAAAATACACGGAGTATAACGAATAGTTACGACAGCCCGGTCACTCCTCTACCAGCCATTCAACCTTGCAGTGGCTCTCTGCCACGCCCAGTGTCGTAGTCAACCAAGGCAATAGTGACTCCAACGACTCCTTGAGTTGCCAGGGTGGATTGATGATAACCATCCCCGCACCCTGCATGCCCTGGCTATTTTTATCCACCACCATTTCAGCACGCAGAATCTTGCGGATGCCGCTCTTCTGAAAGCCCTTGCCAAACGGTTCTGTACCCCGGCTCTGCAAGATCGGATACCAAATGGCATAGATCCCGGTAGGCCAGCGGCGATAGGCTGTTTTAACCCCCTCAACTACTTGGTGGTATTCTTGCTTTACTTCATAGGATGGGTCGATAAAAACCAAACCACGCCGCTCACGCGGAGGCAGAAAAGCAGATAAGCCCTGGTAGCCATTTTGATTATGGACCTGCACACGGCGGTCACCTGAAAAAAGCTGCTTAAGACGAGGGAATTCATTGCTGTGCATCTCACACAAGACCATACGATCATCTGGCCGTAACAGGTGCTGGGTAAGGGCAGGTGATCCCGGATAGTAGCGTAATCTGCCATTGGTATTGAAATGCCTGATAACCGACAGATAATCAGCCACCTCATTAGGTACATTGGCGCTATCCCAAAGACGCCCAATACCCGCTTCAAATTCAAGCGTCTTTTTTGCTATTTCACTTCCCAGATCATAGCGCCCAGCTCCGGCATGGGTATCCAGGTAGAAAAAAGGTTTCTCTTTACGCAGCAGGGCGCGCAACAGCATAACCAGGGTGGCATGTTTGCAGACGTCGGCAAAATTTCCCGCATGAAAGGCGTGGCGATAGCTGAGCATAACTGTAGAGGATCCAAATTCAGGGTAAAGCTGCGATTGGCAGAAGCAGCGCGCCGCTCAGTATAAGTCTGTTCCGACTATTATTCTTGCTTAACTTAACGGCTCTTCCCCTGATCGAGTGGGTAAGAATTGCCAAAAATGAGTTAAATCACCCTTGACAGACGGTTACAAAAAAACAATCTCAATACCCTTAGGTTCACTCCAGGCGCTTACTGCCATCGATAATGCACTGAAAAATCAGGTGTAAGACATTTGATTATCAATATTTTCAATCGCTTCTATGGCTTGCTTGCATGTCCGGCATTGTGAGCGCGTCATCGACACCTGGCTCTTAAACGCTGATTGCGAACGATTCGCATTTACATTTGCGTTTAATTGCCCTACCATCGTCACCAATTAAGATTATTTATTGGAGATAAGCTCATGAATCACAGGATTAGGCCCTTAATACCGCTACTTGTACTCACTTTACTCTCTGCTTCTACCCTGGCGGCGGAGGTTAATCTCTACTCTGCCCGCAAAGAGGCACTCATCAAACCACTGCTGGATAAGTTCACCGCACAGAGCGGCATCAAGGTAAATCTGGTTACCGGCAAAGCAAAGACCCTGCTAAAGCGACTGCAAAGCGAAGGGCGTAATACCCCAGCTGATATATTACTGACTACCGATGCAGGCAATCTGCACGCCGCCACAACAGCTAATTTGCTACAGCCTGTAGATAACACTACCCTTAAGACGATAGTCCCACACAATCTACGTGATCCAGAAGATCACTGGTACGCACTCTCCATCCGCTCACGGGTAATTGTCTACAGCAAAGAGCGCATCAAGGCCTCTGAGCTATCAACCTACGAGGATCTAGCTGACCCCAAATGGAAGGGGCGCATCTGCATACGCTCATCAAACAACATCTATAACCAGTCACTACTCGCCTCGATGATCAGCCACAATGGTATAAAACCGGCAGAAAACTGGGCCAAAGGCGTAGTAGCCAATATGGCACAGTCACCACAAGGCAATGACCGCGCTCAGGTTAAGGCGGTAGCTGTTGGTGTTTGTGATATTGCCATTATCAATACCTATTATATGGGCGTGATGCTGCATAAGGATGCCGATCAGAAAAAGGCAGCATCACAAGTTGCTCTCTTTTTTCCCAATCAAGATGGCCGTGGTGCCCACATCAACATCAGCGGCGCAGGCATTATTAAAGGTGCCAAACATAGAGAGAATGCAATCAAGCTACTGGAATTTCTGGTCAGCGATGAAGCACAGCAGTGGTATGCCCAGGCCAACCATGAATACCCCGTCAAAGCAGGCATCCCCGTCAGTAAGATTGTGAACGCCTGGGGCTACCCGTTCAAACAGGACAGCCTTAATGTAGGCGAATTAGGCAAATACAATACTGATGCCGTGAAGATATTTGATCGAGCAGGTTGGCGATAGCCCTCTCCTCTTTTGCTTTAGTATATTCACAGTTTGATGCTATGCAACAATCAATCACAGACAATTTGACTCCATCAGCCCGGCTCCGCTTTGCCTTTAATCTCCCCTCTGGCTGGACGCTGGCAGCTGCTTTTGTCGCACTGATTATTGCAACCCCCATTCTGACCATCCTGGGTTTTCTCTTTTATCCCAGCAGCGATACCTGGCAACATCTAGCCGATACCGTTCTGGCTGACTATGTCATCAACTCACTGCTATTGATGCTGGGTGTTGCTGTGGGAGCTGGCAGCATTGGGATCTGCACCGCATGGTTGACCAGCATGTACAGCTTTCCAGGCCGCCAAATCTTTGTCTGGTCACTCTTGTTACCCCTGGCCATGCCGGCCTACATTATTGCCTTTACCTATACCGGTATATTTGAGGTGGCAGGCCCCGTGCAGGAGTGGATTAGGGAGAGCTTCAACCTACGCTATGGCGAATACTGGTTTCCTGAAATCCGCTCACTGGGCGGCGCTATTTGTATGCTGTCACTCGTGCTCTACCCTTATGTCTACTTGCTGGCACGTGCCGCCTTTTTGGATCAATCCATCTGCGCCCTGGAGGCCAGCCGAACCCTGGGATGTGGCCCATGGCGCAGTTTCTTTTTTGTTGCCTTGCCTCTGGCGCGTCCCGCTATCGTTACCGGTCTATCCCTCGCATTGATGGAGACACTGGCAGACTACGGCACGGTGCAGTATTTTGGCATCAGCACCTTCACCACTGGCATATTCCGTACCTGGTTTGGATTGGATGACAGTGTGGCCGCCGCCCAACTCTCAGGCTTATTGATGACCTTCGTCTTTGTACTGATCCTATTGGAACGCTGGTCACGCCGGCAGGCACGTTTTCATCACGCCACAAATCGTTACCGAACGATACCCAATATCAAGCTACCCTCACTGATGGGCTGGATTGCAACCACTGCCTGCCTACTACCTCTGTTTTTTGGTTTTCTATTACCCGTTGGCCAACTCACACAGTGGGCAATAGCGACCTTTGGTGAGATGGTCAATGACAGCTTCTATGAATTGATGATGAACAGCTTTCTACTCGCTGGCGCTGCAGCGCTGCTAACATTAATCCCGGCTTTGATATTGGGCTATGGCAATCGCAATCACGCCACCCCAATATCACGTTTTCTAGTACGTCTCTCTGGCATGGGATATGCCATACCTGGCACTGTTATTGCCATCGGCGTACTCATCCCATTCGGCATACTGGACAACGGCATTGATGCCTGGATGATTAAATATTTCGATATTAATACTGGCCTTATATTCAGTGGCACTATATTTATTTTGCTCTTTGCCTACATGGTGCGCTTCTTCACCGTATCACTGAATACGGTTGAATCAGGTCTGGGAAAAATAAGACCCTCAATGGATGAAGCGGCGAAAACAATGGGCTACAGTGGGATTAAAATACTGCGACATATACATCTACCCATTATGAAAGGCAGCCTCCTGACCGCTTTGGTCGTTGTCTTTGTGGATGTGCTAAAAGAGCTGCCCACCACCCTGGTGCTGCGCCCCTTTAACTTCAACACACTGGCAGTACGCGCCTTTGAACTCGCCTCTGATGAACGCTTGGCCGACTCCTCTACAGCTGCCATCGCTATTGTATTGGTCAGTATTATTCCTGTAGTTCTACTCAGTCGAACCATTGCTCACTCACGACCAGGTCAGCCTCAATGACAAAACAGCTGCAACTTAACGAGATCTCTATCCAGCTTGATGGTCACACTATTGTAAGTAATATCAACCTGGAACTAAGCTCAGGAGAGATAGGTTGCCTGCTGGGACACAGTGGCTGTGGAAAGACCACCCTACTTAGGGCTATTGCAGGCTTTGAGCAACCTGCATCAGGCGAGGTTATTCTGCGCGGCAAGCAAGTCGCCAGCCCCCAAAAGTCACTACCAACAGAGCAGCGGAATGTGGGCATGGTCTTTCAGGATCTCGCTCTTTTCCCTCACTTGAGCATTGCTGACAATATTGCTTTCGGCATACGACATAAAAGCACAAAAGAGATTGATGCCCGCATCGAAACGTTATTGGAACTTGTTAGACTGCCTCAGCTTAGAAATAAGTATCCGCACCAACTTTCAGGCGGCCAACAGCAGCGAATTGCCTTAGCTCGCGCCATGGCACCACAACCTGATCTGCTATTGCTTGACGAACCTTTTAGCAGCCAGGATAGCGAGCGAAGGGAGCAATTAGCGCGAGAGGTTGGCCAAATACTACGCGAAGATAACATTACGGCTATGTTGGTTACACATGATCAACATGAAGCCTTTGCGATGGCGGATCATATCGGCGTTATAAATAATGGCAAGCTGATGCAATGGGATACACCCTACAATCTTTATCACCGCCCTAACTCCAGGGAAGTTGCTGACTTCATCGGCCAGGGCGTATTAGTCAAAGGCACAGTGCTGGAAGCAGGAAAACTTGAGACTGAACTTGGTACGGTGTCAGGTGAATTTTCACAACCTTTACCTGCTGGAACAGCGGTTGACCTATTAGTTCGACCAGACGACATTATTCATGATGATGACAGCAACAACTTTGCAACAGTCACTGAAAAGTCTTTTCGTGGGGCTGAATATCTATACAGATTAAATCTTTCTGGTGATACCAATGTACTTTGTATTGCCCCTAGCCACCATAACCATAAGATAGGCGAAAAGATTGGTATTAAATTAGAAATTGATCATTTAGTAATATTTGAGCATTTTCACTAAACACCATCTGATAGCTGGCGACCATTGTTTTGTTAAATCACAGCGGCATCGACACCGTTTAAGGCTGTCATTGACGTCATGATGTCGGCCGCTGGCATACCCAGGTGGCAGCCCTGAGAATAATCCGCACCCAATTCACACACCTTGGCATGTACCGCCTCAGAGTGCACGAACTCCACCAACGTTTTTACCCCTTGATGCCTTTATATGATTAACAGACCATAAATTTCATTTACAACAGTCAAATTAAACCAGCCCTCAACTGAGCCACATTAGAAGATTTATTTATTCAACAAGCTTTTTAAAGATGTCTGGGTTTTCATGATCAAACATCATTGAATTTTGATTTGTTTTAAAGAAATCACGCACTGCCTCACTGTTTGCTGTTATCAATATATTGCCGTCTTTATCAACTTGACCCTTAATCTCTTGGTCCGCTATTGCTTTTGTTAGCATTTCCTTTGATGGCCTCCATGCAGTTATAGCATTCTTTTCTTTCTTAAATTTTACAAAGGAGAATTTCTTATCAGAACCTACCAGGTTAATATATTTATTGTTTTCACTTTGCGTGACAAACATTCTGTATTTTTTAGTTTCCCCATTTTCAATTGATGCAGCCTCAATAATGCCAAAGTCTGGGTTTAGTACCTTAAGTTGAAAGGTATCTTTTTCTTGAATCCATGTTCCGTTCCATTCGTCAGCATTCGTTTTAAGTGCGTAATCACCTAGCATGTAGGTGCTTTTAACCGGCAAGCATGCTCCCAAGGTCAAAGCTGTAATAAGTAAAATAACTACCTTTAAGTTTTTCATCATATATCCACTATTTATTATTAATAATCTTGCTGCAAATAACCTGTTCATTTGCAATGAACGTAGCGCATTAAAACTGCGTCAATGTTAACCGGCATCATCTGCTACGTCTTTATCTTTGAAGTAGGCCTTTATCTCATATTCATCTTTTGCTGCTTCGATTACCTCGGCATTTGTAATCCCGCTTTCAATTTCTGGGTACAAAAGAGTTTTTTGTTTCATTATTTTTTTTATCTCTGATTCCAATTTTTTGAGAGCTTCTTTATTTGGTGCAAACTCACGCTGCTTTTTTATAAATTGCTTCAGCTTCACCTTTCTATCTGCCCGTGGGTTGAGTGACATATTCCAGGCTGTTTTAACTATATCCAAACGCGCCTGCATCTCTTGCAGACTATTAACAGACTTTAATAGATCACCACCCACATGAAGCAGCATCTCAGAAACATTCGTATTTTTTGACATAAATTACTATCCAACCTGGCGTTTAGCTGTTTTCAAAACTGACTTAATAAATCAAAGGCCTGGCCCAATTGATCCGATAACTTAATAGTGCAACTGACTTTTTTGCAAACTTTTATTTAATGTTACTACACAGCTTACGCAATTATCACTCACAAATGATTTTACAATAATGGAAGCATCCTTAATCTCATATCGTTAACAAGCCTATTTTAGGCTCCACCTAGAGTGCAAGTGCAACCTACGAATGACATTCCCTCGAGTTTCTTGGGGATTGGACGATAACACTAAAGCATAATTCACAGAAAACGAGGGGCCATTAAATGCAGCTTACCCACATTTTAACAAAGACTGGCGCATACCTTGCCATCTGTTTTCTACTTATTGCAGGAAGCAGCAATACATGGGCCGAAACAGAATACATTGAGGATAATTGCGGCTCCCTATCCATGACCTCCTTTGCCACTTCCGTTGACGGTGAATATATTGTTGATATTCAGGGAGCCATACATGGAAACTGGGGTTATATGGCCTACGTATACCTGGATGGCGCGACGAACTATTCCTACAATTGGAATAGTTACTTCAGCAATAGCCTTACCATTCCAATCGGACCCTATTCTGAAGCTCATCTCTTTAAACTGGTCATCAGGGATAATGATCCCCATAATATCTGCACCATAAGCCTTGAGCTTGCTGTGGGCGATACAGAAAAAGACCCCGTGGAACTTAGCAACAACATTTGCTCCACAATACATGAGCTTGCTGATTCAACATTTAAGAAGCCGGCAGCCCAGCGCAAGCATGCACTCTGCAACAAACTGGCGGCAGTTTCCGTTCTTGTTGGGTATGCAGTTGACGCTGGTGACCCCTACACCAGCAATCTTTTTTATACCGATGCTATAGCAAAATTAACCAATGACATTGGAGCAAAAATGGATGGCAGTTTTGGCGGCCAGCAGAAGAATGATTGGATTATCGATGCCGACACACAAGCGATAGTGCATCCAATGGTTCATGAATTAATAGAGGTACTGCAATCAAGAATGTAACCTCAGAAATCGGAGTCGAAACCACCCGATCCAGCATTTAATGGTGATCTAGAGAAAGGAGTGCCAGCCACACTAGGCGCACTATTGATGCTGTGGGTAGTGATTGAGCTTGTCGATACAGAGGTGGAGCACCTACAAGGAGCCAAATTTACGATCAAGGTCTTTGTTGGTGTCGCCTTAGTGGCGGTCATCAGAAAGATATTAATCACCTCCCTTAAGAGCGATGCCCGTTGAAGCGCAGTGGTCTCTAATTGCCGCATTGGGTGTGCTTGGGGTGGTCTATTGGCTCATGTCTCAAATGGAGGTAAAAAAGTGATACTGCGGCCGCTATCGTTTATAGCGGCCTTGCAAAGACCTGACCCTCAGTCACTTAACCTAAGCCCCTTTATACAGCCAGGTAATTACACCTCAGACCAGACAGACTCTTTTAGCCAATTCATCAATCAATACACGTGTGTTTTCTGAGTAGTCCACCTCTACCTCAACCAGATGAACACCACTTTCGCTATAACAACGCTCCAATAGCGGCACCAAATCATCGGCCTGTGCAACACGATGCCCCTGTGCTCCATAGCTTTCTGCATAGCGCACAAAATCAGGATTGCCAAACTCTAGCCCCCAATCAGGGAAACCACCTCCGGCCTGTTTCCATCGAATCATGCCATAGCTATCGTCACGCAGCACTAGCACCACAAGGTTAAGCTTCAGTCGCACGGCCGTTTCCATCTCCTGGCTATTCATCATGAAACCACCATCACCACAGACTGCCATCACCCGGCGTTGCGGATACAGCATAGCCGCCATCATGGCAGAAGAGAGACCTGCCCCCATGGTTGCCAAGGCGTTATCCAGCAACACGGTGTTGGGTTCAGGGGTGCGATAGTTACGAGCAAACCAGATTTTATACATGCCATTGTCCAGGGCAAGAATGCCATCATCAGGCATAATTTTACGAACATCTGCGACAATGCGTTGAGGGATCATCGGGTAACGCGGGTCATCCGCGCCCTCTTTCATGTGCTCCTGGATATGCTCCCTCACCCGCATGAAATAACTGAAGTCATGGGTTGACGCTGGTTCAAGCTGTTCCGTAAGGCACTCAAATGATGTTGCAATATCGCCCACCAGCTCCAGCTGAGGAAAATAGACCTCATCCACCGCAGCTGAATTGAAGTTGACATGAATCACCTGCTTGCCACCGTGCTCCATGAAGAAGGGTGGCTTTTCGACCACATCATGGCCTACATTGATAATAAGATCGGCACGTTCGATGGCACAATGCAGATAGTCGCCAGCGGATAGTGCAGCGGTACCTAAATACAGCGGATGATAACCGCCAATAACGCCTTTACCCATCTGCGTATTGAAGAATGGGATACCACTCTTCTCCACAAACGCCTTGAGTGCAGTAGCGATACGTTTTCGGTTGGCACCCGCACCAATCAATATCAGTGGGCGCTTAGCATGTTGAATGGTCTCAATTGCCTGACCAATCGCACGAGTTCCTGCATCGGGGCGACGCGAAGCGCTTATGTTAAACAGGTTGGCAGATTCCGCATGCTCCGCCGCAATATCTTCTGGAAGCTCCAGATGCACAGCCCCCGGGCGCTCCTCTTCCGCCAGGCGAAATGCCTCACGTACCAGACCGGGGATGGTATTAACATTCACGATCTGCCGGGAAAACTTGGTGATGGGCCGCATCATATTAACTACATCAATAATTTGGAAACGCCCCTGTTTACTCTTCTTGATGGGCTTCTGGCCAGTGATCATCAGCATGGGCATGGCACCCAATTGAGCATAGGCCGCCGGGGTGACAAGATTTGTTGCCCCAGGCCCCAAGGTAGAGAGGCAAACACCGGTCTTACCAGTTAGACGACCGTAAGTGGCAGCCATAAACCCTGCACCCTGCTCGTGGCGAGTCAGAATTAATTTGATGCTGGAGTTGCGCAATGACTCCACCAGATCCAGGTTTTCCTCACCGGGCACTCCGAAAATGTATTCAACACCTTCATGCTCGAGTGCTTTTACAAACAGGTCAGAAGCCTTGATATCTTTAAAGTTGCTCATAGCTTATTCCTTGATGTTAGTTCCTGCTTTGATCTGATTTTTAAATTACTCATCATTATTGTAATAAATAGCTTCGCCGCACACGATGAAAAACGCAACCACCAAGAGATTTAACCAGGTAACAACTAAAAAGTAGCTACAGGGCTTGTAACTCACTCTTTACTTTTTAACACATGAATCAGACTGCTACCCAGCGATGACACAACCCTCTATAGCTCACTTACAAAATGGTTTGAACAGATTCAGATTGCTCCAATCACTGTAGGGTCATTTGATGATAGCGCGTTGATGAAGGCCTTTGGTCAAGCAGGGGTAGGTATTTTTAGCGCACCCACCGTAATTGAGAAAGAAGTTCAGCAACAATACAACGTGGAAATTATTGGACGTACCGAGGAGATACGCGAATCTTTTTATGCCATATCTGCAGAACGAAAGCTTAAGCACCCTGCTGTAGTGGCAGTCTGTCATGCTGCACGCCATGACATTTTCAGTGGTTAACGCACTATGGCAAAACGTATAACCAAAGCGCTCCCCCAATAACCCCACAATAAGAGCCCTGTTAAAGCAGCACTCTTCTAAGGCAGTGTACCTTACAATCCATAGGGAAATGCATCCGGCATTCCCTATAAGGCGGTATAGCGGCAGGTGGCCCTCTCTGACCTTGTCCATCTACTCTGTTTAAAGCAGGCGCTAGCAGACACTTATCAGCAAGTGATTTAGCTTGATGCGGATATCTGGTATTAGTCCTTCATGTACCAGATGGGGCGCATGCTACAGAACAAGAGGCGCGTATAAAGCATGGCTTCTCATAAGGAGAAAGACAGAATCAATTGCCAGAGAATCATCACGCACTTTTTGCTGTATTTTCCAGCTCACCAGCATTACTCATTAAAGGCTGTGCTGATGTCAAGGGTTGTTCACTATTTTCAAGATTTACTATACGTTTAGAACGTGGCTTGAAATTTTTACCCATATTGATACTTACTGATCGCCACGCTTCATCTGCACATCTTTCTGTTGCATTTTTCCAGCGAACATGCAAAAAACCTATCATAGCAAATGCAAAAACAAACCCAGAAAGCACAAATGGGTTAGAAGCAAGATTGTTTATTAATCGACCCGCTATATTTAATGCTGGGTCTGTTGTGGCAGTTACAAGTGAAGAAATCTCTTGTGTATTCTCCTTGGCACTGCCATCCATTAATATCGCAGTGATTAAGCAGACAACCGTTGTAGTTACAAAGGCACGGTACAACATGATTCGCTTAGCTATATATTCCCAGGATGTACTCAAATCCAGCGTAAACGATGTTTGAACAATATCAGGCTTCCATGTATATACAGTTTCAAAGTTCTGCGGAATTGCTGTGGGAGCATAGTTCGTATGATCATGCTTTATCCTCATCAATACGCTTTCATGAATCTTTGGTTTTCCCGTTGAATTTTCTTGCGCCCATAGCTTCTCAATTTTTCTAGGCCTATAACGGTAGTACATCGCCAGACCTGCACGAGAATCATAAATACGACCATTTCGGTCTGCCTGTTCTTGATAATCACCTAATGAATCATTGGTAATTCGGTGCTGCCATTTGGTTTCTTGAAAGACCAGTCCACAATCGTGGGCTTTTCTCATCATCCAATCAAGTGGAATAAATGCCAGTGAATCCTTTGGATAACCACCTCCAACATTTGTATGCACACCTGCAAACCAGACCTGTTCAACCGCACCTTTAAAACCACTTTCATCCCATATTCGAGGATGAAATGTATGGCGCTCATCATCTATCGACATAGCATGAAAGGCATTTTCAATTGAAGGGTTCAATTCATCTTTATGACGGGTAAATCTAAATTTAGCAAGCCCATAAACTACTGAACGAAGACCATCAAAGGGCACACCAACAGCGTCTACCGTATCCCAAACACCAACGAATTTAATTTTAGGACGCGAAACATTTGAAACCCCTAAAGGCTTATCTTTTCTGTAGGCGATATACGCCTCTTTTACAGCATCGGTAAGCTCTTTATCAGATTTATACGCATCTCGCTTCAGTATACCAACATGATGAATCATTCCTGCTAAAGAGCGAACAGTAAATGCACCTCGACTAAATCCAAACAAGTAAATGCTGTCTGATTCTGAATAGGACCTCACTAGCATTGAATACAGTGTGCGTATATCCTCGCTCAGACCATAGCCAAATCCACCACCGATAGCACGCAAAACACGATTGGTTTCCGTCCCCACACCATCCGTATGAAATGCAATTTGTTCGGTTTTTTCATCATGGCGTTCTATAGATTTAAAAACCCGCCAGACATTCGAAACAAAACCTTGGCCGCCCGCCTGGCCTGTTCCATCAGAGCAAAGTACGATATTTTTTGGCATATATCTTCTCCTGTATTTTTAATGGTTTTTAATAGCCGCAATGAAAAAAATGCACAATCAACTATATCACCCAATGAATAACCAGACGCCCATCTTAAATGCCTTTATTACTATTCATAAACAACGTCTATTCCCCATTTGTTTAGTTTTCCTACATCTTGATTTGCATAATCCGCTACTTTTAGCGCCCAGCTACCATTTATCTCCTGCCCAATCATTGGCAGCATAACTTGATCTGTTTTAGTACTATAAGTTTTTACAATATCGTTACGGCTCCCACCCGTTCTGTTATGTAAAATAATCTCATCACCAGATGGCTGAATGAGGCTAACAATCAAATCCCCCTTCCAACTATGAGTTATATCTATAGCAATCGACATAGCCAGAATAGTTCCTGACTCACTAAAATTAATAACACTTTCAATTCCACCAGCCTCATTGTCAGGGATTGGCAGATTCACCAGGGCTTCCTTCATAACTATCTGCTTTTCTGCTTTTTGAACGGCAAACTTAAGGCCCCAGCTAACCAGTGTGCCCGTATCAATTCTTGCACTATCTGTAATACGAAGTGTCCAGTCACCCTGTATTTGATCACTTATAAAAGCGTTGAGTGCTGGCAATGTATCAATATTAAAATTATTTTTTATGTTATCAGATGATCCACCCTCTCGATCATGCAGCATTACCACTTCGCCAGCAGGTGAAATTAATAGCACCCTCAGGTCTCCTATATAGCTGTGTTCTATGTTGAGATCTACAGTGATGTTTTTGACAACACCCTGTTCCGAAACATTCACAATGCTGCTAATCCCAGCAGGGTCGTTATCAGGAATAGCTGTGGCAGGCGAAACTGTTTTTTCTATAACTGAAAAATCTTTCGATGGTTCTCCTACACCTACAGCCGCCCAGGCATTTTTAATCGCAGCATATTCAACTCCGGCATTACCATAGCGTTGATGACATGCATTCAGTAATGCCCGACGGGCTTCCAAAAAAGTCCAGCGACTTGCCGTTGCACTTCGCAAGAATTCAGAGAGCGCAAGATAATAGATTTGCTCCGTCTTCTCTCTACTTATACCTTGAACTTGAATACCATGAAATCTTCCACCTTCACATATCAAGTAGGCCGCTTTATTTGGTATACCGCTGTTTGAATGGACATAGCCATTATCATTTTTATTAGAGTCAGGCAGCTCACCTTGAGCCAATGCCATGTAATCATCCATATGTTCTGGTTGCCGGTACTTTGAAGGATCTGCCATATCCCGCAGAGCATCACCATAACGATAGGGGGTATAAACCCCCTCTCCCACTTCCCAGTCCACCACCGGCCCTTGACTGGAAATCATAACACCAAAGAAATCAGCAAAAGATTCATCAAGTGCTCCAGACTGCTCAGCATAAACAAACTTGGCCGTTTCTGAGGCAACAGCATGCGTCAGCTCATGACCGACAATATCCAAAGCAAAAGCCAGAGGGGCAAACCTCGTTCCATCGCCATCACCATAGACCATCTGTCCACGCCGACTGCTCCAAAATGCATTATTGTATGGCTCGGCACTTCTCTGCCGGAAATGCACTGTCGATACAAGCCGACCACCTTGCCCATCATAACTATCTCTACCTAATGTATTTTTATAATATTGGTAGACCTTTTCTATATTACTGTGAGCAGCCTGGGCCACCTCATCATCAGTCATCTGCTCATCCTGTAAAATCAGATTGCCTGGCAAAATAGGCCTATTACTCGCTGAATATGTCAACCGAGACATCGCCTCTCGCACTTGAGAATATTTGTACAGCAACACACCTGAATGGGCATCAACGAAATAATTTCTAGCGTCTAATTCACTATCAAGCAACAACTCTACCGCCCAAGCAAGGTGAACCCTTTTTTCATTATCGCGAAAGAGCTGTAGTTCAGCCTCACTCTCAATCCTTGCTTTTTTTTCATTCAAATCATCAATGGCTCTGTCTATTGCTATATCTTTGTTAATAGTAGGCTCAAAAGATATTTCAACAGAAGAGATACGATTGTCCTTGTAAGTAACAACCTCTCCATTATTGTTCATATGTACCTGCACAGAACCTTCAAATACAGGTAACCCATTAAGGGTTTGGAGAAAAGAGACATGATGATGGCCTTGCGTGTCTGTTACCGTATCAGATGCAATGAGCGTTTCATCCAGATCCGTTTGTATATTCCAAAGATCTTTATTCTCAGCTATAAAATTACGGGAAATCACCTCGGGATCATCCATAGTCGGCACTGACAATCTTCCCATCATAAACTTTGGAGTGCATTTTTTCTCATCCCAAAATAGTTTATTGTCAGCATCAATTTTCATGATTTTTTCAACTGTACGTTTTTGCTCATGATTAATATTCATAGTCTATTTCCTTATATAAAATACCGAATTATGATAAATGCATACCTAGTGATTTGTGCTGCACAATTGATCCAACTTTGGCTGCTTTTTACACTGAATCATGCCTCACTTAACACCGCCTATGCCCATATTGGTGGGTTACGTTCACACACAAAAAGCGGGGTAATAATAGACATGAACAAACACCCCAATCTTTTGCAAAGCTGGAAGTAATGTATACAAAAAGTAAAAAAATAAATGCAGTGTGATCCAGGCAGCCCTGGCTGTGAGTACTCAAGAAAATTAATTGTACTGAAGATGCAACATCCATAAGCGACATCCATGATTGGCATTTTATTCCCCCGTATTAAAACAGGCTACTCCTGAGGTGATTCCTGCAAATTGATCCGCATCAATTTATGCGCTACATCAAATGCAGATGAAGTTAAAGAATTGCTTTTTCACTTAAAATTCACTCGCCTCCATTAAGCCCTCTTTTTAATCATTCCACCATATTTGATGGTACTCTTCGCCAGAAACACCTGACTCCTTTTCCAAGTATAGGAAAACCAGCTCTAGCTGCCACTTCTCGCTCTTCATCTATAGACTCTTAAACAAATCTGGAAGGCTAGTTTGTTTGCATCGCATGGATGACTTTTAGTGGGTTTCTTACTCATGCATAAAGTGCAGCATGAGTGGTCAAGCATAGATAAATTAGTGCATTTCAAACTGAGCCACTACCCGATTCCCATATAAATGGAAAAAATATCCACAAAGCATTAAACTTAGCGGTCATATCACAATTCACACCCCAGTATGTCCGGCAAACTCTTTATTAAAACCTTTGGCTGTCAGATGAATGAGTACGATTCCGCTAAAATCGCGGATGTTCTGCACGCCTCGCATAATCTCAAATTAACACAAATCGCAGAAGATGCAGACGTATTGCTGCTCAATACCTGCTCGATTCGCGAAAAAGCCCAGGAGAAGGTGTTTTCCCAGCTAGGTCGTTGGCGGCCATGGAAACTGCGCCGCCCTGGTCTCATCATCGGCGTGGGGGGCTGCGTTGCCAGCCAGGAAGGAGAGGCTATACGGGAGCGCGCCTCTTATGTCGATCTGGTATTTGGCCCGCAAACACTGCATCGGCTACCTGAGATGCTGAATCAGGCGCGTAAAACCCACAATCCTGTGATCGATATCTCCTTCCCTGAGATCGAAAAATTTGACTGCCTGCCTGAACCGGTAGCTGACGGCCCCTCTGCATTTGTCTCCATCATGGAGGGCTGCTCCAAATACTGTACCTATTGCGTCGTACCCTACACCCGAGGTGAAGAGATCAGTCGTCCCTTTGATGATGTGATTGCCGAAGTCGCCTCACTGGCTGGACAAGGGGTGCGCGAAATCAATCTACTGGGGCAGAACGTTAACGCCTACCGCGGTCTGATGCACGATGATGAGGTTGCAGATCTAGCACTTTTGATCCGCTTTGTAGCTGCAGTTGAAGGAATTGATCGCATCCGTTTTACCACCTCTCATCCAGTGGAGTTTTCTGATTCACTGATCGAGGTCTACGCCGATGTGTCTGAGTTAGTCAGCCATCTGCATCTGCCTGTACAGAGCGGCTCTGATCGCATACTACTGCAGATGAAACGAGGCCATTCAGCCCTGGAGTACCGCAGTAAGATTCGCCAACTGCGAGGAATTCGGCCAGATATCTGCCTCTCGTCAGATTTCATCATCGGTTTCCCCGGTGAGACCGACAAAGATTTTGAAGCCACTATGCAGCTGATTGAGCAGATTGGTTTTGATCACTCCTTCAGCTTCATCTTCAGTCCGCGCCCAGGCACTCCCGCCATGGATATGCCTGATGATATTCCCATGAAGGTAAAGCAGGAGCGACTGGCACAGCTACAACACCGCATCAGCGAGATGGCTCAGCAGATAAGCCGTCGCATGGTCGGCACTGTGCAGCGTGTTCTGGTAGAACGCCCGGCTCGCAAAAACCCAGACCAACTTGCTGGCCGCACAGAAAATAACCGCGTGGTTAATTTCAATGGGCCTACAGAACTAATTGGCGAATTTGCCAACATCCAAATAACCGAAGCCTTACCTAACTCTCTTCGCGGGGAATGGGTACCTGATAAGCTGGCAGCTCATTCAGCCTAAGCTCTATAGTGAGATAAGCGAGACCCCGTGTCTAAAAAACCTTCAGCAATAAACCTGGCCTTAGAGCCGGAAGATAATGAACGATTGGCCAACGTCTGTGGCCAGACGGATGAGCATCTACGCCAAATTGAACTACGGCTCGGCATTGAGATCAACAATCGAGGCAATCAATTTCAACTTATTGGTAACGCCAGAGCAATCAAAGCTGGCGAAGTGGTTCTGAAAGGACTCTATAATGCAACCAAGGATGAATCACTATCCCCTTCCAAGGTGCACCTCTTTCTACAAGAATCCGGAGTAGTAGCACTAGTTGAGGCAACCTCTGAACCTGATCTGCCTGAAGTTGTCATCAAGACCCGGCGCGGGATGATCAAACCCAGAGGGCCAAACCAGAAAGAGTACATGCATAAGGTATTGACCAACGACATTAATTTTGGCGTGGGTCCCGCAGGTACAGGCAAAACCTATCTCGCTGTAGCCTGCGCTGTAGAAGCAATGGAACGTGATCAGGTGCGCCGCATATTACTGGTACGTCCTGCTGTTGAGGCCGGTGAAAAATTGGGCTTTCTACCCGGCGACCTGGCTCAAAAAATCGACCCCTACCTGCGTCCTCTGTACGACGCGCTATATGAAATGCTGGGATTTGAACGCGTTGCCAAACTGATCGAACGCAATGTCATTGAGGTTGCACCACTCGCCTACATGCGAGGCCGCACCCTGAATGAATCGTTTATTATTCTGGATGAGGCACAAAACACCACACCCGAGCAGATGAAGATGTTCCTCACCCGCATCGGTTTTGGCTCTACTGCCGTCATCACCGGTGACATCACACAGGTTGATCTGCCTCGCGGGCAAGCATCCGGTCTGCGGCAGGCAACTGATGTATTAAAAGATGTGGATGGCATCAGCTTTACCTTCTTCAGCGCCCATGATGTTGTGCGCCACCCGTTGGTACAACAAATTGTCACCGCCTACGATAAGTTTGAGAACCCACAATAAAGCTAAAAATCATGGCATTAATGCTGGAAGTACAATATGCCATTTCAGAGGATGGCCTGCCCACACAAGCCGATCTTCAATGCTGGGCTAATGCAGCCATGGATAACAAAAAAACAGGGACTGAACTGGTCATCCGAATAGTCAATGAAACAGAGAGTGCCACACTGAATCAACAGTATCGCAACAAACCCGGCGCTACCAATGTACTATCATTTCCTTTTCAGGCCCCACCTCCAGTAGAGAGCAACCTATTGGGAGATCTGGTAATCTGTGCATCCGTGGTATCAAAACAAGCCGCAGAACAGAAAAAAACTGAACGAGCCCATTGGGCACATATGGTGGTGCACGGTATTTTGCACCTATTAGGGTATGACCATATACAATCGGCAGAAGCTGCCGAAATGGAACATATGGAGATCGAGATACTGGCTCAACTGGGCTTTTCCGATCCATACCTAACTAACGGAATATCATGACTGACGCAGAGCCTCCCAACGGTTCGCGATTGAAGCGCTGGGTTTCACAACTCAAGAAACGCTTCAAACACGAACCTAAAGATAGAGAACAACTCGTCCATCTACTGCAAGACGCAAAGAGACGCGCCCTGATGGACTCTGAAGCCCTCACAATGATAGAGGGCGTGCTACAAGTAGCTGAGCTCCAAGTACGGGACATCATGATCCCACGCGCGCAAATGATTGTAGTAGAACGCGATGACACCCTGAGCAAAACCCTCGATATTGCCATCAAATCAGCGCACTCCCGATTCCCTGTCATCAGTGATGACCGCAGTGAAGTCGTTGGCATCATGCTGGCAAAAGACCTTCTGCATTACTGTGGAAGTGAAGATGATCAGCGTTTTAATATGCGTGATGTACTTCGTGCGGCGGTATTTGTCCCTGAAAGTAAACGGCTCAATGTACTGCTCAAAGAGTTTCGCACCAATCGCAACCACATGGCCATTGTCATCGATGAATATGGTGCCGCTGCTGGCCTAGTCACCATTGAAGATGTGCTGGAGCAGATCGTAGGTGAGATTGAAGATGAGCATGACTTCGATGAAGGCACCAACATTCTCAAGCGCAACGAACAGGAGTTCACCGCCAAAGCCCACACTACCATCGAGGATTTCAACGACTACTTCAGCGTTAAACTCGATGACACTGACTACGACACTATCGGGGGTTTGATCACAAACACCCTAGGGCATCTCCCAAAACGCGGGGAACAGCTGAACATAAATAAGTTTCAATTCAGCATCATACGTGCTGACAGTCGTAAAATTCATCTGCTAAATATTCGACTGCTTACAGAATCCCGCGAAGAAGCATCAAAAGAGAGTGCGCAGCTGTAACCATCACAAACCGGACACAATATTGTCTTTTTCATACCTATTGCAATTCCCTAAAAGCATTGCATTTTTTGCAGGCGCAACGGCTGTTTTAGCCTTTGCGCCCTTCGCACTTTCTCCCATAGCCATACTCTGCCTGACACTACTCTTTGGCCTATGGCAATCAGCCACCCCCAGGCAGGCTTTTAAACAAGGATGGTTATTTGGCTTGGGATTCATGGGGCTTGGTATCTCTTGGCTACACATTAGCATCGATCAATTTGGTGGGGTTGGCCTCCCCTTAGCCATGATCATCACCCTGCTATTTGTGGCGATCATCGCACTATTTTTTGGATTAACTGGCTGGCTGGGGGCAAGCTTTTGCCGCCAAAACAGAACACTCCAGTTGCTCGCAATTTTTCCAGCAACCTGGGCTTTAATTGAATGGGTACGTGGCTGGTTTTTAACAGGCTTTCCCTGGCTGAGCATGGGTTATTCTCAGCTTGACACCCCACTGCAAGGCGTCGCCCCAATACTGGGTGTATTTGGCATTAGCTGGGTTGTCGCACTGCTTGCGGCACTCATTTTGTGGACTATCACACAGTGTTCAAGCCAACCCAAAACCCTACTCAAGCCTGCATTGGGCATCAGCAGTATCATTGTGATCTATGCAGTATCTGGTTTTCTTGATAAACACCATTGGACTCAACCAGCAGGTGCTCCTATAAAAGCCACCTTGATCCAGGGCAATATCCCTCAAGAGCTTAAATGGAATCCCGATCAGTTCGGCCCAACAATGCGACTCTACACCGGTCTAACACGTGCAAACTGGGAGAGTGATTTAGTCATCTGGCCGGAGACTGCCATTCCTGCTTTCTACCACCGCGTAAAAGAGGATCTACTCGATCCACTGGAAGCTGACGCTCGATCCCACAACACTGACTTGCTGGTCGGTATCGCTGCCAAAAGCAGTGAGGATTCCAGCTATTTCAATGCCATGGTCACCCTTGGAAAAGAGCAAGATCTCTATAAAAAGCGGCATCTGGTGCCATTTGGTGAGTTTCTTCCGCTAAAGTGGCTGCTTCATCCATTAATTGATTTTCTGCGGATTCCTATGTCTGACTTTAGTGCAGGCGATAACAATAAAACTGTACTGAATCTAGCAGGCTATCCTGCGGGTATATCCATCTGTTATGAAGATGCCTTTGGTGAAGAGGTCATCCAGGCACTACCAGAGGCCGCCTTTCTGATTAATGCCAGCAATGATGCCTGGTTTGGAGACTCACTAGCCCCTCACCAGCATCTGGAAATCGCCCGCATGCGCGCACTGGAGACCGGCCGATACCTGTTACGCGCTACCAATACGGGCATCTCTGCCATCATTGGAACCAAGGGCGAGATTCAAGGGTTATCCGCCGCATTTAAGCGAACAACCTTGACTGGGAAGATCACTCCAATGCGGGGCATGACACCCTATGCCGTGATCGGCAATGGAGGGATTGTCGCTACACTGCTCATACTACTGATGATCACTCTCTTTATTTCCAACACAATAAAAAAGAAGGGCTAAAGACCCTCCTTTTTCCTAACCACAAAAAACACCCTTTAAACTGAAAACGATGACCCGCAACCACAGGTTGTAGCAGCATTCGGGTTAGTAATAACAAACTGTGAGCCCTGAAGATTGTCTACATAATCAACCTGCGCACCCATCAGATATTGAATACTCATGGGGTCGATTAACAGCATAATTCCATCTGTTACAACCGTGGAATCATCCTCGCTCTCATTTTCATCAAAGCTAAAACCATATTGCATGCCAGAGCAACCACCGCCCTCAATATAGACACGCAGTTTAAGGTTAGGATTATCTTTCTCTGCAACCAGCTCAGCTACCTTTGCAGCGGCTGCGGCAGTAAAGACCAATGGCGCTTCAGATTCTATATCAGCAGTACTCATAATCTATCTCACTCAAATCAAAATAGCGGCATAACAATGCAGCCAACAACAATAGACACTATTTTACCTGATCCCTGTATCTAATGCAGTCAAAGCCCATGTTATTGCGGCTCTGGTTCAGTAGGCTTCTTCTCTTCATCAAAATAACCCAGCATGCGTGGCTCACCCTCATCAACATGCTTAAGTTGCCCATTCACCTCTGCACCCATAGCCATCTCTAATCGAGAGTAATAGACCGTTCCCGTCACTTTGGCCTTAGAGGCTAATTCCACGCGATTACTGGCATAAACATCACCAATTACTGTGCCATTAAGAATGACATTAGGCACTCGAACATCACCCTCAATAGAGCCGTGCTCACTCACCGTCAACGTAGCCGCATCATCATGATTAGTCGTCAGATCACCTTTAATAGCACCATCCAGATGCAAACCTTCAGCAAATGAGATGTCACCTTTGATCTCTGTTCCATGACCTATCACTGTAGCTATTTTTGATGCCTTAAATTTTTTTGACCCCGACGCATTGCCACCTCCAAACATCGCTATACCCCCACAGACCATTTAAATGTTTCTTTCAAACTCAGCATCTTCTTCTTGCTTGGTTTGATATCAATAATTATATTGCTTGCCACAAAACCCTCCGGCAGCTGCAACAATCCTTCAAACTTTTGAAAGTGCTTAAAATTCACCTTCAAACTCTTGCTTTTTTCTTCCATCAGCACATCTAATTTAAGCGACACCTCTTTATCTTTCTGCTTACCAGAAACCGTAATAAACAACTCGCCTTTAACACCCTCTTTGCTGTTAAATATTTGACTAACCGTAAAAGCATATTTAAAAACATTCTGAGCTTCCAATGGCCGCAAACTAAAGTCCCGAATACGCAGGCTCTTTTTATCAACCTTATTCGATATGATACCGCGCAGAAATACCAACTCCTCTTCCATTGTAAGCCGCTCATCCTGAGCAAGCTTCATCTGCTCACTTACTGCACGAGCAGCCTCACGATCAATCTGGCTTGCGCGTTCTAATACCGCAATCTCTTCACGAAGTTTTATTCGCTCTAACTCAAGGTTTTTAACCTGCCATTGAAACGCCACAACCTGCTGCTCCAGTCGACTCACTGTTGAATCAGCTGTCATGCTATGAAATAAGAGGCCTGTGCGCCCATATTCATAGGCATACCAGGCGATTATCATCGCAATAACCGGAAACAGCAAAAAACCCAGAGACCAGCCCTGCCACCTGCTGCCAGGCTGAACAATGGTGGGGCGATTGATTTTTCGAATAGGAACCATGTAGGCTAAGGCAGAAGCGCAATAGCATTTAAGCCAGCACGCTCATCCAATCCAAACATCAAATTCATGTTTTGAATAGCCTGCCCAGCCGCCCCCTTCACCAAATTATCAATCACTGATAGCACCACCACTGTATTTCCATTCTGTGGGCGATGCACTGCAATCCGGCAGTTATTCACACCTCGAACACTACGTGTTTCAGGATGCGCACCTGCGGGTAGCACATCAACAAAAGGCTCATTCTGATAGCGATTTTCAAACAGTTGTTGCAAATCACTCGACAGATCATCCATATCTGCGTAAAGCGTAGCATGAATACCACGAATCATTGGCAGTAGATGCGGAACAAATGTCAGCCCCACTGAGCCATTAGCCATTTGAGAGAGGTTTTGACTGATCTCAGGCAGATGACGATGCCCTGGCACAGCATAGGCCTTAAAACTTTCTCCACACTCACCCATCAGCGCACCCACACTGGCAGTTCTTCCTGCCCCACTGACACCTGATTTAGCATCTGCAATTAAACGCGAGCAATCCACCAACCCAGCCTCCAGCAGTGGTGCAAAACCAAGGGTTACTGCGGTTGGATAACAGCCTGGATTAGCAACCAGGCGGGCATCTTTAATAAGATCACGGTTAATCTCAGGCAGCCCATAGACAGCTTGAGTTAACACATCAGGACACGCATGCGGCATGCCGTACCATTTTGTCCACTCATCAGGATCACGCAGCCGAAAATCGGCCGCCAGATCGATCACTCGCGTACCCGCATCCAGTAGCTCAGGCACCAACTGCATGGCCGTGCCATTTGGCGTGGCAAAAAAGACCACATCACAAGCTGTCAGTTGTTTTACATCAGGTTCAGAAAAACAGAGTTCCAGATGTCCACGCAGATTTGGAAACAGATCGGTAACCGACCTGCCCGCCTCACCCCTAGAGGTGATGATCTTTATTTCCAATTCAGGATGAGGAACCAGCAAGCGCAGGAGCTCTACGCCGGTATATCCCGTCCCACCTACTATTCCAACCTTGATCATAAGAATTCAACCGAAAAGAAAAGCGGCCTAAAGCCGCTTGAAGTATGGATGGCACGATATTCTAGTCTCTCTTGCCCACTGAACCTTTTAGTGGTCGCCCCATGCCAACAAATAAATCTATCGGCACTCATTCGCGAAGTCAAGCACCGCTTTCTCATCGGAAAACTCCAAGGAATGTATTAAACTCATATTCATAGCATTCTCATTACACGAATAAACCACTATTGACTCCATCTATTTGATAGACAAACTGGATACATACACATGGAAACCATTGAACTTATCTCACTGATGCTGGGTGTTGCATGGGCATCTGGCATCAACTTATATGCCTCTGTCTTCATGCTGGGATACCTTTCCAGCACCGGAAATATGGAGTTGCCGCCAGGACTAGAGATGCTGGACGACCCCATGGTGATGGGAGCCGCCGGACTCATGTACTGCGTAGAGTTTTTTGCAGACAAAACCCCCGGTATCGATAGCGGTTGGGATGCCATTCATACCTTTATTAGAATTCCCGCCGGAGCAATAATGGCGGCAAGCGTGGCTCAAGGCATGGATGTTAGTCCTGCTGCTGAATTTGCTGCGCTACTTATTGGCGGTGGAATAACTGCCACTACTCACGTAACCAAAGCTAGCAGCCGCCTGCTAATTAATGCCTCTCCTGAACCTATCACTAACTGGGCTGCATCCATTACTGAAGATCTGGCTGTCATTGGTGGACTATGGACAGCACTGCACTACCCCGTGCTGTTCATTGCTCTACTGATTGTCTTTACCTTGGTCATCATATGGGCACTCCCCCGTATCTGGCGCACCCTCAAAGCACTATTTCAACGTATTGGCTCCTGGTTTAGCGGGCGCAAGGATGACCCTACCCCCTCTTCGATACCCGGACAGACTCGACGTGACATTCTAAAAACCCTGTATCATGATGCACGTGACAACCCAAAAAAATAAAGTCAAATCTAGAAAAGTTAGTTAGGAGCACTACATGTGGCTTAAGGCCTTCCATCTTATCTTTATGGTGACCTGGTTTGCAGGTCTATTTTATCTACCACGACTGTTTGTCTATCACGCAATGACAGAGGATCAGGCAGGCAATGCGCGTTTTAAGGTGATGGAACGGAAGCTTTTTTGGTTCACCATTCCCTGGATGCTTTTAACACTGGGATTTGGCATCTGGATGCTCTACGACTACGCCTGGTTAGTCTTTGGCAAGATGATGTGGCTCCACACTAAACTGGCACTCATTGCGCTGCTGGTGGTGTACCAGATCTATTGTTGGAAGCTAATGAAGGATTTTGCAAACGATAACAACCATCACAGCCATGTTTGGTATCGTTGGTTTAACGAAGTACCTGTGCCTATCTTGGTCGCTGTCGTATTGCTGGCAGTTGTGGGAAGGGGTTACGGTTGGTAATAAAAAAACGGCAGACCTAAAAGGCCTGCCGTTTTTTTATGCTACTTAAATAGCGATTAGCTACTACAGGTACTGGCAGAAGCACAACTGCCGCAAGCACTCTCATCTTTCACAGGCTGAACGTTGTTGAATTTGAAGACAGAGGTGCCATCACCACGGTCAACATAATCAATCTCCACACCTTGCAAAAGCGGCACTGCACCACTATCGATCACAACCTTGAACCCTTCAAACTCCAATATATTATCGGCTTCATCGATCTGATCAGTAAAGGTCATGCCAAAGCCAACACCACTGCAACCACCTGCAGTTGCATAGACACGAATGCCTTTGATGTCTTCTTCGACTTGACCAATCAAATCTATAACCTTGCTCTGAGCAGGGGCAGTCAGTGTCATATAATCCGCTGCCAGGGTGTTTTCGGTCGTTGCAGTCATATTACTGCCTCCTCAATTTCCAATAATAAATAAGTGATAAAGTCGGGTAATTATATCACCCCACTCTCCGACGTGCGAATTCTGCACACTTGAGTCAGGATTAAAAAACCTAACTTAGAAGGGATATGATAATTTTGACCTACCTCCCCCAACGCGTCGGGGGGAGAGCGCTTTAGCTAGGTTTACGCTAAAACCATACCGAGAGAGGGGGTCAAAATAGTTTAGGAGTGTAACTGATTTCGGGCATCCAGCTCATAGATATGTCGCTGAGCATCTATAAGATGCTGCCCCCAATGTGCTTTGTAGCTACTACAAAATCTATTGAGTGCCTTATGTGTCTTCTCTGGATGACCTTCCAACATATCCAGGCCAACCTTTAATTCGCAAAAGATATCCGTCAAATCATCGGCCAGACTACCCGTCATAAACTGATCATCAGATGACATATCAAACTCTAGCCAATAGGGGTCTCTTTCACCAAGCAGCAGGTGCAGACGATTATACAACTCAAAACGATCATCCAAATCCTGCTCCAAAGAGTAGCTAACCTCGATACTTTTGGAGTGATCCAACTCAGCCACAGCCGCATGCAGACGCGGTAAAAGTTTTGCCAGCTGCTCCAGCCAAACAGTATCATCACCGTCCAGATGATCGATCAGATCACAATAAACACGTGCCGTTTCAACAAAATCATTATGAGGAATCATATTACCAGCCTTATCAATTTAAGGACTACATGACAATTTTAGACAAAAAACCAATACTGGTAAGATTAAAAACTGAATTTAGTGCCTTAAATCTATAAGAAAGCCGCATTCCAAAAAAAGATACAATGCAAGCCATTGATCCCATTAAACAAACCAACATACTATGTTTTACATATATTTTTTAGCTGGCTTTTTAGATTAAATACTCATAATGACCAATCTCGCATCTAGCTCAACACCCACCATAACGCTCGCTATTGGCGGCCATGACCCCAGTGGCGGTGCAGGCATCCAGGCCGATATTGAAGCCATTGCCGCATTGGGTGGGTACGCCACCAGTGCTATCACTTGCCTGACAATACAAGACACCTGCAATGTTCAGCAATTAATCCCTGTTGACCCCAAGACGGTGATCGCTCAGGCTGAAGCCGTATTAGCTGATCTCCCCGTAAGTGCCATCAAGATTGGCCTCATCGGTGATGCTGCTATTGCTCATGCACTGGTGCAACTACTGGAACAACACCCCACCATTCCCGTAATTATTGACCCTGTACTAGCAGCTGGCGGAGGCACACCACTGGCCAGCAAGACGCTTAAGCAGACGCTATTACAAGAGTTACTGCCGCTCACCTACCTGCTCACCCCTAACTCCCAAGAGGCTCGCACCCTGGCTGGCACAAGTGAATTAGATGCGTGTGCTGAGATACTTTTGCAAAATAGTTGCCAACATCTATTGATTACCGGCACTCACGAAGAGAGCGATGAGGTCATCAATACACTCTATAGCCCAGGAGGAGCAACCAACCATTGGCAATGGCCACGACTACCCGATGAGTACCACGGTTCCGGCTGCACCCTGGCTGCGGCTATTGCTACCCTGCTGGCACAGGGGCAAAATCTTACCGAGGCACTCTATAATGCACAGGAGTTTGCCTGGCAATCGCTGGCTCACGCCCATAAATTAGGCCGCGGCCAAGCACTGCCTCATCGACTCTACCAACACAAACATGACTAAAAAACTTAGTGGACTCTACGCCATTACCGATCAGGCATTGGGACAAGGCGACAAACTATATAGCCAGGTGGAAGCCGCCATCTTAGGTGGTGCTCGCATCATCCAATACCGAGATAAAAGCAATGACCACACCAAGCGATTGGCAGAGGCCGCTCAACTGCTCAGCCTCTGCCAAACCCATAACATCCCGCTAATTATCAATGATGATCTAGCACTTGCCTGCCAAATCAATGCCGACGGGGTGCATCTCGGGCGGCATGACATCTCCCTGCAACAGGCACGCAATAAGCTAGGAGCGTCCGCTATCATTGGCATCTCCTGTTACAACAATCTCCAACATGCGCTTGAGGCAGAGTCCGCCGGCGCTGATTATGTGGCCTTTGGCCGCTTCTTTAACTCCGCCACCAAACCCAATGCCGTTAAAGCTGAAATTGAGCTCCTGCAACAAGCAAAAAAAGCGCTTCATATTCCAATGGTTGCCATTGGCGGAATAACCCCGGAAAATGGCATCCAACTCGTGCAGGCAGGAGCTGATATGCTGGCCGTTATCCAGGGCATATTTGCACAGAAAAACATTCAAACTACCTGCCATCAATTCGCCAAACTATTTGAGGATCCCCAAAGATGAGCCGTTCCCAAGAACTTTTTGAACAAGCCCTGCATCACATTCCAGGTGGCGTTAACTCCCCTGTGCGCGCCTTTCGCGGCGTTGGCGGCGATCCTATATTTGTTGAACGCGCCTCTGGCGCCTACTTTTATGACCCGGACGGCAACCGCTACATTGATTACGTCGGTTCTTGGGGTCCCATGATTCTGGGGCACGCCCACCCCGCCGTCATCTCTACCGTACAAAAAGCGGTTCAGAATGGCCTCAGCTTCGGTGCACCCACCGCCATTGAAACAAAGATGGCTAACAAGGTTTGTGAACTCGTACCGTCGATGGACATGGTGCGCATGGTCAGCTCCGGCACTGAGGCCACTATGAGTGCCATCCGCTTGGCACGTGGCTATACAGGTCGCGATAAGATTCTTAAATTTGAAGGCTGCTATCACGGCCACTCCGACTCTCTGCTGGTGAAAGCCGGTTCCGGCGCACTCACACTGGGCGAGCCAAGCTCACCCGGCGTGCCTGCCTCACTCGCTGAGCTCACCCTCACACTGGATTACAACGATCTGGAACAGGTACAAGAGCTCTTCAGCCAGATTGGCGAACAGATCGCCTGCATCATCGTAGAACCTGTCGCTGGCAATATGAACTGCATCCCACCTGTTGCTGGATTTCTGGAAGGGCTACGTGAGATCTGCGACCAGTACAGCACCGTACTGATTTTTGATGAGGTAATGACTGGCTTCCGCGTCGCTCTCGGCGGTGCTCAAGGCTATTACGGTATCACTCCAGATCTAACCACTCTGGGCAAAATCATCGGCGGCGGCATGCCTGTTGGAGCCTTTGGCGGAAAGCGCGAGATCATGGAGAAGATCGCACCGCTGGGTCCCGTCTACCAAGCAGGCACGCTCTCAGGTAACCCTGTCGCCATGGCGGCTGGGCTACAAACACTGGAGCTGATTGCTACACCTGGCTTTTACGATGTACTCTCTGCCATTACAGAGAAGCTAGCAAGGGGACTAGTCGCTCAAGCAGCAAAGGCCGGTGTTCCATTGACCTATAACCAGGTCGGCGGCATGTTTGGCATCTTCTTCACTGATGCCCCAGCTGTAGAGAATTTTGCTCAAGCCACTGCCTGTAATCAGGATGCCTTCAAACAGTTTTTCCACAGTATGTTGAATCACGGTATCTATATGGCCCCCTCATCCTACGAGGCCGGTTTTGTCTCTTCGGCTCACAGCGATGATGATATTAAAGCCACTCTTGAAGCCGCTGGCACCGCTTTTGCTGAGATTAACTAAAGGCTGCCACAACCAAAATGCTTCAGGTTGCAGGGAATAGATAACTAACCATCCCGACAACCTGAAGCACATAATCAAATTATGACTGAGCTATTGCAGCAGCTCCTGGATTGGATCTCCCTGCACCCACTCTGGGCTGGCATCGTCATCTTCCTCGTCGCCATGGGCGAGTCTCTGGCGATTGTCGGCATGCTAATACCGGGTGCCGCACTCATGATCGGTTTTGGCACCTTGATCAGCACAGGGCAGCTCGACTTCTGGTCTACCTGTGGCTGGGCAGTTGCGGGTGCAATTGCCGGTGATGGCATCAGCTTCCTGCTCGGTCACCACTATCGTGAACAACTCACGCAGATCTGGCCATTCAATAAACACCCACAATCTCTTGAACGGGGCATTGCATTCTTTCACCGCTATGGTGGAAAAAGTGTAGCCATCGGTCGTTTTGTTGGGCCAACCCGCGCCATTATCCCCATGGTGGCGGGCATGATGGGCATGCCACCCCATCGATTTATTGTTGCCAACGTCATCTCTGCACTGGCATGGGCTCCACTCTATCTATTGCCTGGCATGGTACTGGGGGCATCTTTAGGATTAGCATCAGAGGTAGCCGTCCGACTGGTTATTCTGCTACTGCTATCAGTCGTACTAATCTGGCTAATAATCTGGGGTATTAAACAGCTTTTTTTCTTCCTCCACCCCCGCGCAAGTGATTGGGTACAAGCTGCTTTTAGATGGAGCCAAAATCACCCCAAACTAAAAGATATAACCGCAGCACTGGCCGACCCACAACACCCTGAAGCCAAAGGGCTAGCCACTCTGGCTACCCTGCTTATTTTTGCTACCGGCCTCTTTACATTTATTTTAACCGCCACACTCAGCACGAGTGGCCTTGGCATAGATCAAACACTGCTCCAAGGTATGCAAAACCTACGCACACCCTGGGCTGATCAGTTAATGATCCACCTCACTCGACTGGCAGATGCTCCCGTTATCGCAACCTTGGCACTGGGTGTACTCATTTTTCTAATAGGGCAACGGCAGTGGCACACCATTGGCTATTGGCTAGCTGCCGTTGGTTTTGGCTTTCTGGCCTCCATCATCCTGAAATACAGTATCCAGCTCCCCCGCCCAGATATTGGCATCAGCGGACTCAGCCCCTATGGCTTCCCCAGTAGCCACACACTCCGAGCGACCGTTATTTTTGGCTTTCTCTCCGTAATAATTGCCCGTGCTATCACGCCACTACATCGCTGGTTATCTTACAGCCTGGCTGCACTATTAACTCTGCTGGTTGCACTGTCCCGACTCTATCTTGGTGTCCATTGGTTTTCTGATGTCATCGCCAGCCTAAGCTTAGGGCTAGCCTGGGTAACACTGCTAGGCATTGCCTATCATCGGCACACAACAGCCATCATCTATTGGAAAAGCCTTACACTCTTTCTCATTACACTATTAGTATTAACAGTAGGAGCACAAACCTGGAATAGTCAAGAGGCAGACGTAGCGCTTTATACACCCATACAAAAAACACACCACCTCAACTCAACAGCATGGTGGGACAAAGAGTGGCAAAAGCAACCTGCTTTCCGACATGATATTAGAGGTCAAAACAATCACCCGCTCTATCTGCAATACGCAGGAAACCCAGAATGGCTTAAACAGCAACTAATAAACAAAGGCTGGCAACCAACAGAAGATCTGAATTGGGATGATCTATTAAAACTACTCTCACCCTCACTACCTCTCAATGCACTCCCTCTATTTCCTCAGGTGCATGATGGCCATCATGAATCACTAGCCATGATAAAACCCATCTCTGAAGAGAGACGACTAGTGCTGCGGCTATGGTCATCTAATACTGTATTAACACCCAGTCAAAAACAACTATGGTTAGGCAATATATCCCAGCAACAATCAACCCACACGCTGACCCTTTTGCACTACGCGGAGACCACTGCCGATTTTGTCATGCCGATGAAAACGCTGCGCATTGATATCAATGATTTACGACATAAAGAGATTGATCACAATCTGCTATTAATAGAGGCAGAGTCAGCACAGATAGATTGATTAATAAAGTTAATTATCTCTACTGAAAATAGCAAAAATACAAGGCAATTAAAAAGGGAGCCAAAATCTAATGGCTCTTTTAATATGACTATCAATCTTTCAAGATAATACCCAGCAAAAGGATAAAGAATGCAAAACCTATCAAGGCTACTATTTTAGCCATCCACTGCCCGCAGACGAACTCAATAAGCTTTTGTTAAAAAGCTAACCTACCTCTCCATAGCGCGCATTGCTTTTGTTGGTTCGTATAGTGTCCAGAATAACTTGAGCACGACACTCATTTCCATATGGCACACGCACCCCCACCCCACGTCCTCTGAACTATAATCAATCATAGGATATTATTATTGGGCATCATCAGTCATTGCACTATTCTATTCACTCGCAGGATATTGGCGGTTATTACAAAAAAGGCCTTATACCCAGCACCCTCTAATCAGGCGCATAATCTATGCGCAAGAGGTGGGCATTGTTCAATTGCTTACAACTCATTGTGAGCTAAACTAAATGTCTATCCGCTACAAACTGGTACTGATTTTTATTCTGATCTCGATCATTCCCATGTTGATCATCGGGCAGTTCGGCTATATCAATGCCAAGGACGCACTTACCGATAGCACCCTTGCTGGACTCAGAGCCACATCGGAGTTCACAGGGAGGGAGAGGTCTTTCTCTTCCTTGACCGGTTTAAAATCATCACACAGAACTACGCTTCTGATGGCTATATCCGAGACCAGCTGGAAAACATCATACAAAGCAAGGGCGATGTAATGCTGGCCCAATCCAAGCTAAATCAACACCTAATCAAAAACAAAGTACCTATAACCGAGTCCCTTCTCTATAGATATTCTCGCACCTGATGGGCATATTGCGGCTTCCAGTCATCCCGATAGGATCGGCATTAACAATAATGACAAACACTATTTCCTGGATTTCTTCAAATCTGTCAACGATACATACGGCCATCTGTTTGGTGATTTCGTGCTGCGTGAAAGTGCTCGCTTATTGATGGATGGCTTGCGGAAAACTGATATCGTAGGCCGCTATGGCGGTGAAGAGTTTCTTGTCATCTGCCCTGGGTCCACCCTGGAAAGCGCTGAATTTACCGCGCACAAACTACGCAAACGCTTTGTCAACCATATATTTCCCGATGGAAACACCCACTGCCAGGTCACGCTCAGTGTTGGTGTTGCCCAGCTGAGAAGCGACATGAAACAGCATATTGATCTCATCCAAAAGGCTGATGAAGCGCTCTATCAAGCCAAAGAGAGTGGGCGTAACCGTGTTTTTTTAGATCAGAGCAGAAAGGGAAAGTAATCGTAAATTAGTAGTTCTGAGCTGCGCCTTTGTTTACCTACCTCAATCATCCTCACCCCAACGCGGTACCAGCTTATGCTCTATACCCAGCTGATCCAGTATCCGCGCCACCATAAAATCAACAGTCTCATCTATGGTTTCTGGTTGATTGTAAAAACCAGGGCAGGCAGGCATGATCACCACGCCAAGGCGCGCCAGTTTGAGCATATTCTCCAGATGGATGGCAGAAAAAGGTGTTTCCCGCACCACCAGTATCAGCTTGCGTTGCTCTTTCAGCATCACATCCGCAGCCCGCTCCAGTAGATTATTGCTGGCTCCACAGGCAATCGAAGAGAGGGTTGAAGTGGTGCAGGGACAAACCACCATCGCTTCAGGGGGGTTGGAGCCACTCGCCACCGGCGCTGTCCACTGCTCACGTCCAAAGACCCGTAGCTGCCCCTCACCGGCTTTGAAATGCTTGCTGAGATAGGCCTGAATATCTGTCGGGGTATTGGGCAGATCAAGCCCGGCCTCCATCCTGATGACCATCTGCCCTGGCCGGGATAACAGAAGATAGACACGTCGTTTGGCATCCAGCAGAGACTGCAACAGACGCAAGCCATAGGCGCTGCCTGAGGCACCGGTAATCGCTAAAGTAATTGGCTTTTCATAATCTGGCATCTAACCCACCACTATGCTTGATGAGGCTAAAGTATCCAGCAGGCGCTGGTGGATATTCTCAAAACTGCCGTTACTCATAACCAAAACATGGTCGCCCGATTGAGCACTGGCTCCAACGGCCGCTACGATATCAGCGACTGAGGCATGCAGCTGAACACGGTCACCCAGCTCGGCAAAGACTCTATCGACATCCAGCGCCAGCTCGGGTGGCGCATAGACCATGACACAATCGGCCGCCCACAGGGAGGAGGACAGTTGATCTGCATGTACGCCCATACGCATGGTATTGGAGCGTAGCTCTAACACGGCAATGATGCGCTCTTCTCCCACCCGTGCACGCAGGCCTGCCAGTGTTGTCTCAATAGCGGTTGGATGATGGGCAAAGTCATCATAGACTTTGACGCCATTCACATCACCCCGCAGTTCCATGCGGCGACGTACATTGTGAAATGAGCTCAGACTTCCCACTGCCGTAGCCGGTGGAACACCCACATGCCTCGCCGCAGCCAGGGCGGCCAGCGCATTGGAGATATTGTGGCGACCGCTCAGATCCCACTCCACCGTACCTGCTTTTTTGCCATGACAGATCACATCAAAACGGCTGCCATCTGGATTGGAGTGAGCGGTGTGCCAGTGTGATTTGGCATCCGGGCTGAACTGTTCCGTCTTTGTCCAGCACCCCATATCCAGCACCTCATGCAGTGCCTGATCATCTTCTGGCGCAATAATCAGGCCGGAACCTGGCACCGTGCGCACCAGATGGTGAAACTGGCGCTGAATCATCTTCAGATCATCAAAGATATCTGCATGATCAAATTCCAGATTATTGAGTATCAGTGTTCTTGGCCTGTAATGGACAAACTTGGAACGTTTATCAAAAAAAGCCGTGTCATATTCATCCGCCTCAACCACAAAAAAGGGATCGCTCCCAAGGCGGGCAGAGAGACCAAAATTGACCGGAACACCACCAATCAGAAACCCGGGATTCAATCCGGCATCCTCTAATATCCAAGCCAACAGACTGGAGGTTGAGGTCTTGCCATGTGTACCTGCCACTGCCAGCACCCAGCGGTTCTGCAATACATGCTCTGCCAGCCACTGTGGACCCGACGCATAAGGCAATCCTGCATCCAGCATATATTCCACCGCGGGATTACCCCGAGAGACCGCATTGCCCACAACCACGCAATCCGGCGCCGGGTTCAGATGCGCAGGATCGTAGCCTTCCGAGAGATGAATGCCTGCTGCTTTGAGCTGCGTACTCATGGGCGGATAGACGTTGGCATCAGAGCCACTCACCTCATGGCCCAGCGCCCTGGCCAACAGGGCAATGCCACCCATAAAGGTTCCGCAAATACCGAGGATATGAATCTTCATGACAATGGAAACAGACTCCCAACAAATAGGCTGGATAACAGAAAATACATCAAGGCAAACATAATTCCACGCCCAAAAGGGACCTCTATGGCATGGCGCAAGACATGTCCCATAATCGATAGCGACCAGATAAGCAGCGCCAGTGCACCCAGATCAGCCACGGCAGCCGTAGCTGTGCGCTCAGTTTCTGTACCGCTCATTGAATAGAGTGGTATCAATATGACCGCCAGCAGCGTGCTGCTCCCCAACAGAGCGGTTGCCGTTTGGTTAAAGCGTGGAAGCAATCCTTTGAAATAGAGCAACGCCCCCAAAACCACCAGGAAAAAGAGATTCTCTATCGCACCGGCCATAAACGCACGCAAAACACCGCCGTAGAGACCACTAAAAGCCAGCACACCCACTAAAACATTAGCCGCAATAATGAGCACCAGTAACACATTGGATGCCGGAAGATCCTGCGGCTTGGCTCGCAACAGGCACAGTTCAAAAAAATAGTTAAATAATGCACTCACAATAGGTTATCCACTTCACAGTTGCCTTTTCTATAGGCATCATACCTTTCACATGACAACCTCGCCATGATGGCAGGCCACAACAGTTGGAACAGCATGCAAGAACTCTTCATCGACACACCCGATCAACTGCACGATCTATGCGCTCAACTGGCCAATAGCGAATGGCTGGCCCTGGACACCGAGTTCCTGCGGGAGAAGACCTACTACCCCAAATTCTGCCTGCTTCAGATCGCCAACGATAACATTGCAGCCTGCATTGACCCTATAAAGATAGATGACTTTTCTGCCTTAATGCCACTATTGGCCGATCCGAACATTACCAAGATATTCCATGCAGGCCGGCAGGATCTGGAGATTTTCCACCAGCTATGGGATACCCTGCCCACGCCACTATTTGATACCCAGCTCGCTGCCATGCTAACAGGTTATGGTGATCAGATAGGCTACGCCGCGCTAGTACAAAAACTGCTCGACATTGCATTGGATAAAAGTCACTCACGCACCGATTGGAGCATGCGCCCACTTGACCAAGAGCAACACCGCTACGCACTG
>JAJFJN010000022.1 GCA_021773975.1 Gammaproteobacteria bacterium | reverse complement strand
CTATATTCTCATATTGGCGAAATATAGTCAAATTGCAAAAACAGGTAGAGATGATTTTTCAAAATAAACTTTCATTTCAGTGCGTTGCACTACAAATTGATCAAATTGTGTACCAACCTGTTTTTAAGTTAATGCCATTGGTTGAGAACCACCCGTTGGGCTTCTGTCCGCACTGGAATTTCCCGTGCTTTGCCACCCTTGGTCCAGCTCTCTTTGAGGGCGATGTGATCTCCCCTGTCGGCATAGTCTGGTTGGAATTTAATCGCCTCTTCACGCCGCAGGCCGAAGGCCTGTTGCAGTTCGAGGCTCATCCGAACATACTGATCACCAACCTTCTCCAGATCCAGCGCAGTAATTGTCTTCGCCTTGGAGATGTTGGTTACATACTGCCGATCTGGGATGCCGTAGTGGTCATTCGACCGAGCCACAACATTCTGCCGGTTGACCTTGTCTGCCCACCAGCGAATTGTGCTGAGGCGGTTCTTGATGGTTCCAGTCGTTATCTCTTCTCGTTGCCAGTGTGCTACCAGTGCCTCAATATGTTTTGGCTTCAGTGACTGTGCATTCATCCGGCGATAGCCCAGCTCATGAAGCTGGTTGGCGATCAGGGTGAGCTGACGCTCTCGATCTGCCTGGGTTCTGTAGCTGCCGTCACGGTTGTTCCGGCAGAGTTGTTTGAGTTGGTAGTTCAGATCTCGCATAAGTGTCGCGGGGCCTTGACCCCAAATATCTGGTAAGTGTTTCTGATCACTTGGAGGCCTGAGCCTTCCAAGTCCGCATTGGCGGAACGATCATGGGACACAACTCCCATCCGACCTGAATGTGCCTGGTCACAGGCAACGCGGGTTATCCCCTGTTGGGGTTGGTCCGCGTAGACCAACATGCCCAGTGATGGGCGTTCTTCGGTTGTGGTGATAACACCTCCTTTGAAGTATGCAGAATGGAGATTCTGCGAGTTGTGGAAGAGAGACCTCGACAGCATCACCTAGGGTGATGGTCTTGGCTTGTGTGGATACAGGCGTGTGCCTGCTGGAAAATGGACCTTGCGATCCGTTTGGGTTGGAAGATGGATCAACGGTAGAAAACCGCTGTGCTTCTCATGATCCTATTGCACTCATTTGCCACTGAACCGCAGTGACGACGGATAAATTCTGTAAAAGCTCAATTGAGGGTGGCAGTATAGGAACCCATCACGCGCCGGTCACGGCAATATTCCATCACAGTCCCGCACTGCTTCTGGGATCGCCGCCCTCGTCACTACCCCGCTTGCGCTTACCAGTGACGAGGGCGGCTTCGCTGCAGCTCAATCTGAATGCCAGGCTATCGCCTTTCATGCAGCTTGCACATGGGGATTTGCACCAGCCTTCGGTACAGATTGACCTGCCCACAGAGATCCACAGGCGCTGCTAACGCAGCCCCGCCCTTGGCTACGCGATTTTGGTGATCGCTTCACCGTGACGGGCAGGGCCTGGGGATTCTGTGGACAGCTCAGGTTGAATAAGAGGCAGGCACTTCTAACAGGCTTACCAGCAGACTTTGGCTGGTAAGCATCTTTTTTCTGGATCAGATTAGCTTATTTTCGGATCTTAGGGGGGGGGAACTGAAATCCCAGAACGGCTGCAGTCCAGCGTAACCGGTCATTCTTCATCAGGCAGCGAGTGAGTACAAAGTGCCAACTTCAGACAATTATCCTGTGTCCGCGCTAGTAACAGGTTAATCTGATAGCGGCCATTTATAACAAAAAGGTGTAGCTATCATGCCCCACCACATCGGTAATTCAATGTCAGACGTCAGTTGCCGAGGGGGTGTGCCAGTGCTGCCAGTTTGTTATCCTAAGGGCACTCACCACGCGATCAAGGCCATTTACGCCAGGCCACTGAAATTTCCTTGTTGAAGCTGTATGAATACAATTGCCGGATAAAATCTGTTTTGGAGTAAAAGATTGCAACGTATTACATTAAAAGTAGGCAGTGGAGTATTAACCGAAAACAACGAGATCGCCAAACAGCGCATGCTCAATCTTGTCTCATTGATTTCCAAGCTCAAACAACATTATGAAGTAATCCTGGTCACCTCGGGTGCGGTCGCCGCAGGCTACACCGCCTTAAAGCTTGACCGTAATAAAAATATCAGCAAAAAAGTATTGGCCTCCGTAGGACAACCAATTCTGATGAGCAGTTACAAAGCCATGTTCGATATCTACGATATTGATACCAGTCAGATCCTGTTGACTGAAGAGGATTTTGAATCACTGGCCCATATAGACATCGTCAAACAGATTGTCGAAGCGCTAATTGATAACGACATCCTGCCAGTGGTCAACGAGAATGACATCACCACCATCTCCGATCAGGTGTTTGGTGATAATGACCAGCTCGCCGCCCACGTTGCGCATTACACCAACTCAGACCTGCTAGTGATCCTCAGTGACATCGATGGCTATTACGACAACAACCCAAATACCCACGCTGATGCCTCTATTATCCTTCATATCAATAAAATTCCTGCTGAAGCACTGAATGAAAACCACAGCCCTACCAGCGAATTTGCCACAGGCGGCATAGTCACCAAACTCATGGCTGCCCAGTTCATGATGAATAAAGGCCGCAAGATGTTCCTCTGTAACGGCTACGACCTTACCACCGTCGAAGAATATCTGCTTGAAGGGATACAAAACAAAGGCACCCTGTTTGAACCGCTGCCTGAGCAGCAGGGGTAATCTTATCTGTTGAATATGCAGTCAATAATTATAATTGATTCAACAGCATAACTTGGTCAGAATAAGCATCACTTGAACAACAAAACAGGACCAGGCAGTCCTTCATTAAAGGATTCACGTAATTACCTGTCATGCCAGTAGCATTTGCAGACACCCATTCATGGTTAACCACGCCTCTGCTTTCCCTACGCCAGTACAAGATTCTATACTCTTCTCTGCTGACTTAACCATTAAGTTACACCCCTATTCTAGACACCCGGTAACCTTTACTATTAGCGCAACTAAGCGGTGTCTTCTGACTAAAAACTATTAATTGATCGCTATGAACAAACTTCAGGCAATTACACAGAAAGCTGAAATGGCTGCTATGTGTGGAGGAGGCATTTCAGGCAATATTGGAAGGCCCCATACCAACTTCAGCAATTGCCCGGTGTCCAGCGTAAGCGGGCATTTGCATGCTGCCGCCTCTTAGGTGCCTCCAGGCCAGGAAGCAGCCGTTGATACCAGGCCAAATAAGTCATATTAGTCCAGATTGTTAGATACCCACCTGAGACACTCTTCTCAAGAGCATAATCAAGGGCTTGTACAGGCCGAATTTGAGGATCAATATATGGGGGGGGGCAGATATCAATAAGAGGCGGAATTGAGAAAAGAGTGGTAACTATATGAATACAAGAATAAAAGCGGTCAAAATGCCGTCCAGGCGTTTATTGATATACGGATCCGTTAACTAATCTGTAGGCCAATTCACGTCAAACTAAAATAGGAGCATTATGTTAAAACGACACAGAATACAATTTCCAAAACCCGAATCATCCGATCTTAATCAGGACGAAGCCTTTTTCTACCTTCAAGGATCAGGAGGGCAACGTAAAATCCGATTTCACGACTACGATGAAATTTACCAAGTACAGGGTTTGTATGAGCAGGTGTTTTATGATCGCTTAAAATGCACGTCCCCTGTCAAAGTAGCAACCATTCTCGAATCTGCCGTAGGGCAATCTCAGGACAACTTCACCGAGTTACGAGCGTTAGACCTGGGTGCAGGTAACGGTATGATGGGCGAGGAGTTAAAAAAACATGGCATATCGCGCTTGATCGGTGTGGATATTATTCCAGAAGCATATGAAGCTACCGTTCGTGATAGACCTGGTTTGTATGATGCATATTATGTCGAAGATTTCACTAAATTAGATGAAGTTAAGAAAGAAGATATTGCATCATGGCAATGCGATTGCATGGTAACTGTCGCTTCTCTGGGGTTTGGTGATATTCCAACTAAAGCATTTATTGAGGCATTTAATATCATTAAGGCAGAGGGATGGATTGCATTCAACATAAAGGAATCCTTCTTTGATATTAGTGATGAATCAGGATTCTCAAAGATGATTCGGGAACTGATTTTCTCGAAATATCTTGATGTTTATCATATAGAACGATATAGGCACAGACTGTCCATTGAAGGCGAGCCTCTTTATTACTTTGCCATTGCTGGGCGAAAAAATGCCGATGTTCCATCAGAATTCTTAGAATCAAAAGGGATTATGGCCTAACGAAGGGCGGTCAAGCGGTCAGTCCACAGCGGTGTTCGTTTGAGCTGAATAGTACAAGCCTCACACCGCTCCGGCCTGCCGCTTACCGCCAACGTTAAATGTCCGCTTAGGGTCAAGGGACCATCTATTGATGGCGCATCTATAATGACTGCTGTATGGAGGAGGCATTTCAGGCAACAGCCTCTGGTTTCAATATTGGAAGCCCCCAGACCAAGGTCGGCAATTACCCGGTGTCCAGCGATAGCCGTCATTCATCTTCGGTCATTGAGTGAGTGCAATGTGCCAACAGCAGCCATTCTCACCTAACTCCCAATAAGCAACAATCCAACGTCTGCAATTACCCGGTGTCCAGCGTAAGGAGCCATTGATCTTCAGGCACAGAATGAACGCAATACCCCATTAGCTGACTTCGATGTAAACAGGCTATTATGACCGATACCACCCTCATAGCAGACGTAAGTGAGGTAGGTGTTGCTGAGGTCGGGAAGTATAATGTTAAAAAATATAGGAGAGATTTGTGTCAGAAAGGAAAAGAATAGCGCTCCTAATTGACTGCGATAATGTTAGTCATAATTCAATAGAAGGAGTGCTCGAAGAGCTAGCAAAATATGGCATGGTAAATGTTCGTCATGCACATGGGGACTGGAATAATCCATCCTTGTCCGGCTGGATAGATAGATTACATCCTCACGCAATAAGACCCATGCAACAGTTTGCATATACAAAAGGGAAAAACGCTACAGATTCCGCAATGATTATTGATGCAATGGACTTACTCTATAGCAAAAATGTTGATGCATTTGCATTAATGACAAGCGATAGTGATTTCACACCACTTGTACTAAGAATACTTGAAAGTGGGCTTCCTGTTTATGGGTTTGGGGAAAAGAAAACCCCCAAACCATTCGTAGATGCGTGCTCTCCATTTATTTACACAGAAAATCTTTCTCCTGAAAAAGAAGAAATGACGGATAGTCCTCAAAAGGCTGTAAAGAAAGATAAGAAAGATCTGAGGCGTGATGCCTCATTGGTTAAGTTACTTAGAACTGCTGTTGATCAAACCTCAGAGGATGATGACTGGGCTGATATGAGTAAAGTAGCCCATTATATTTCAAACAATAGCTCTTTTTCTTCCGTAAATTACGGCTATAAAAAGCTTGGAGATTTGATTAGAGCTAGTGAATTGTTTGAGATTGAAATGAGAAGAGATGGTAAAGCCATGTATCTCAAAGATGTGCGTAAGTAAATTTATAACAATCGCGTCAATTAGGACGTTATGTATCTAGCAAAATATTTCTGGTAGGGGGGGGGCAATGGCATTAACTTAAAAACAAAATCACCCAAAATTTAATTAATTGCAGCGCAACACATTGAAATACACGCGTTTTAAACCCTTCGATTTTATGATGCCCTTGTAATTTGACTATACTGCGCCATTATGCGAACATAC
>JAJFJN010000021.1 GCA_021773975.1 Gammaproteobacteria bacterium | reverse complement strand
CAAATACTCAATACACGACTGTTCTGATGCAAACTGCTTGCGAAAGTCCCGCACTGTCTTTGGATAAGCTGGTTTGGAGTTCTTCACAGATAGACTATGGTTCAGTTAGATCGTAGGAGTCAAGTGCCCAAGCATTTTGTGGTAATTAGTGATGAAGCGCACCGTAGCCATTATGGTGATAAAGCCAGGCTTAATGCCAAAACCGGCAAATACACCTTCGGTTATTCCAAACACCTGCGTGATGCTTTGCCCAGAGCCTCGTTCATTGGTTTTACCGGCACACCGATAGACTTGGCCGATAAAGATACCCGTGCCGTGTTTGGTGGTTATGTCTCTATCTACGATATTCAGGATGCGGTGGATGATGGGGCTACCGTACCCATCTATTACGAATCACGTTTGGCCAAACTGAATATCAATCAGGCTGAGATGGAAGCCCTGAATGATGAAGTGGAAGAGGTGATAGAAGACGATGAAGATTTAGCCTCACGTGAAAAAATCAAATCTCATTGGGCTGCATTAGAAAAACTGGTGGGCAGCACACCTCGCATGGAACAAGTGGGCAAAGATTTAGTCAGCCATTTTGAAACCCGCATTGCGTCGATGCCAGGCAAAGGCATGATTGTCTGCATGAGCCGTGAAATATGCGTGGATATGTACAACGCCATCGTTGCCATTAAACCAGAATGGCATGATGCAGATCCCACCAAGGGCGCGATTAAAATCGTGATGACCGGTTCGGCAGCCGATAAAGCCAAGCTACAACCGCATATCTACAACAAAGAGACCAAAAAGCTGTTTGAAAAACGCTTTAAAGATAACAACGACCCGCTGCAGCTGGTGATAGTGCGGGATATGTGGCTGACCGGCTTTGATGCCCCCAATTGCCATACGATGTATATCGATAAACCCATGAAAGGCCATAACCTGATGCAGGCCATCGCCAGGGTAAACCGGGTGTTTAAAGATAAACCCGGTGGTTTGGTGGTGGATTACATCGGCATCGCCAGTGAGTTAAAACACGCCTTAAAAACCTATACCGATTCAAAAGGTAAAGGCGCACCCACATTAGACACCCGCGAAGCCTATGCCATCTTGTTAGAGAAGATGGATATCGTGCATGGCATGTTCCATGGCTTTGATTACAGTGAGTATGAAACCAATGCCTTGCAACTATTGCCTGGCGCTATGAATCATATACTCAGCTTAGACGATGGTAAAAAACGCTTTCTTGATGTGATGGCCGCCATCAGCAAGGCTTTTACCCTGTCCGGCACACTGGATGAAGCGGATAAGCTTAAAAAAGAGATTGCCTTCCTATCTGCCGTAAAAGCCGCCATCAGTAAATATACCAGTGTAGATAAACGCCGCACCGATGAAGACAAAAACAGCGCCTTAAAACAGATCATCGACAATGCCATAGTGGCGGATGGCATAGCCGATGTGTTCGATATGGTAGGGCTGGATAAACCCAATATCGGTCTGCTTTCTGATGAGTTCATGGAAGATATAAAAAATCTACCGCAGAAAAATCTGGCTATGGAGCTGCTGGCGAAACTGCTGAGAGATGAAATAAAAGCCCGCATGAAAACAGACGTGGTCTCTGAGATGAAGTACTCAGATCGTATTATGGAAACCCTGCGTAAATATCATAACCGCGCCATCGAAACAGCGCAGGTGATTGAAGAGCTGATCGCTTTAGCCAAAGAGATGCAAGAAGACTTGTCGCAAGCAGAAAAGCTGGGGCTAAGTTCAGATGAAATCTCTTTTTATCGAGCCTTGATCCAAAATGAATCTGCTGTGCGTGAATTAGGTGATAACAACCTACGTGAGTTAGCCAAATACATTACTGAGCAACTACGTAAAAGCACAACGGTTGATTGGCAGGTGCGTGATAGCGTGAGAGCAAAGTTGCGTAACTTGGTTAGGCGGGCATTAAGGAAGTGGAAATATCCACCGGATAAATCAGATGAGGCGATTGAGCTTTGTTTGAAACAGGCTGAGGCGTTGAGTGAGAGATGGAGTTGTGTTTGATTTTAGGTGGTGGAGAGTCCCAGTGGATTGAAAAGCTAGCTTTGGAATATTCTAGCTTATAGATCAATAATTAAAAAATATAGAAAATCGCGAATCTTTCAGTACCAGATGTTTTAGCACAAGAGATTGCCGAGCAACTAGAAGCTGCATTGGAAGAGTTCAGGTCAGTAAAAAAGGTTTTAGGAGCAGATGCATGAGTATGACTGAAAAGTACCTTGAGTCATTAAAGTCTATTGATGACTGGGTAATTGTATCTGAGTGGGCTACTCGATTTGGAGAGCTTTACCCTGAGCTATTAGAGAAAGCCAATGAGGAAGCAAGAAACCAAGCTAATGAAACAACGGGGTTACGAGAAATTGCTGCGAGGATAAGCTCATCCATATCACGCGGGGCATATATAGATAATATCGAAATAGACAGTAATGAGAGGCCAAGGAAAGTTAGGTACGTCTTGAGTGAGGAGCATGATCTAAAAGTAAGCCAAGAAATTGATGATGATGTTGCTCCTTTACGTAGAGATGAAAGAATAAAGCAAGACCAGCTTGAGTGGAAATCAATCGATAAATATAGAAATGCTGAGTTTGAATCAATAGCAAAGCAGTTGAAATTATTTTTCGCCCTGGATTTCGAAGTTGATCATGCACAGGCACTTCTTAATAGTGAGCAGCCGGGTAGGCATCATCCAGATAACTTTCAGCTTATTCTTAAAGTGCATAACGCCAAAAAGAATAATAATAACTGGCCCCGGTTCTCTATTGCGGAGCAGATAGATTATATAGAGTCTGCTATTAAGCTACAGCGTCTGGTTGCTTCTAGGTTTGGTATTGAGATGGAAAATGAAGTGCTTGGGTCATTGATAGAAAGAATAGAGAAGGTGTTTTGATGGTTATGGATGAAGCGAAGCCAAAAGCTGGGTGATTCTTAAACTAAAAACACATTAGTATTTAGAACAAGATGTTGGTTTAAAAGGCTGTAATAACTAAAATAATTTATCAGTTAAAGTTGGTTTAATGGAATGAAAAATAGTAACTACAATGTTTGGCTACGCTATATTGGTTTTTCAATATTGTTGCTTTCTGTATTTATCAATATCGCTGTTGCTGCACCCAGTATCAGTATTTCACCGCCGCCAGATTGGGTGACAAAAATAAAGACACCCCTTCCTTCAGTAATTAGCCCCACTGCAGCACCCTCTGGTACCCACTACTTGCTAGTAGATGAACAAATCAATGTTCTTTCAGATAATGCGTACTTTTATCATTATGCCGTTCAGCTAACCAATGAGGAAGCAATAGAAGAAAACTCAAGGTTTTCTGCTGAATTTGACCCAACATATCAGGAGCTGAGTATTCATAGCATAGTTGTGTGGCGTGATGGTCAGCAACTGGATAAGTTAAACCCTGATGATATAGAGCTGTTGCAACGTGAGAAGCAGCTAGAGCGGTTGATATATGATGGCCGGTGGACGGCCTCCAGTATTCTTAAGGATATCAGAAAGGGAGATATATTAGATTACAGCTACACCATCAAAGGGGCTAATCCAGCATTGGCCAAACACTTTAGCGATAAATTTCAAATAGAATGGGCCATTCCTGTCCAATATCAGTATTACCGCTTGCTTTGGCCACATGACCGACAGCTATATGTTACTCCAGTAAACACAGATGTAAAAATTGAGCGGGTCGAGCATGACTCGCATACTGCATATATTCTAAATATTGAAAATACACCTGCCCTGCAAGTTGACAGAGGTGCGCCTGGGTGGTTCTTGCCGTGGGCAAGAGTAAATTTTAGTGATGTCTCTAGTTGGGGTGAGGTCGTGCAATGGGCATTACCAAAATATCAACTAGATTCACCTTTGAGCCCTGAACTCACGTCGCTTATTTCTACCATTCGTACCAAGAATAATACTAAGAAACAACAAGTCGCTGCGGCATTGGAGTTTGTGCAAAATGATGTTCGATATCAAGGCATTGAGCTTGGTGCTGGTGGTTTCCAACCTCATCCACCTGCTGACACATTTGCCCGCCGTTATGGAGATTGCAAGGATAAAACCACATTGTTACTTACTATGCTCAAGGCATTAGGAGTTACTGCTAATCCTGTATTGGTTAATACCTCTTCTGGAAAAATGCTTGATATTAATGCACCTCGTGTTGCCGCATTTAATCACGTGATTGTTCGGGCGGTTATTGATGAAAATTACTATTGGTTAGATCCGACCATAACTAATCAATATGGTGGTCTGGATAGGATTTACCAGCCGAATTATGGGCTTGCACTCGTGTTATCTGATAAGAGTACTGAGCTTACATCTATGTACCAAGAGCAGACGGGGCACCGCCGACTAGTCCAGGAGGAATTTGATTTACGTGATGGTGTAAGTAAACCTTCAAAATACCGGATCTTTAGCTCCTACTATGGAGCTGATGCCCAGAGATTCCGAAGCAACTTGAATACGACCGGGCAAGCAAAGCTGGAGAAGGACTACCTTGAATATTACAGTGATTACTATCCTGCAATAGAGGCGGCTTCTGCTATCCAAATACAGGATGATAAAGCTACTGGGTTAATTCATCTTGAGGAGCACTATAATATAGTTAATTTTTGGGATAAAAGTGAGAAGAGTGAAAAACTAATTGGCAATTTTTATAGCAATGCACTTTACACATATGTGCGTGCTCCTGAAATTCGTAGAAGAACTTCACCTATACAACTGTCACATCCTATTGATATTGAACAAGAGATTGTTGTGCTGCTCACAGGTCAGTGGGGAATGGAAGATACAGACAATCATGTTGCCTCTCCTTTTTTTGATTACATTAAGAAAGTGCGCTTCTCACCATCTGAAAATAAACTTGTGCTGACTTACAAGTATAAATCCTTGGCTGATCATGTGCCTGTTGATAGCGTTGATGCATATATTGCCTCTCTCGAAGCGGTAAAAGATGATCTTGACTATGGGATATTTACCTATCCAGATGATGCTACTGCACAGCTAGACTCTGCGGGTCTGACTGAAAATGAGGTGTTGGCAATCTTATTCGGCGTAGTGGCTGTAATGATGCTCTATGCGTATATTGAATATCGATTTAATCAGCGAAGCGCACCCAGTGAGAATGATGTCGCTTACTACCCAGTATCATCACTGAAATTTTTTATTCTTTCAGTGATGACTTTGGGGCTTTACCATGTTTTTTGGTTTTATAAAAACTGGGAGTATGTAAAGAACAGAGAGCACTCTACTATTATGCCTTGGGGACGGGCGTTGTTCTACACATTATGGTATTACCCTCTCTATTCCAGTATTGAAAGAGATTCTAAGTTTTCTGAGACTTCGCTAAAGACAGCAAAGAACGGTGCATTTCTGTCTCTGGCTATACTGTTTTTTATCACTAGTTTGTTTTCAAATACAGAATCTATTTATAGCTATATTGCTTTATTTCTCACCATAATCGTTGTGTTGCCACTTGTAGAGCGTATCAATGCCTTCACTTCGCATGATAATGAAACCTACCGGTTTAATTCACGTTGGCGACCCCGTCATTTTGTCATTGGCTTGTTTTTCTGCGCGATTTTTTCTTATTCATTAGCAGTGGAAACCAATCTGGTTCCGAGTAATGGTGTAGTGGAGGGGGCAGATGTGTGGCAGCATGATGTTGATTTTATGCGCCGTATTGGCGCTATTGAACCGAATGAAAGTATTGAGTTTTTCTATTCGTCAGGCTTCTTGACAAATCACTCAGATGGGAATGGTTTTAGTAAATCTAAGGTGTTTTCATACTGGAAAAATGATTCCTCACAGCAATTACAAATAGAAACGGCAAGGTTCACTGATATTTCAGATATTGAATTTACTTACGGTAGGAAAAATAAAGATACTGTCGCTAAAATTATACGTAACGATGGCAGCAACTTCTTGTTGTTTATAGCTACTGAGAATGATAAGGATCGTGCGTTTACTCGTCACCTTAATAAAACCTGGAAGCAATATAAATCATTACAAACAAATTATTCTCTTCCTGCTATTGAGTAGCTTAGTCATTAAAGCAATCGTGGAGTCTGAAATGGTTGGGGTCAGCGTAAAACACAGACATCCGTTTTTAGTCGATTGTTGCTATTTATAACCAGTTTTTAGTGATCTATATAATACGGCATTACTATAGTAATGTAGGCTAGGTGCGTCTTTTGTGCTCACGTGATACAGGTGAGCATGAATACCGTGCCACTCTCAAATTACCATTTCTACGACTGCGGTTTTTACAACAATGGCCTCTGACGATATTAAACTGCTACATGGTTTCGATCTGCACCAGACGGTGGTTCTTGACCATCTGCTAGAGGCCAAACGTACCGTCTGGATCGCCACCGCCAATCTCAAAGATATGCATGTAGCCAAGCTCCGCGGCTATATGCCGATCCTCGAGCGTTTTGATCTCATGGCAGCACAGGGCGTTAAGTTTCGCATTATTCATAGTGAGTTGCCGACGCGCCCCTTCCGTGACACCCTTGAGCACTGTGGTCATTTGCTTTCAGGTGGGTTGGAGTTACAAATATGCCCTCGCTCGCATTGGAAGATGGCCATTGTCGATGGGCACTTCGCTTACTTTGGATCGGCTAATTTCACAGGGGCGGGACTTGGGGTGAAAAAGCCTGAACGTCGTAATTTTGAGCTGGGTGTCGCTATTCAGGATCCGGATTGGGTTGGCAAACTCTCCACGCTGTTTGATGAGTTCTGGATTGGTAATTACTGTGTCGATTGCGCTCATCGCAGCCGCTGTCCTGATCCGATTATTCCTGAGTGAGTTGTTCCTACACTTCTCCGTGACGAAGGTGAATTTATACAGAAAGGTATGAGTTTCCGCCTTATTTTGATTTGATATCACTCCATTACATTAAATCTCATCAGAATGCCGGGAAGCAGTTGTAGCTCTACATCTATTCGCCAGTTATCGAGAATGCCGGTAATGCTTGAGAGGTACTGAGTATCTGTTTTTGAATCCAACTGAAGTGTTACCTTGCGCTGCTCGCCTGCTGCAATCTTAAATCCATTCAGGTCAACAGTGGCTATCGTTATCTCTTTTTGCATGGCAAAGATCTGACACTGCTCTATGACGATATCAAATTCAGTTGGGTTGGTGATGGTGATATCAAACGATAATTTACTGCTGGATTTGCCATTGAAGAATTCAGAAAAGGAGGGTATATCCAGATTAATCGTAGTCCACTCGATATCATATTCCGCCTTTAGCAGTTGGCTTTTGTGATGCATGCTTGCAATGAGCGTCAGATGCAGAAAAAGAAAAATGCTGAGTACGACAGCCAGGGTTGAATAACCCGTGATTACAGATCGTCTTGAGGGCAGGGTGGTCTGCCTAGCTTCTGGCAGCACACAAGATGCAATGCGAGTGCCTGCTGGGACAGCTAGAGTGAGAAGTATGATGTTGACCAGAAAAAGGATGCTGGCTATCTCGATGATGGTGAGGTTCTGAAAGGTAAATATCCATTGGCTTAACAGGATCAGCGGCAGACTGTAAAGAAATCCAAAAGTAAGTACCAGCAGGGGTTTTCTGGATAGCGCCTTAAGAATCACGCTGTATTTTATTTTGTGCCGCTGCAGGGTTGGCGAGATAAAATCCACACCGAAGGTAAAAAATAGAAACAGGTAGCTGAGTGTAATGGATAGCCCAGTAGTCCATGGATAGGGGTAGTAGCCAATCCATAAGATTATCAACTGTGCGGTTAGATAAAACAGGAAGAGCTTGATCTCCTCCAGTATCTGGTCACGTAATGGAAACTCTGTAACCAAACCATTCTTAAATCCCGCCTCCTTTTCAAATGCAGCTGAATAGCGCTCTTTTATGGGGAACAGCAGAGCAGAGGCCATAACCAACGATCCAGCGAGGATCAGATTGCTGATCACCACCTTCGCCTGTGATTCAAAGAGATAGTTGGCGAGTCTCTCAGATATGTTTTGCCAGCTCTCTGGAAAGAGGTAGGCCAAAATAACTGCCTTTATCTCCTCCTGGTGGGTCAGCAATAATACGGAGAACAACGAAAAAACAACCACCCCGGAGATAAAATAGATCTCCAGCCATTGGCTTGAACGCCTGGTTAACCCTGTCACTGATAATGGTGCAAAAAACAGGGCCTCTTTTAACTGCTGGAATAGGGGCATATCTCAAAGTCTCTTTGGGGGGCGGGTAAAATATAAACCAGCTACATTTGATTAAGGAAGAAATTATATATCCTAATTGTAAAAGCTTTTTTGTGAGGCTTGTTTGCGATAGTATAGAAAGTATCGGGCTAGCGATAATGATGGCTTTATAGTCTAAATAGCTAAGACCGGTATAAAAATATACTAATGTGCATTACACTCATGCTGCCGTAGTTTTCACTATGTTGGGTGCTAATAGGGTAAGGATCCTATTATGAGCAGCTTATTCCAGGATTTTGTTGGTAAAGCCTATAAAGGCACAACGCTCTCAAAGATGTTACAGGCATCATTCGGTGAGCTACTGGGTGTGCTTGTCGCTAGTACAGAGAAACTGTATCAGGGGCATGGAATACAGACAATAAAATACCTTGCAAAGTGTCCTTTCTTTGCATATCTCAAAAAGCTTCTTGCTGTTTTCACTATATTAGCCTGCTGTTTACTTCTATTTACGCTGCCTAGTGTTGCAAGTAGCGGAGTCCCAATTTTCTATGAGTCATTCGATGATGTAGATTCAGTTAATGCAAACTTTGGCCAGGCAGGAAGTAATGGCATGGCAGACTTTGTTGTCGGTTATAAGGGAGATGCTGCTGACTTTTCTGGAAACAGGAATATATGCTATCCAAAAATTAATTCCGAAACATCTCTGAGTAATATCGACTTAAGCCGAGGTACATTAGGCTTCTGGGTAAAGCTGCCTGATGCAAACGGACTTGGAATGTTTGATATTGGAAACCTTGGGCACAGGAATTCATGGGGAATATTTAAAAATAAAAACCATATCATTATGGAGGTTAAGAATAACAGTAATAGTTTTGATCAGGCATGGTCATTAAACACTATTGCTGTAGATGGAGAATGGCATTTTGTAACTGCGCTGTGGGAAAAATCAGGTTCCACTACATATTTTAAAGTATGTATAGACGGGGCATGTAAAAATAATTTTGATGGTGCTATTAATAACAGCTATCCAAGTCAAGATGGTTCATTTTGTGTTGGCTGGAGTGGGTGGTATGGGGCATCTGAAGGTGTGTTGGATGAATTTAGTATCTATGACTATGTCATGACAGATGATGAAGTCACGGATCTATTTGAAGGCCAAACTGGAAAACCGGTTATAACACTCAATGGGGACAGCAGTATTACAATTGATATTGGTTCTGAATATACTGAACAGGGTTCTACCGCATTTGATGCACAAGATGGTGATATCACATCTGATATCATTATTAGTGGGCATGTTAATACCAGTACAGCCGGTTCATACCGTATCTCGCATAACGTAACAGATTCTTCAGGTCGACCGGCAAAAGAAGTAATACGCATGATATATGTTGTTGATCTGCGTAGCACACCTCTTCAGCGAGCCTATGAATATCTTAAAGAGTCTATGGATAGATATCATAATACATTTGATATCTATACGGATCATATATCTGGAGGAAATCATGCAACTCCATCCGGATGGGCAGGTGACATTGAACTACTTGAAATTGACTCAAGCTGGGATTCAAATTGTAATAACGGTCTAAACTGCTTTAGAGTTAAAACGCTTGATAAGCCTGATAAGCGATGGATCGGTTTGCAATGGCTTAATCCAGATCAGAACTGGGCATCTATACCCAATGCAGGATATGACCTGACAGGTGCAACAGAAGTCGGTTTTTATGCAAGGGGAGAGCATGGAGGTGAGGAGGTCAAGTTTTCAGTCGGTGGGGTCTCAGGAGACTATCCAGACTCTGTTCAACCTGCAATTCTATCCACTATAACACTAACAAAAGCTTGGCAAAGATACACTATTTCACTAGATGGAGCTGATTTGGCACATGTCATCAGCCCATTTGGTTTGCAACTATACACAGGCGATATCATTTACTTAGATGATATTCAGTTTAATCTGCCGAGGCCAAATGCTCATAGATTTATTCAGAGCTTTGATATTTTAGATGTTGATACGGAATATCCGATTGCCAATGCCTCATTCATTTATGATGATGCACTGGCATTAATAGCCTTTCTGGCACGTGGTGAAGCAGATGACTTGCGTCGTGCAAAAATACTCGCAGATACATTCATTGATGCGCTCAACAAGGACAGGTTCTATACAGATGGGCGTTTACGAAATGCTTATATGTCTGGTGATATTGCAGAGCCTATACCAGGAACATCAAGGCTGCCTGGCTGGTGGGACATTTCAAGAAGGAGATGGTTTGAAGATGAGTTTGGTGTCAGCATCCATACAGGAAATATGGCATGGGCTGCCCTGGCACTACTTTCCTACTATGAACATCAGAAGGGTGATGAGTATCTTGAAGCAGCAATTATATTAGCTGAATGGATTGAACGTGAAGTACGCGATACTCAAGGTGCAGGTTACACAGGTGGTTATCAAGGCTGGGAGCCAACTGAGACAAATGCAGATACTCCAACAAAACTCACTTATAAATCAACAGAGCATAATATTGATCTATATCCATTATTTGAACGTCTCTATACCATTACTCATGAATCAAAATGGCTAGAGCGTGCCCAAGCTGCAAAAGCATTACTAGATACTGTATGGGATAACGTAGAGAAAAAGTTCTGGGTAGGTACTGCTACAGACGGTTATACAATTAATAAATCAAACATAGCAACTGATACGCAGGCATGGTCTGTTATGGCCTTACCATCCAAAGCTGACTATAGATATTCACTTTCGTGGACCGAGAATAACTGTCGTGCTGAAGCTGATGGCTTTGTTGGTTTTGATTTTAATTGCAGTGATCTTGATGGCATCTGGTTTGAAGGTACAGCGCAAATGGCCCTTGCATATAAAATTAATGGGCAATTCGATCTTGCTGACTATTATTTATCGGAAATAACCAAGGCCCAGATGGAAGCCGCAAATGCCAATGGCAAAGGAATTGTGGCGGCATCTCATGATGGAGTAACAACGGGTTTCGATTGGAAGTATTTTAGTCGCAATCATCTCGGGGCTACCGCATGGTATATCTTGGCAGAGCAGGGGTTTAATCCATATTGGGGTACTATCAGCGCAGCTGGTGATACTACCTCTCCAGAAAACACAACACCTTCAAACTTCATCAATGATGGGAGTGCCTCTACAGAGACCCCAGTATTGGATTTAGCAATTTCGGCACAGGACAATGTTGCTGTTTCATACTTTTACGTGGCGTCGAACCAGACTGGTGAAGAACCTCCTAAACCAAAATTTACTGATGAAGGATGGGTTCCTGTCTATAGTGTATCGACATATATGCACAACACACCGTATTTTGCTGAAAGTGCTGTTAATAATTCGTCAATCCATGTTTTTGTCTGGTTTGCAGATTCATCTGGTAACATTTCTCAATCTGCACATGGCAGTATTTATTTTCATGATGAAATAGCACCAACTAATCTGACATCAATTGATTTTATGGAACAAGCTGTTTTTTCATCAGATCTGCAGTCAGTTACTTTTCCAATTTCGGCTACTGATAATAGTGGAATAACAGGATATTACATAGCAGACAATTCATCAGGCATTAAGCCACAAGATCCAGTGTCAAATGCAGAAGGGTGGGTAGATGTGGCTTTTTCACCAAACTATCAAGCAACTGTAACATATGATTTTAGTGACAGTTATCCTGAAGGTATAAGAGCATATATATATGTTTGGTTTAAAGACTCAGCTGGAAATATTTCAAATGCTGTTGTCGATTCTACAATTGTCTCGATATTTATTGAGAGCTGGGAAAGCGGCCTTGGCAATTGGAGTATTGATAATGGTGTCTGGCAAGTAGGAGTTCCAGGAGCAGGCCCTGATAGCTGTATAAAAGGTAATAGTTGTGTTGGAACGATTCTTGATGGTTATTACCCACCAAATGCAGATAGCCGTTTAGTCAGTAGAGAGTTTTTTCTGCCAAGCATTCTAGATCAAGAAAAGCTGAGACTGCAATTTTGGCAATGGTTTTCCTACAGTAGTTATGACAGTGGTACGGTTCAGATCTCAGTCAAGGCCGATGATGGTGGCTGGTCGGATTGGAGTAGCATTGGAAACGGCCAAGCCAATAGCTCAAACTGGTCTCTGAAGAGCATCGATCTGAGTGCCTATGCAGGACAAACCATACGCCTGGGTTTTTATCACAGTGCGGGGCGGAATCCGTCATATA
>JAJFJN010000003.1 GCA_021773975.1 Gammaproteobacteria bacterium | reverse complement strand
TCGCCGCCATCATGCAGAAATTAAGATGATTGGTAACGGCGTGAGGATTCCAGGTTTGGCTTTTTGTGCTGCCGATATCCTGTTTGATCTCTTTGAACCCTGATTCGATTTTCCAGCGTGCACCATAGTACTCAATGACCTGTTCGACGGATAAATCCAGGTCGGTAGTAAAGAGCGCAACCCACTGCGATCAACGGTAAACCCAGACCACCCGCACAGCACATTTAAGTGTTTTCAACATGACGATCCTGTCGTAGGCTAATACATCGCGTTGTTTGCCATAGAGGTTGATTGAGTAGGTGGTAGCGAGTTGGATAAATTGCTGTGCCAGCGTTGTCGCGTTGCCTAATTTATCGCCCTATTTTTTTGTTCGACCTCGTTGGTTTTTACACCGTATGGGCGGTGAATCAAATAGTGAAGCATTGACGCGTAACCTGGAGAGGATATGACCCTGTTGACCGACGATAGTGCGCATGGTGTGATTATGCAGTTACTAATACGGCCATTGATTATGCGACACATAGAGGTTAAAAATACGGATATTCGCTGCTGAAATAGAATGCAATGTTGCATAATAGCTTGTAACTATCTGATTTTGCATGTACTATATGCACCAATTTAGTGGTTCTTGATTTGTAAGTTTTTCTTTATGAATCAACATTGTGGCAGCGGTTGACTTACAGCCTTGCCAAGGTTGGGGTCGCGAGTTTGAATCTCGTTTTCCGCTCCAGATTTAAAAAACCCCGAGCAGGCAATGCCGGGGTTTTTTACCTTAAGACCTAGACCTTCTGTTGGCCTTAAGATGCTCCTCTTGGCTGAGTGGCAGAGTGGTTATGCAGCGGCCTGCAAAGCCGTGAACCTCGGTTCGATTCCGGGCTCAGCCTCCATTTATTATATGTAAAAACCACGTCCTAAGGACGTGGGTAGGTTCGGGGTGTATGGAGCAGCTGTACATATACTGGCTAAATCTCCAGTCAGCAGCAGTCCAGAGTCTGCAATTGCCCGGTGCCCAGCGTTAGCTGCCCTTCATCTTCAATTACCGAAACAAGTACAAAGTGCCAGATAGAGTCATTCAACTATCAAAAACTAACGTCCGCTTTCGACGATAACTAAGTGCTCCTTCTCCTTGAGTTAATGCCATCTTGTGCAGCATCTAGGGGTGATGTCAGAAAATCCCACGCTCTATTTTAACCTTTTTCAGTAGTGCCTGTAAGTCCAATTGGTTGTTTTTATGGTGGTTTATGGTAAATCCATCTGTGGGTGGCAGGATAGATTGTAAAGCGCTGTGTCGTAACACTGATCAATATTGTCTAAAACTTAAAGAATAAATGGGATGCGGCATAATGCTGTCTAGTTGTGTTAATAAACGGGCTAGATGGCCTAATGCGATCTAACTACGTTAGCCCAATAAGAGAAAAAGATGCGCACCAAAGGGAAATTAATATCTTGGAATGACGAGAAAGGGTTTGGGTTCATAAAGCCCACAAATGGTAGCGCGCAAGTCTTTATTCATATAAAAGCTTTTCACAATCGAAGTCGACGACCTGAGACCAATCAATTTGTAACTTATGTTTTGGCTACTGATAAAAGAGGCCGTTCCTGTGCTACTGATGCAACACTAGCTGGTGACCATCATCCATCAAAAATAAAAACAAAGAAAAATAATGGTCTATTTTCTATAACTATTGCTGCTATTTTTAGCATAATTGTTTGTATATCTGTTGTTACATCAAAAATCCCTCCTTTAATCTTGGCTCTGTATCTCATTGTCAGCATGCTCACTTTTCTTATGTATGCAGCAGATAAATCTGCGGCAAAAAAAGGAGAATGGAGAATACAAGAAAGTACATTACACTTGTTATCATTAGCTGGAGGGTGGCCGGGCGCACTTATTGCTCAGCAAACCTTACGTCATAAATCAAAGAAAGAATCATTTCGTGCAGGATTCTGGTTAACTGTTTTAGTAAATTGCGGAGTATTAGCTTGGCTGTTTACAGCAAAAGGTGAGGCAATACTAAAGGCATTGCTGGCAAATATATAATGAGGGCTTCAAAGCAAATCAACTTGGCCGCCATTGGGGGTATTTGAGAATGATTTTTCAGTATGTGATGAGGTGTCATGTTGAAGTCATTGTTTGAAAGCAATCACACCAGACTGTAGGGTGGATAGTATGAAACCAGCCCAATGCATCATAAAAAAGCAGCTATCTCACTTGTTCGTGGCGTCTATTTTAGCCTTTCTACCTGCATTATTAGTGACAAAAGTTGTTGACGCACAACAACTCACACTCGATAATTTTCGCCAAGAGGCGGCAAAACACCCCGGGCAGACAGCTGCCTATGTATTAGAGCAGAGTAAGGAGGCATTGCTGGCAAGAGCCTGGTTGGCAGACCATGCCCAGCAGAGTATTGAGGTGCAATATTTCATCTGGAGTAGCGATAATATCGGTATTCTTGCCTCAGAAGCCTTACTACGTGCGGCTAAGCGCGGGGTAATAGTGAGGGTGATTGTTGATGATCTGCTGATTGATGCTCCCGATAAAACGCTTCTGGCGCTCGCACTGCATCCAAATATTGAAATTCGGATATACAACCCTCAGCACTCAGTTGGTACACCAGCATACAAGCGTGTGCTTAATATGCTTATCGACTTCCGTGGATTTAATCAACGGATGCACGACAAGGTGTTTATTGTTGATGGAAATATTGCCATTACCGGTGGTCGTAATATGGCAGATGAATATTTTGATTATAACCATGCATACAACTTCAGGGATCGAGATATTCTGCTCCTTGGTGCAGCACCACAGGAGATGCTTAATAGTTTTAATAGATTCTGGGAGCATGAGCTGAGTGTGCCTGTTCAGCAACTTTATGATGGGCTTGGCATTTTGCAGAAGCGCGTCAGTATCAGCAATGAGGTTGTAAAAAGCATCTATACGGAGCTACATGCCTATGCAAATTCAACAGAGAATTTCGCACCTGAGCTGCATCAGGCAATTGCAAGCATAGATGAAGAGTTACCGGGGCTGAATGGTGATATGAGCTGGAGTGAGATTCAGGTTATCAATGATTTGCCGGGTAAAAATGAGAAAACCTTTTTTCTTGGTGGTGGCAGCCGTTCTGCAGCTTCGCTTGCGGCAATGCTGGAAGGGGCACAGAACAACGTCACTATTCAAACTCCCTATTTGATTCTTACAGATGAAGCCATGACGCTGTTTGCGCAACTCATTGAACGTGGCGTAAAGGTACGTATCAGCACAAATTCACTCGCCTCGACAGACAACATACAGGCCTTTGCTGGTTACCGTAATCAGCGAAAAATACTACTTGATATGGGCATTGATATCCGTGAGTTCAGACCAGATGCGGCTAAACAGAAACAGCTTATGTCGCCTCATCATAATGCAGATCAAAACCCACTGTTTTCAATGCATGCAAAGACGATGGTAGTGGATTCAGAAACGGTTTATATCGGGACTTTTAATCTTGATCCGCGCTCAGTAAACCTTAATACAGAGACCGGAGTAATTATTAATGAGTCGCAGTTAGCTCAGCAGGTTGAGGCAGAAATAGATAGCGATATGTTGCCAGAGAACAGCTGGAACGCCGCTGAAAATCCAGATAGACACAGCTCATTTTATAAGAGAACTCGAACTCGTTTCTGGCAATTGATGCCGATTAAATCATTACTCTAATTGCTGGTTTCAGTTAACTTATCGCCGCAGGGAACTAAGGCGGTTATTTGTAATGTTAGACTGTCTACAGAACTGAACAATGGAATTAAATGAAGGAACACAGGCGCCAAATGCATTTTTTTCTTTTTTCGCAAGCTACCCCTGAAAGGAAATATTTTAGCAGGAATCTAATAGTAACTTTTCTAATTCATGATAAACAATTTTTGAGTTGTGGCGCCTATCAACTGGTATTGTTTTGACTACTCGAACAGAATCTATTTTTTCAAGCTTTTCCTTTATTTCATTGCATAATGGCTGAGGATCTACAGACTTGGTTTCAATAGCCAATATCATAGAGCCATTCACCTTAACTAATGCAGCTTTTTTAACCCCTAAAAAAGACATAGCAGCTGCTTCCACACTGAAAGGATAGGTAACTCCCCCTCCCTTAACTATTTTTGCTGAACAACGCCCCTGAAGCCACAGCCTGCCCTCTTGATCCATATAGCCAGCATCACCTGTTCTATGCCACACAGTGTCTGCCACCTCAAATTTCGTTTTTCCATTGTCCCCACTGATATAGGCCTTCTGTACATGATCGCCTGTGACAACAATCTCCCCATACGCCATGGGAGGAAAGGATAGGTTGCTGAACTCCTCTTCTGTAAATGGACCAATAGGAACCTCATCCTTGTCTGGTATAATTGCCAATGAAATTTCAGGAACAGGCTCTCCTGTTAACAGGCCAGATCCTTGCTGCATCCTTTCAAAGCATGATTCTGTGATATCATGATAGCTCACATGGGCAATTGGCTCAGCCTCGGAAGAACCATAGACTGCTACGATCTCCGCATTGGGAAAGCAGCGTGATAGCTGCTCTAGAAGGTTGGGAAATACCGGTCCACCCCCAGTGAATATCTTCAGTATCGTTTCATTGCTCTCATTTCTGGACTGATAATAATTCGCAAGATTCTGGAAAAAAGCGGGGGATGCCAGTAGGCGATTCACACCATCAGTCTGAATCTGCTTTACGATCTGCTTTGCATCTACAGTCGCTGGATTTTTTACGTCTATATCAGGTATGACGGTTGTGATCCCGCAGGCTAAATTGGAGAGAATAAAAACTGGCAGGGTATTTAGTTCAACATCTTTATCTTCAGATGGCAGGGAGTGATCTATAGCCTGATGCTGGTTGATAAGAAACTCATGACTGCGGGATATTCCTTTTGGGACTCCTGTTGATCCGCTGGTAAAGGTGATCAGTGCCGGGTGATCTGATGCTGTTTGAATATCATGATTTTGCAGCTTTTCATCACTGGTGTAGCGAATCACTGTGCTACCCGGTAGCCAGACATTGGTGGAAAATTTTTTGGGTATTTTTCCCACTGCATTGATAAAACGCAATAGATGTGCCTTTGGGGTGGCGATGAATGCGTCTGGACTAATAGAATGGGCAGAGTGCGCTATATGGCTTCTGCCTGCTGAAGGGTCTATAAGAACAACAGTCACACCACTTCTGATCAGACCTAGAAAAACGACGTAAAAATCTATGCACAGCGGGATAAACAACAGGGCTTTTTGACCACAATAAAGCCCATGTTTGGTGAAGAAACCAGCGGCAGCGCAAGAGCGCAGCTCAAGTCCTCGATATGTCACCTTCTCTCCTTTATGAATCAGAGCAACTTTATCTGGATTCTTTTCTGTCCTTTTCTTTAGCAGTTCGATGATATTCATGGAGCTAGCTCTTTTCCGTAGAGCGCATATCTACGCATGGTCTGCGCCGACTTGCCACTGATAGACCGGGAAACATTGCTGTCATACATGAGGGCATGGATAATCTGTTTAAACCCTCTTGCAGCTGCCCGCTTATGCATTTCATAAACCAGATAATTGCCTAATCCTGCATAACTACGACCAGGAACTTTAGCCACAGTCTTGATAATAAGGGAGTCGATATTCATGCCCTGTTGCTTTTGCAGAAAATTTGGCACAGCAAAGATAAAGCCAACCAGTTTGCCTTGGTGCTCAGCCAAAAGAAAAAAATCCGGATCAACATACGGCACTATTTTTTCGTATAGCGTCAGAAAATCGGGGCATGAAATACCTGAATAGAGAAAATTGTTTGCAAAACTTTGCAGAGAGAGCTCATGAACGGCTGTTAACTCAGCAACTGACTGATCAATACAAAAAGGCCTGATCACAAGGCCAAGCTCATGTTTTTTAGCCATGAATTTTTTTGCTGAACGATCTTCATAGTCGGCATTCGCCGCACTTGCCGAACTATAGCTGGCGATCACTTCAAAGCCTGTCTTAGAAAATATACCTGGCCACTCTTTTGGTGTGTAGTACTCCATAAAAAAAGGCGGGCACTCTCCCTGCTCGGTTACAAGACGGTAGCTGTGCCAGGTGTCACCATTCATCGGCCCAATTGCATAGTCACACCCAAGCTCTTTCAACCTCATCAAAACATGAAGTAGCAAGGCCTCCCCTGCATCAGTATTCTCAGCAAAGAAATCCCCTATCAAACCTGTTTTATATGCTTTGAACTGAGGTGCATTTCTAATCCATAACGCACAGACTGCGATCAGTTTTCCGTTATCAATCATGCCCCATCTCTCCTCCCGCTCAGGAGAAAGATCCGGCATGCATGGATGCTCAGGAAGCTGGGTGGCAGCAAGATTTATGTGTTCAATATTTACTATTTCTGCACTCATATCACCCTCATGATACCTATCGGTATTAAGGCAGAAGCTGAACCTGTTACTGCAAACAGCGCCTCCGTGACCCAACGTTTTCTGCTAAATCGATCTGTTTTAATTCTCTTTACCACACCACCAATAAACATGACCAGAAATGCAAATAGGTGAAAAATAACCAGTTGCGCAGTAAACCCATAATAGAAAAAGGTAGTTGAGAGAATTAAACCACCAGAACCCAAGCTGGCTAACAAAACGATAATCGGCTCTGCCGTTTTTTCTCTATGCACCTTTAATCGCAATAAAACAATGATTTGAAGATGTATGGCCAGCGCTAATGTAAAGAGAAAGAAGCTGTATGGAACATGAAACAGCTGTTCTATTATGAGCCAGAAAAAGCCCCCACTCATCACGCTCAGAACAGCATCGATAGTATAACTTCCTTCATCATTGTGGATTTTCACCAGAGCCAGGTGACAGATGAAGACAAGAAGTGGTGCTGCAAGCCAGGCCATATTGCCCACCACCCAGAAATAATAGAGCGAAATAACAGCGGTCATGAGGGCATGGGTATTTAACTGTGATTTTGGTCCTGCAAACAAACCCAGCACGACCAATCCACCCAAAACAGACAACTGATAAAAAAGTTGTAACTCATCCTGGTTGAGAGATGCATTTAAGAAAAGATAGGCAGCCAGAGGCACAAAGAGGTTATCAAGTCCATGCCATGATACAGCCTCAATGAGCGCCCCAAGCACCGAGAACATGACGGCAATCATGAGCAGTTCCAACCATGAAATAGGTGTCAGGATACGAAGCAGAACAAGCAGAATAATAAAAGTAACTCCCGCAAAAGCAACTGTGCCTTCCCAGCTTTTAATGCCACCTATGACCTCAAACAGCCTTTTACCATAGTGTGTCCCAACCAGAGCAGCGACTGCATCGGAGATGGTCAAAATGGTTATTGGGATAACATAAAGTGCTTCATTTCCATCAGAGAACCAAAACAGCAGTACAATGGAGAGAGCAAAGAGCAGCTCTCCATGCGAGGATCTATTTACATCAAAAACAGCTTTTCCCACACTGTTTCTAAGCTGTGGAATTGTTCGTATCAGTAGTAAAACGGCAATGGCCGCAGTACATACTGCTAACACCTGCCACTTCTCAGAAAATAACCACGGAAATGATAGTGAAGTCACCCCCAAGCCAAGGTGCAGCATTTTCCTCTGCCACTCAGGATGCCAACCAAAGCGTTTACCTAATACCCTAATCATAAAGAGGAATGTGATGAGTGATAAGATGACACCACAAACCTTAATGAGAGCCACGCTCAGCGCACCTCTTCAATGATAAGGTTACTGTAAAATATCGCCTTGTCCTGAGCGTGCAGTCTTTCTGCCAGCTCTACATGTGGTTTGAGCTTGGGCTCCAATGATTCGGGGCAGCTACGCGGCACCATCATGTTCCAGTAGAGCAATCGGGCACCAGGCTCACTGATATCAATCAGTGTGGAGAGCGCAGAGGTATAGTTTTCCTCAGACATATATTCAAATATGTTGCTGAGGTTATGCTTGCTGATGCGAACACTTTCTTGCTTACATCGTTCAGCAAAGCTTTCCGTAGAAAGTAGATGCCACTCTAGTTTGTCCAGATTATCCCGGATGTTCTTAAAGTTCTCTTCCCTGAGTGCAAAGGGAAGTGCCTCTCCGTGAGTTCCCTGTAAAATCCAATTGAGATAGGGATTTACAGCAGGATTAAGGCTTCGCATCCCATACCTTATCTTTCCGAACACATGGTCAGAGAAGCTGCCATCAACATAGGTAAAGAAGGCGGGATCCCGCCCCATCTTCCCCATCAATGTTTGCGAAAAGAAGAAGCGGATCAGCAACCGCCAACGCCATGTATTCCATACACAATCAAAAAACTGCTCTCTCTCTTCCTGAGGTCTGTAAGAGAGCAGTTCCCTTATCACCCTCTTTGAGTGTACCAAGGGGAGAATCTTATTTTTGAAGATACGAAAATAGCGCTCAAATTTTCCAACGCCACCTACACCATATAGCACCATCGCCTGCTGCTGCTCATCCCAGAAGTGGCGCGCATCCTCGGTCAACAACACTCTGCATTTCCGATAATGGGCGATACGATCCTCACACGCCCTTGACCCCATCAACTCCAGCAGTTGTGAATGCTCAAGCGTTTGGTAGGCAGCCATTCTGAGTTCAAGACAGAACAGTTGGGCTGGGTTCAGATCAAGCGCTATCACTTTTGACGGCCCTTTGGCCAGCATAGCCAACGCATTATCTCCGGCAGAGGCAATGGAGAGGCAGACATCATCAGGTTGGATATCCAGTCCTTCCAGAAGGGTATCAGCATCCTCCCACACCTGGGCATAACGTATGATGGAGAAATCTGCCTTATTCTCAACTTCACTCTTGATCATCATCAACCTCACATTCAATCCGCTTCACAGCACCTGTTGCGCCATTCATCTCTACAACATCACCAGTCTTTAGCCACGTCATCACACCATCAATTGAAACAATGGCTGGAATCCCCATCTCTCTGGCAACAATGGCTGAATGTGATAGCAGGCTACCCCGTTCGACAATAATGCCTGAGGCATTGGCAAATAGTGTAATCCACCCCGGATCAGTAAACTGTGCCACCATAATTTCACCTGGCTTCAATTCGGCCTCCCTTGGGTTATGAATTACTCTAACTGGGCCTCTAACGACACCTTGGCAGCAACCAATACCTTTCACGCTATCTGCATCCAATATCTCTGATGCTTCGAACTTGTAAGCCTTCGTCTTGAATGAATGACATGCAGCACCTCGGGATTCAAACCGATTGGGAGGGGCAGGCTGAGACTCAAATATCTGCTGCTGTTTTTTACGCATCTCCACCAATGCAGCCATATCTGTGATAGTGGAGGAGCCTTCAACCAGCCCCATGATTTCAGGGATCTCAAGAAAAAATATATCTCGCGGACAATTGATATATTTCAGTTCATGAAATCGTTTGCCAATCTCCAGAACAATCAGGCGCACCCGGCCAAACACACGCGTCCTCTCAAATCTCAGATTTTCACGGTCACGCACACGAGCCTTTGCCCATACAACAGATGTGGAAACAGCCCATGCTTTAAGAGGCATATGCCTAAGAAGTGTTGATACCGCAGATTTGATATCTATATGCTCATCCAACACTTGCGGTCTCTTTTCCCGCGATGCCATATAGCCAATCGCCTGTAAAAGCATGGTTGGGTCATCATGCAGGGTTTGACTTTCAAGTTTTAACTCTTGCAAACAACGATCGCCAAATTTCTGCAGGTAGCTAAGGTATTCTATTTTCAGCTCTGGAATAGTTTCGATTGCCGCCGCATCCCCCGCAATTAGACGCTGCACAGTCTTTTCATCTTTGGCGGCTATGCTGGCCATTTTTCCTATACGAATAGCGGGCTCGGCACTAATGATATCGCCCTGACCAATCATAATATCGTTATGCAGATTTAAGCCCTTCTCACCCGCATATTTCTCAAGCAGTTTCCGTGATAGTCCAAATGCAATCATGCATAGAAAATCATTGATGAGCGGGGCATCCCACTGCTTCAGCAGTCTACCTTCCAGCATTCGATACTCTTTTGCCAGTTGATCAAGGGGCAGTTCTTTCAGTTGCTCTGAAGAGGAGAGTGCAATTTCCAGTCGGGTATAAAAGCGGCTAATTGTTCTCTGTAGGGTAATTTGATGCTTGATAAGACCAGCCAAAGTACGAACAAAGCTAGCACCATCAGTAATTTTTTCCCAAAGGGTAGGCTGTGCTGCAAGAATACTTTGTACGACATCTTCTGGGAGAGGCTCTTTTACTCCCATCATCTGCTCCATGAATTTCCGATTCATTTTGAAGCCTGGAAAAAGAGCCAGCACTCGATACCAATTCAGTAGATTGTAATAGACATGGCCATTCACAAAACCAAGCATGTTACGAAATGCATCATTTTCACACTCTATCTTGGCCTGCGATACACCCATGAATTTGCAGAATTCAATATAGACATGCTCATAAACATAGCGTGCAAACGAAAAGGTAAGTGGAGACGTCACACCGCTGTAGCTTTCAACAATATTGCTGTTATCCCATATAGTGACCTGCTCACCTATCAACGATAGATGCTTAAGGCTAGTAATAGGACGTGCCTGGATCAGATATAAAACATCACACTCTATTGCCCACTCAATATCCTGCGGTAAGCCAAAGTGCCCCTCTACTTTTAGCAGTAGCTTAACAATTTCAGTGATCACTTTTTGATCAAGAAGCGCAGATTTCTGCCCAAGCATCTGCTTCTCTAGTACGCCATCTCTTAGCGTGTAATAAGTGTCCCCATTAACTTCACCGGAAACCAGCCTGTCAGCCAAACCCTGGGTGGCATTAATAACACATGTGTTGCGGTCGCCTGTCACAGGGTCAGCGCTAAATGCCACACCTGCCATATCAGCATTCACCATGCGTTGTACAATTACTGCAGGAATCCAATCCTCACCATGATCAAAGGTTTGCCGATAGTGACTCACATGCTCAGAAAATGCGGAGTACCAAACATCACAAACTTTTTCCAATATTTCACTAGCAGGCACATTCAGGTAGCTCTCTAATTGTCCCGCAAATGAGGCTTCTTCACCATCTTCAGCAGTCGCAGATGAGCGAACAGCCAGCAACCGGCTTTTATTCACTACAAGCGCTTTGGTTGCATTGATGATCGCCTCTTCCACTGGTTTTGTGTGGCAAATCTCCCCAACAGATTCGCCCTTATCCAATGCCTTTTTTTGTTTTTGTGATAAACAAGCCAGAAAAGCCTGGGGTGATATCACAAACCACTCTGGAATCGTAAAGTCTCCAGCGCCAAGCTCTGCAAGAGCAGCAGCTTTGCCTCCCATGCTCAGGCGATCTGGCGGTGCCTCTGAAGCAAGAATATAGTCTAATTTAGCCATACGTTATAACCCATTGGTATAATTCCCAGTATCAGATAAAGACCGGCCACCCATAGGCCAGAAGCGTTTTCCAGCAGCTTAGATTTCTTAGGATCAGGTTTACGTATAAAGGCGATACCCAGCATGGTGCATAACGAAGCAAAAATAAACAGCGTGATAAGAACAGGGAGAAAAAATGCTATCTTCATGGCTACTACAGACGCACATATAAACGAGAGTAGAATCGCCGCTAGCCAGATGCTAATGGAGCGCTTAATGCCCCAATCCGCACTGTAACTCTCAACTCCCTCACGCTCCTGAACTGGTGCCCAAGTTTTCCGGCCAATCTCTATCACTACGCCATTAAAGAAACTGACAATCAGAAACAAGATTAGACCATCAGGAGGATATGAGTCGAACTGTAGCCAGTCACAACCCGTGGCAAACAGATCAATCAACGGCATGATCAGCATATGTGACCAAAGATAGGTAAAAGGATGCCGTTTCAACCAGGTAGGTACAAAAAACTCTACGCTCATGATCGCCATATAGCCCCAGGCGAGAACCAAAAGAAAGATCAGCGGTGGGTGAAGCAGATAGGAGAGCAGCAGTTGCACAAAGGCTGCCATCACTCCCAGCCACTTCAGCTCATTCAGGGTAACCAACCCACGTGGTACGGGACGCTCTGGACGAAACCTCGCATCATTCTCCTGATCTTTAAACTCATCAGCAATACGCAGCTGAAGAAAGAACAGGAACAGGCAGGCAAAAGCAGTGGCACCTGTCTGCAGGCTAGGCCAAGCGGGATCAGCACGTAGAAGCGCAGAGAGGGAGACAGCACAAAAGCTGAACGATGCAATAAGAATGCCGTGTTTTACAACTGGAAAGCGCTCTTTTTGATACTCCCAAAGCCGAGAAACAAGGCCCTCTTGTTCAGCACTCTCATTCACGTTGTTTTTCTTCCTCGTGCCAGACTTTGATGTGCCGAAGCAAAGTCTCCTGCACACATTGCGCCCATAATAGATAGTTCCCCAGCAAGGCAGCAGGCCGCGCACACTTCAGCAAATGCATGAACTTTATCCTCACCATCTAAACCAAGAAGTTTGAGGCCCACCGCCTGTGAAGGCAGTTTGGTTCCCCCTCCCACTGTACCAACAACAATATTGGGTAGTGTGACAGAGGCATAGAGTCCCCCATCATCTGTCAGCTCCATACGTGTAACCCCAACGCTCGACTCTGAAACACAGGCCACATCCTGACCGGTAGCAAGATAGAGTGCAGTCAGTCCATTGGCATAGTGTGCCTGCACACCCATGGTTCCACTCATTACTCCACCCAGAGCAGCCAATCGCCAATATTCAGCCATCGTCTCAGGCGTTGTATGCAGGTAACGTTCGACAAGGGTCTTTTTTAGCAGCACCTCAGCCGTCACTTTCTTTCCCCTTACAGAGAGGTAAGAAAGTGCAGAGGCTTTTTTATCCCCTGAAAGATTGGCCTCCACAAATGCATGCCTTGGTTTAATGGGGGTATTACCTGTGATGTACTGTAGGATCGCTGCGGTGGCTATAGTAGCCATGTTCTGGCCTGCGGCATCTCCTGTATAGTAGTCAAAATTGAGATAAACATGATTGCCCTCCACTGTTGTGCGGACATCAATCAATTTCCCATGGTTTGTAGTTGCCTCTGCTACCCGCTTAAAACTCTCAAACTGCTCATGCACCCATAATATGAACTGGCTGACCTCAATAAGGTTGGTAAAGATAAAACCGGGTGAACGGGTAATACCATCATTCAAAATGAGTGCTGTACACCCACCTGCCTCTGTGATCTTTCTATTACCCACAAATATTACAATAAAAAAGCCTAGATGGGCGATTTAGGTTTTTTCGACTTCCTTTAAAGAGAGAGCCCTCCATCTTTCTATAATTTGATTTAATTCCTTCATCTCCTTTATGGCTTTTTTAACTGCTGCCGCCTGATCTTTGTTAAGCGTTTTTGTAACCGTCTTCCCATTTACCTTTCTTGTCCAAATCAAGTATGGACCATGCCAAT
>JAJFJN010000020.1 GCA_021773975.1 Gammaproteobacteria bacterium | reverse complement strand
AAAATCGATGGCACCGGAAAGCAAATGGCGAGGATGCAAAGCGAAAGCCTGAGATCCAGATATTTGTTATGGCATTGAATTTTAGTTGGCTTTTTATTCTTTCTTAACCGAATGACGGTGATTTTTAAGTTAATGCCATTGCTACCCCAGAGGGCGGGATGGATTCGTCCATTATCAGCGTATACAAAACCTGCTCATGCGTGTCTTATACGCTGGACGTATAAGCTTGCCTAAATGGGGCATCCACAACCAGCCAGCCAAACATGAGGCGCTGATCAGTTATGAAGCTTTCTTGAAAATTCAGGAGCGATTGAAAGGGCACGCCAACGTGCCTGCTCGTCACAATTTGAGCAAGGATTTTCCGCTGAGAAATTTTGTAGCTTGCCCGTGTTGTAGCAATGCGCTACAGGCTGGCTGGAGCAAAGGCCGGAACAAATATTACGGCTACTATATATGCCAGAAAAAGGGTTGTGATCTTTACGGGAAGTCCATTAAAAAAGACACTATTGAAAGTGATTTTGAAGAGCTTTTGAAAGGAGTTGTCCCATCCATTCCCATTATTCGTATGTTCGAGGCCGCGTTTACAGAATGTTGGAATGAACGTGAGAATAAACAAAAAGATATGGCTCTTTCACTTAAAAACGAAACGAAATCACTTAATCGCAAAATTGAAAATTTCTTAGATCGAATTGTAGATTCGGAAAATTCATCAGTGGTTGCTGCGTATGAAAAACGAATCCAGAAAATGGAAGATCAAAAGGTCGTTTTAGAGGAAAAAATCATCAATTGTGGCCGCACAATTCCAGACTTCGACATACATTCTAGAACCGCTCGCCAATTTCTGCGCAATCCCTATAAACTATGGGCTTCAGAGCAGTTGGAACACCGCAGAGCTCTTCTTAAATTGGCCTTTGAAGGCAAGCTACAATATGACCGGGAAGAGGGCTTCTTGAACCCTGAGTTTTCGTTGCCATTCAAAGTGTTAGAGAGCTTTGAAGGTGAGGAGTATGTAATGGTGCCGAGGAGAGGACTTGAACCTCCACGGGGTTACCCCCACTAGCACCTGAAGCTAGCGTGTCTACCAATTTCACCACCTCGGCAGAGGTTGACGCTGCAAGCAAAGTGCAGTGATCCGATGAGCTGGCGAACTTTACCGGGACATTAGGGGGTTGTCAACGGTAGAATATGGCTTTTAGAACTATCAGGAAACTACCTATCGTGGCTAAGCACCGAGGTAAAAAAAGTGCTCGCGAGCTGGATCCCTACAAGGCTCGTGAGGCTAAAAAGTACGACAATCCAATCCCCAGCCGGGAATTCATTCTAGACCTGCTCACTGAATATGGCGCACCGCTTGGCATAGCCAGTATTGCCGAGCAGCTTAATCTTTTTGAAGAAGACGATTTGGAGGCACTGCGCCGCCGCCTCAATGCAATGGAGCGGGATGGCCAGCTGGTGCGCAATCGTAAGAATGACTTTTGTGTGGTTAATAGCAAAGATCTGATAAGTGGCCGAGTCATTGGCCATAAAGATGGCTTTGGATTTTTGAAATCAGATGAGGGAGGGGATGATCTCTTTCTATCACCACGGCAGATGCGATCCCTGTTGCACAATGACCGGGCAGTGATGCGTGTTGTTGGGGTAGATCGACGTGGTCGTCTGGAAGGCGCTTTGGTGGAGGTATTGGAACGCAATAATCATAAGGTTGTTGGTCGTCTTCACCATGAGGGTAGTGTTGGTTTTGTCGTGCCAGATAATAAACGACTGCATCTTGATATTGTGATCCCAGAGTGTGATTTGGCGGGTGCTACTCATGGGCAGATGGTGATAGCGCAGATAGTTGAGCAACCAACCAAACGGTCTCAACCCGTCGGGCGTATTGTTGAGGTGTTGGGTGATCATATGGCACCGGGCATGGAGATTGATATTGCCATCCGCACCCATGAGTTGCCGGTTGATTGGCCAGAGGCGGTTGTTGAAGAGGCCAGTGTCTATGGGACAGAGGTAAGTGATGCGGCCAAAGAGGGGCGAGTGGATCTACGGAATCTGCCGTTGGTGACAATTGATGGCATCGATGCGCGAGATTTTGATGATGCGGTCTATTGTGAAGTGAAACCCAAAGGCTGGCGTTTATTGGTCTGTATTGCTGATGTTTCCAGTTATGTCACCCCGGGTTCAGCATTAGATAGTGAAGCACAGGCGCGCGGTAATTCGGTCTACTTTCCAGACCGGGTGATCCCTATGTTGCCGGAGGCGTTATCAAATGGCCTCTGCTCGCTTAATCCTGATACAGATCGTCTTTGCATGGCTTGCGAGCTCTATATAGATAAAGAGGACGGGCGGATCATCCGGTCTCAGTTTTTTGAGGCAGTAATGCGCTCCCATGCTCGGCTAACCTATGATCAGGTAGCAGCGATTGTGGTTGAACGCGATCAAAATCTGCGTAGTAAATACTCTCATCTATTGACTCATCTGCATGAGTTGAATGCACTCTATAAGGTATTGCATCAATCTCGGAGTTTGCGAGGGGCTATCGACTTTGATACCACTGAGACTCGGATTCAGTTTAATGATGAGCAGAAGGTAGAGCAGATTGTACCGGTGCATCGCAATGATGCTCATCGAATGATTGAAGAGTGCATGCTTATTGCTAATGTGGCTGCGGCACGTTTTCTACAACGGAAAAAACTACCTGCACTGTATCGTGTTCATGCCGTGCCATCTGAGCAGAAGCTGACTGACTTGCGAGAGTTTCTTAATGAGCTTGCATTGGGATTGTCTGGTGGTAAAGAGCCTACGGCAAAGGATTATGCAGAGCTGTTGGATTCAGTACAGGGTCGCCCTGATCGACATCTAATCCAGACTGTGCTGCTGCGCTCTATGGCGCAGGCAGTTTATGGGCCAGACAATGTCGGTCACTTTGGTCTGGCTTATCCTGAGTACGCCCATTTCACCTCACCCATTCGACGTTATCCTGATCTGTTGGTGCACCGTGCCATTAAACATCTTTTGGCGGGTGGCACAGCAGAAGATTTTGAGTATTCATACCCCAAACTTCAGGTGCTTGGAGAGCAGTGTTCCAGTACGGAGAGGAGGGCAGATGAGGCAACACGTGATGCTACAGATTGGCTGAAGTGTGAATATATGCTGGATAAGGTAGGAGAGGAGTTTGATGGGATTATCACCAGCGTAAATTCATTCGGTATTTTTGTAGAACTGAATCAGATTTACGTGGATGGTTTGGTACATATCACGGCACTGGGCAGTGATTACTACCGTTTTGACCCTATTGGTCATCGGCTGAATGGTGAACGTAGCGGACAGGTTTATCGATTGGGTGATTCTGTTCGTGTCAAAGTAGCCGCTGTTAATCTGGATGATAAAAAGATTGATTTTATATTGGCAAATAGTGAAACCACTGATGAAGCGAATAGTCAAAAACCGAAACGCAAAAGTAAACGGCGTAAAAGGGCTAAAAAATAGATGAGTAATTTACAGATTACCTTTGGCCTGCACAGTGTACGCACAGCACTTAAACATGAAGGTGCAGTAACGGAACTTTGGGTTGAAGCTCGGCGACAAGACCGGCGTATCCGTGAGGTGCTTCAGCTGGCAAAAGAGGTTGGTGTATCAGTCAATAAGGTTCCCAAAGAGGAGTTAGATACACTGGCCTCTGGAGGTAATCATCAGGGTGTAGTAGCGCGTACTCAGGCTCCTGCAGCATTGGATGAGGCTAATCTAAAGGCGCTTTTAAATAAGCTTGATGCGCCTCCTTTTTTGCTGATATTGGATGGCGTGCAAGATCCACATAATCTGGGGGCTTGCCTGCGCAGTGCTGATGCTGCGGGTGTCCATGCAGTGATAGCGCCGAAGGATCGCTCAGTGGGACTAGGGCCAACAGCCTGTAAAGTAGCCTGTGGTGCGGCAGAGTCTGTACCCTTTGTGCAGGTGACAAATCTAGCGCGTACCTTGCGCTGGTTACAGGATGAAGCAGGGGTTTGGTTAATAGGTACTGCGGGTGAAACAGAAGCCAGCCTCTTTCAAACAGACCTCACCGGACCATTGGCGTTGGTTATGGGTGGAGAAGAGAAGGGCATGCGCAGATTGACGCGTGAGGCTTGTGATGCGGTGGTTAAACTGCCCATGGCAGGTAAAGTAGAAAGCCTGAATGTTTCAGTTGCAGCGGGTGTTGCACTGTTTGAAGCAGTGCGTCAGCGATCGGGGTAAGGATGACGTTTTTCTCTTGGTGGTTGGCAGTTGTGGTTAGCTTTTCTATAGCCCTATAGTGGAGGCCAGCAATTGCTTGTACCCCTTCTCGCAGGTAGAATGCGGCAGGTTTTGTCAATAGAAAATCCGATAGGGGTTTTCAGATTCTAAATGCAGCCTGTTGGCTGCATAATTTTTTATACATTTTATTTTTGGAGTATTTATTTAATGGCTATTGAGCGCACCCTTTCTATTATTAAACCCGATGCTGTTGCAAAGAATGTAATTGGTCAGATTTACACCCGTTTTGAAGAGGCTGGTCTAAACATTATTGCAGCTCGCATGATGCATCTATCGCGTGAAAAAGCCGAGGGTTTCTATGCTGTGCATAAAGAGCGTCCTTTTTTCAATGACCTGGTTGAATTTATGATTTCAGGACCAGTTATTGTCCAGGCTTTGGAAGGTGAAAATGCCATTTCCGTACACCGTGAAATCATGGGTGCAACCAATCCAGCAGAAGCAGCACCAGGCACCATTCGTGCAGACTTTGCCAGTTCAATTGATGAGAATGCGGTTCACGGTTCAGATGCGCCAGAAACAGCAGCTGTTGAGATTGCCTATTATTTCTCAGAGGAAGACCTCTGCGCACGGACACGTTAATAGCTAGTGACCCAGTCAGACACTGTTAATCTGTTAAACCTGGAGCGTCAGGCCATGGAGGCCTGGTTTCAGGATCTGGGTGAGAAACCATTTCATGCCCGTCAAGTATTGAAATGGATTCATCAGCATCAAGTCACCGATTTTGATGAGATGACCAATCTAAGCAAAAACCTACGCGCCAGATTGAAAGAGCAGGCTGAGGTACGGGTTCCAACCATCATCTGTGATCAACGCTCCAAAGACGGTACGCGGAAGTGGTTGTTGGAGTTGAACTGCGGTAACCGCATTGAGGCCGTGTATATCCCTGAGCCTGGCCGAGGTACGCTCTGTGTCTCTTCTCAGGTAGGCTGCTCCCTCGCCTGTACCTTTTGCTCTACGGCTCAGCAGGGTTTTAATCGCAATCTGAGTGTGGCTGAAATTATTGGTCAGCTTTGGGTAGCAACCAAAGAGCTGTCAGATGACCAACCTATCACCAATGTGGTGCTGATGGGGATGGGTGAGCCACTTATCAATTTTGATAATGTGGTTGCTGCTACAAATATCATGTTGGATGATCTGGCATACAGCCGCTCCAAATATCGAGTAACAATCAGTACGGCGGGCATTGTCCCCGCAATAGATAAGTTACGAGAGGTCTCAGTTGTGAGTTTGGCTGTCTCTTTGCATGCGCCTGCGGATGAGTTGCGCAACACGCTGATGCCAATAAATAAAAAATATCCTATTGCTGAGCTGCTGGCTGCTTGCAAACGTTATGTAGCAGGCGAAAAACGTCGCCGGGTTACCTTTGAATATGTCATGTTGGATGGTATTAATGATGCTGATCAGCAGGCTCGCCAATTGGTAAAGCTGATGCAGGGTGTACCAGCAAAGATCAATCTGATTCCCTTTAATCCGTTTCCAGGTTCTGATTACCGCCGTTCATCACAAGAACGAATTGATTCCTTTCGTGCAATACTATCCGCTTCTGGTTTAACAACCGTAACCCGTAAAACACGTGGTGATGATATTGATGCGGCATGTGGGCAATTGGTAGGACGGGTTCAGGATCGAAGTCGTCGCCATGAAATACTAGAGATAAATCAGATTGCTGGAGGAAAACGGTGAAAAAAAGAGCCCTGACGGTTGCTGTCCTTTCTATTTGTTTGGTTATTTTTGGCTGTGCGCCGAATGGCACGCGTACAGATGAAGATATGGGTGGGCTAAGTCAGGATGAGAAGGCCCCAAGTGCAGCTGATGTTTATGTAAAAATGTCGATTGCTTATCTACAGCGAGGCAAGATTGATGTTGCTTTAGCTAAAGTTAAGCGTGGACTGGAATTGGATCCAGCGAGTGCTGATGCCAATAATATTATTGCGCTGATTTATGAGCGTTTAGGTGAGACCAGTTTAGCTGAGCAGCACTATAAAAAAGCACTTGATCTTAATTCCAACGACCCCTTTATTCTTAATGCCTATGGCAGCTTTCTTTGTAAGCAGAAGCGGTATCAAGAGGCCAATAAGCACTTTATGGCAGCATTGAAAAATGCACTGTATCCCACCCCAGAAGTGGCATTGACCAATGCGGGTATCTGTTCTATGCGCCAGGGTAATATAGATCAGGCTGAAACATATTATCGCCAGGCGTTGAGGGTGAATTCAAAGTTTCCAACTGCACTGCAACAGATGGTAAAGATCAGTGTTGAAAAAAACAACTATCTCTCTGCTCGAGGATATCTACAGCGTTATATTGAAGTGGGACAGCATACTGCGGAAACGCTTTGGTTGGGGATTCGTATAGAGCGTGAATTGGGTGATTTAGATACGTTAGCCAGCTATGAATTACTATTACGTGCCAAGTTTCCAGATTCTGAAGAGATGCGTATTTTTGAGGGGGCAACGACAAGATGAATGCTACGCCAATAGATGAGGTGGAGGTTGAGACACCTCTTGAAGATGGAGTAGGAGAATATCTACGCAAAAGTCGGGAGGCGCTTAATTTAGGCCGTGCTGAAGTGGCGGATGGAATGCATCTTAAAGAAAATATCATTGCGGCATTGGAAGAGGATGACAGTGATGCATTACCCAGCCCAGTTTTTATTCAAGGTTATTTGCGTAAATACGCGCGATTACTGGATATTCCAGAAGAGCCGCTATTAAAGGCGTATAAGCAGCAGGAGCCTCATAAACGTAATAAAAAAAATGGCCCACTTGCAGGTTCTCCAATAAAACCAAAGATAAGCGGTAGTCATGCCATTGTGCGGCTAATAACATGGTTTATAGTGCTTGGGTTGATGGCGCTGCTTGTTATATGGTGGCAGGGTGGTATGCAGTGGCCTATAGGGCAAGCAGAAGAGAGTCAGCCTGCTACAACTCAGGATATAAAGCTTGAAGGTGACCTGTCTCTAAGTGAAGAGAATCAGGGTGAGCAACATCCTTTGGAATTAGTAGCTATTAAGTCAGCAACAATATCAGAAGCTGAACCACAATCTGAGGCTGTTGTTTCAGATGATAGCCAGACGGTAAGCATACAAGAGGCGCTCCCCTCCAGTTATTTGCCAGCTGAAGTTGTTGAAAATGACACATTGGATGATCAGGTTGCTTCTGTTGTTGAAGCTGAAGAAATAGAGGCTGGTGTGACAGATGAGATCGCCGCAGCTCAGGAGCTTGAGTTGGATCCAGTGATCAGCGCGGCTGATATTACTGAACAGATAACATCGTCCTCCATCAATTATGCCAACAGCATAGTGGTTGAGTTTTCTGATGCCTGTTGGACAGAAATCCGTGGATTCAATAATAGCTATAAACTACTGGGGAATATGCAAAAAGGTGAGCGCCATGTATTAGGCGGGGAGCCTCCTTACAGTTTTATATTGGGTAATAGCCAAGCAGCTACCTTGACAGTCAAAGGGCAGGAGTTTGATATTGAAGCACACTCCACGGGCAATGTTGCTCGCTTTGTTCTTCAAGCTGAAGATATTTCAAATCCCTGATTTTTAACGCGCCTCTATATTTATATTCGGATTTTTATTTTATGGCAAAAAATGTTCAAGCCATCCGTGGTATGCATGATATTCTGCCGAGTCAGACACCACTCTGGCAACTACTGGAGGATCGAGTGCGAGATGTGCTCGAACGTTACGGTTATCAAGAGATTCGCATGCCATTGGTGGAGCAGACTGAGCTGTTCAAACGCTCGATCGGCGAGGTTACCGATATTGTTGAAAAGGAGATGTACACCTTTGAAGATCGCAATGGTGATAGTCTGACATTACGACCTGAAGGGACGGCAAGTTGTGTACGCGCCGGTATTGAAAATGGTTTGTTATACAATCAGCTGCAACGGCTTTGGTACCAAGGCCCTATGTTTCGTCATGAGCGGCCACAAAAAGGACGCTATCGTCAGTTTCAGCAGATTGGTGTTGAGACCTTTGGCATGGCGGGTCCAGATATTGATCTTGAGTTGATTCTGATTACCCATCGCATTTGGCAGGCTTTAGGGCTAAGTGACGGATTGGAGTTACAGATTAATAGCTTGGGTACAGCTGATGAACGTTTGGCCTATCGGGAGATTCTAGTCGAGTATCTCTCATCCAATCTGGACCAGCTGGATGAAGATAGTCGCCGGCGTTTGGATGGTAACCCGCTACGCATTCTTGACTCCAAAAATCCTGATATGCGTGAGCTGATTGCAGCAGCGCCTACATTGATGGATCATTTGGGCGATGAATCCCGTGCGCATTTTGATGTAATTTGTGCAGGGCTTGAGGCCACGGGTGTCGATTATGTCATCAATCCCCGTTTGGTAAGGGGGCTGGATTATTATGCGCGCACGGTATTTGAATGGGTGACAGATCGTTTAGGTGCACAAGGTACAGTCTGTGCTGGCGGTCGTTATGATGGCCTGGTAGAGCAACTCGGTGGACATGCAACCACAGCCGTTGGGTTTGCCATGGGTGTTGAACGATTGGTAGCTCTGCTGGAAGAGACTAATATTGAACCTGAAGCGCAGGTTGATGCCTATCTTGTTTTAATGGGAGATGAGCCTCAACGGCAAGGGTTATTGTTGGCAGAAAAGCTGCGTGATCAATTGCCCGATTTGCGCCTAATAACGCACTGTGGTGGTGGGGGATTTAAGAGTCAGTTTAAAAAAGCAGATCGAAGTGGTGCGCGCTACGCGCTGATCTTGGGTGATGATGAACTGGAAAAAGGTATAGTGAGTGTTAAGAACCTTCGTGAGCAGGCTGAACAGCAAGAGATAGCGTTGGATCAGTTGGCTGAATTTTTTAAAAAGTAAAGAGAATGGAACATGAGTGCATATCAGTCAGATGAAGAACAAGTAGAAGCCCTGAAAAAGTGGTGGAAGGAAAATGGCAAGGCCGCAGTTGCGGGTGTTGTCCTTGGGTTGGGTGGCATTGTGGGGTGGCAAGCCTGGACACAGCATCAAACATCTATTGCAGAGCAAACCTCCGCCCAATACCAGCAGCTCAGCATGGCTATCAATACAGGGAATATAGAATCAGCTGCAAAGCAGGCTGAGTTACTTATCTCTAAACAGAGCAAAAGTGCATATGCCCAATTTGCCGCACTTAGCATGGCACGTCAGCATTTAGAACAGGGTGATGCAGCTGCGGCACAAGATCAGCTAAGCTGGGTGATGGGGAGTAGCAGTGAGCCTGCTATCAAGCAGATTGCACGTCTTCGTTTGGCTCGTATAAAATTGAGTGAAGGCGATGTTGCGGGTGCAGCCAAGCTGGCAAGTGAAGCATCAAAAGATGCCTTTGCTGGTGAGTTTGCTCAACTGCAAGGTGATATTGCATTGGCCAATAATGATAAGGAAACTGCACGTAAATTATATCAGGAAGCCTTGGACAATAAGGTAGGCGATGCAGAATTAGTACAGATGAAACTGGATGATTTGGCTGTAGCCGCCATTAATTAATCTTGAGGTTTGAAGTAGATGCTGTACAGAATAACTGCTCTTATCCTAACCCTGTTACTGGCAGGGTGTGGCTCAATGATGAGTCCGACAGAATGGTTTGCGAGTGAAGATAATGTTGATCCTCCAGCTGAATTGGTTGAGATAACCACTGATATTGGCGTTCAAACACTATGGACGGCTTCAGTTGGTAAAGGCACTGATGGCCAACGACTTCAGTTGGTTCCCTATGTGCATAATGACAGAGTCTTTGTTGCAGATAGTAAAGGCAATGTTAAAGCGCTTAATGCAGCCGATGGCAATCGCATTTGGGAGACTGATACTGAGCTGGCGCTCTCTGGTGGTCCAGGTGCTGGGGATGGTTTAGTACTGGTAGGCAGTCGAGATGGCGATCTGGTTGCGTTGGATGCTATCACTGGCCAGGAGAGATGGCGTACACGTCTAAGTAGTGAAATATTGTCAGTGCCTAAGGCGGCAGATGGGCGGGTTGTTGTACATACAATGGATGGCAACCTATTTGGTCTTAGTGCCACCGATGGTGAGAAGGTTTGGGATTTTAAACGCTCAGTGCCAGTGCTATCGCTACGCGGTAGTAGCTCCCCTGTTATCAGAGATAACAAAGTAATCTGTGGTTTTGCTAGCGGCAAGCTGATCTCCTTCAATCTGCTCTCAGGTGAGCTGTTGTGGGAGAGCAGTATCAGCATTTCATCAGGCCGTACTGAATTGGAACGTATGGTAGATATTGATGGTGAACTTGTAGTTGTTGATGGTGTTGTTTATGCAGCCACATACCAAGGTGATTTGGCCGCGGTTTCATTGGATACCGGTGTTGTACTTTGGCGTAGGAATATGTCCTCCCATGCCGGTGTGGGTGCTGATATGCTTCAGGTCTACATCTCTGATGCTGAAGACCAAGTGTGGGCAGTTGACCCTCGTAATGGCGCTGCGTTGTGGAAACAGAAAAAACTACATGCACGCAGACTTTCTGCCCCGGCAGTGCTAGGTAACTTCGTTTTAGTGGGGGATTTGGAAGGTTATATACATTGGCTTTCCAGTGAGGATGGCAGCTTAGTTGCCCGTACTCGCGTGGGTAGTGCTCCAATTAGCACACCCCCTATTATTCAAGATGGTGTTGCCTATATCTACGGAGATGATGGCAAACTAGCTGCATTTCGTAGTCCCAATTAATTTAGTCTAAGGATTCTATTCTGTGTTACCTGTTATCGCCTTGGTAGGGCGGCCCAATGTGGGTAAATCAACCCTCTTTAATCGCCTGACGCGTAGTCGTGATGCCTTAGTTGCAGATCAGCCGGGACTCACGCGTGATCGACAGTATGGTATTGGTAAGATTGGTAATCGTCCATACCTAGTGGTTGATACGGGTGGTATTGCTGATGAGGCAGATGGGATTGATGCCTTGATGTTGGATCAGGTACAGCAGGCTATTTCAGAAGCGGATCATGTCTTTTTTCTGCTGGATGCACGGGATGGTTTTAACCCAGGTGATGAGCAGGTTGCTGATAAGCTTAGGCGCACCGGAAAACCTATCCTGCCTGTAGTGAATAAGAGTGAGGGAATAGATAAAGATATTGCCATTGCTGAATTTCATGCCCTTGGATTGGGTGAGCCATGCTCGATTTCAGCCGCCCATGGACAGGGTGTTGTCGCACTGATTAACAGTGTGCTGGAGACTTTTCCAGAGCCAGATGAAGATGAAGATGGTTCTGATGATGGTATCAAGATCGCCTTTGTTGGCCGTCCTAATGTGGGTAAATCCACCATGGTCAACCGGATGCTGGGTGAAGAGCGGGTTATCACCTTTGATCGCCCAGGAACCACCAGAGACAGCGTATTTATTCCCTTCGAGCGTGATGGTAAGCGCTATACCCTGATTGACACTGCTGGTGTACGCCGCCGCTCCCGTATCGATGATATGGTTGAGAAGTTCAGTATCATTAAAACCCTGCAGGCTATTGAGCGATCCAATGTAGTGTTACTGGTATTGGACGCACATCAGGAGATCAGTGAGCAGGATGCCACCTTGGCCGGACATGTTTTAGATAGCGGCCGGGCATTGGTTGTTGTTGTTAATAAGTGGGATGGTCTACAGTCAGATCAACGAGACCGCATTAAGGATGAGCTCGAGCGGAGACTACCGTTTCTTGATTTTGCGGAGCAACGCTTTGTCTCGGCCCTGCATGGTTCCGGTGTGGGGAACCTATTTAAATCGGTGGAGAAGGCCTATGCCAATGCTACGCGAAATCTACCAACGCCTGAGTTGACCCGTATCCTTGAACGAGCCGTGACAGAGCATCAACCACCACTGGTTCATGGTCGACGTATAAAACTGCGCTATGCTCACCAAGGTGGGCAAAATCCACCCATTATTGTTATTCATGGTAATCAGACGGATTCTGTGCCAAAAACCTATGTGCGTTACCTGATTGCCCGTTTTCGTAAAGTGCTTAAACTTTCAGGAACACCTATCCGCTTGACATTTAAATCAGGCAGCAACCCTTATGAAGGCCACAAAAATAAGTTGGTGGAACGGTTGAAGAGTAAAGGTCAGCGTCTTAAAAAGCCGGTGAAAAAGCAGAAGAAGTAGAGCCGTTATTTGCTATTTTCATCCTCAATGGCAGCAATTTCCAGTGGACGCGCCAGCTGAATAAAGAATTGGCACAGTGCTGCAATAGCGATTAAAAAAGCCAAGGGTTGTGATGCTAGTGTTAGCACGCCTGCAATCAGAAAAGCCAAACCACGAACAGCACTGAGATAACCAAGCTGCTCTCGCAGCTGTTTTTGCTTTTCTGGTTGGCTCTGTAGTAGCCAAAGTGGTAATAGGTGGGTGGCAGCACCCGTAACCAGTGGTAGAAGGAAGGCAATAACAAAGGCTTCGCTTGCTTGCGAGGTGGGGAGCATCCCATGTCCGTGCAGCGCGCCGCTTATCAGACTGAGTACCAGTCCAATTACTGCTGCGATCAAAGAGATAGCTGCCCCATGCCATTGCCAGAGCTTGCCTTGGTGAGCTTTGAGCAACCCCTGAATCATTCGCACTAGAGAGATCAACCACAGCAGCAGGCCAATCTCAGCCAGCAGGGTTGACCAAGTGGCACCTGTTGCAATCAATAAGGTGCCTGCAACCAGCCAACGCCACTCCTTCATCAGCCAGAGGCCGGCTTGTGGGTCAGGAAAACCACCCACTGTGGGAAGCAGCACGCGTAGAGTTCCTAGAGCAGTCAATCCAACAAAACCCAACGTATTGATATGCAGATGCAGTCGCTTGAGTGGTAACCACTGCTCAGGCCAGAGTGCAGCTAAGGTGATAATCAACAGGCCAAGAATGAGTGCGCCTAATGCCAACTGATACCAGAGCAATCCAGGGTGAGGACGACCCAGTGTGGCCTTTGCTCTTTGCTGAGACCACCAGAGCAGCCTACCTGCCGCTAGCACGGCAATGCCTGCAGCAACGGGATAGAGTTTATAAGTCAGTGACAGACTGAGTGTCACCAGTAGACCGGCAATGAGCGCCCCAATAGGTGATAGCAGAACAAGAGGTTCTGGTGAGCTGGTTCGGGTGAGCACAGGGATGAAGTAGCTGATTGCCCCCAGGATCAGGGGCATAACTCCCAATGCTAATATCATATGCAGAGGCGCTACTGCTGGAAGGTCAGATACCCTTGGCAGTATAAGCCCAATAGCAGCACTGATCAGGCTGATGATAGCCAGGCTGGCCAGTAGCCTGGGTAGTGGGTTTGTCGGCATCACTTCGAAGTGATTATTAAATCAGCTCAGCCCCAGGCAGCCCTAGGTTTTTCCAGATGCCAAGTACAGGTTCAGCCTGATTCATCGAGTAGAAATGTAGACCGGGTGCGCCTTCATCCAATAAGCGTTGGCACATGCTGCTGATCACATCTAGTCCCAGACTACGGATGCTATCCAGGTCATCACCATAATCCTCTAGCCGTTTGCGTAACCAGCGTGGGATCTCTGTGCCGCAACCATCTGAAAAGCGGGCCAGTTGGGTGAAATTGGTGATGGGCATAATGCCTGGCATGATGGGGGTATCAACCCCCAGTTTTTCACAATCATCCACAAAACTAAGATAGGCATCAGCATTGAAAAAATATTGGGTGATGGCTCCGTTGGCACCAGCTTCAATCTTACGTTTAAAATTTTTCAGATCAGCTTGAGCGTTCGTTGCCTGTGGATGGAATTCTGGATAGGCAGCGACCTCAAGGTAGAAGTGATCACCTGTTTCACGACGAATAAATTCAACCAACTCATTGGCATAACGAAAATCCCCCGTTTCACCAGCGCCCATACCGGAAGGTAGATCGCCGCGAAGCGCCACGATACGATCAATACCATTCTGTTTGTAGAGTTCAAGCAGCTCCAGTATCTCTTCTTTAGAAGAGCCTATGCAGGAGAGGTGAGGTGCCGCATTCACTCCTGCTTTTTGAATCTCCAGCACAGTACCAATGGTGCGATCCCGTGTCGTACCGCCAGCGCCATAGGTTACTGAGATGTAGAGTGGATTCACCTTCATCAGTTGGTTGCATACGCCACGAAGTTTTTCTGCGCCCTGTTCCGTTTTGGCGGGAAAGACTTCAAAGCTATAGGTCGGCTGATATTTTTTTTGAGATTCCATAGGTCTAAGTACCAAGTTGCAAGTGGCGGCTAGTGAAGGGGAGGGTGCAGCAGGTGCTCTCTGCAGCACCCTCCTGATGATGCTAATTACTGTTATTAATAACGGTAATGCTCAGGTTTGTAGGGGCCTTCTACTGGCACACCAATATAATCGGCCTGCTCCTGAGTCAGCGTGGTGAGCTGGACACCAATCTTATCCAAGTGTAGTCGGGCGACCTCTTCATCCAGCTTTTTAGGCAAGACATAGACTTCGTTCTCATAGTTTTCAGGGCGGCAGAAAAGCTCAATCTGAGCCAGTACCTGATTGGTGAAGGAGTTGGACATGACGAAGCTGGGGTGACCAGTGGCGCAGCCTAGATTTACCAGTCGGCCTTCAGCCAGCAGGGTAATGCGTTTGCCGTCAGGGAAGATGATGTGGTCTACCTGAGGTTTAATATTATCCCAATTGTACTGACGCATCTCAGCGACTTCGATCTCGTTATCAAAGTGGCCAATGTTACAGACGATGGATTCATTCTTCATCTGCACCATGTGGTCATGAGTGATGACGTTGAAGTTGCCGGTGGTAGTAACAAAGATATTACCCTGGCTGCAGGCTTCATCCATGGTCACTACTCGGTAACCTTCCATTGCAGCCTGTAGGGCGCAGATAGGGTCAACCTCTGTTACACAGACGGTAGCACCCAGGCCACGAAGGGATTGTGCACAGCCTTTGCCCACGTCGCCATAACCCAAAACAATGGCAATCTTACCGGCGATCATTACATCGGTCGCACGTTTGATGCCATCGACTAAAGATTCACGGCAACCGTAGAGGTTGTCGAATTTGGATTTGGTGACGGAGTCGTTGACGTTGATGGCAGGGAATGGAAGATCTCCTTTCTCCATCATCTGATAGAGTCGGTGTACGCCAGTGGTGGTCTCTTCGGTCACGCCTTGGATATTGGCCTTGATACGTGAGTAGAAGGTGGCATCGCTCTGTAGACGTTTACGGATAGCCGCGTAGAGGATGGTCTCCTCTTCACTGCCTGGGTTGTCCAATACTGAGATATCCTGCTCAGCTTTGGAGCCAAGAATAACCAGTGAAGTGGCATCCCCTCCGTCATCCAGAATCATGTTAGGGGTGCCGCCGTCATGCCACTCCATGATGCGATGGGTGTAGTCCCAATAGTCTTCCAGGGTCTCGCCTTTGATGGCAAAGACAGGAATGTCTTGATCAGCAATAGCAGCAGCAGCGTGATCCTGGGTGGAGAAAATGTTGCATGATGCCCAGCGAACCTCAGCACCCAGAGCGATGAGGCTCTCGATGAGTACGGCGGTTTGGATGGTCATGTGCAGGCTGCCAGCGATGCGGGCACCTTTGAGGGGTTGCTCATCCGCATACTTCTTGCGGATGCTCATTAGGCCTGGCATCTCAGTCTCTGCGATGCGAAGCTCTTTGTGACCCCATTCAGCCAGGGTCATATCAGCGACTATGTAATCCTTTGTCGGTGCGTTCATGGTTTTTACTCCTGAAGGAACCGAGCGCCGTTGTTAATAGACTCGCAGTACCAAGCCTGGCAGGGGCTTCCCCCGTTGCAGCGCTCCTCAGTATGCGAAGTGAAATTCTAGTTTAATTTAGCTGTAGTGACAGAGGGGGCAGGATTTAAACTAAATTTCTGCCCCTCTGTGTTTATACTTAAAGCCCAGCTGCGTCGCGTAGTGCGTCAGCTTTGTCTGTGTTTTCCCAGGTGAACGCAGGCTCTTCGCGGCCGAAATGGCCATAGGCGGCGGTCTGCTGATAGATAGGTCTGATTAGATCAAGCATCTTAACCAAGCCATAAGGGCGCAGGTCAAAGTGTTCGCGTACCAGTTCTATCAGGCGGTTTTCATCAACCTTACCGGTGCCGAAGGTATCGATGCTAATAGAGGTAGGCTCGGCAACACCAATGGCGTAGGAGACCTGGATTTCGCAACGTTCAGCCAGTCCGGCAGCTACGATATTCTTGGCAACATAGCGTCCAGCATAGGCTGCGGATCGATCAACCTTGGAGGGGTCTTTGCCAGAAAATGCACCACCGCCATGACGTGCTGCACCACCGTAGGTGTCAACGATAATCTTGCGTCCAGTTAGGCCACAGTCACCTACGGGGCCACCAATGATAAAGTTGCCTGTGGGGTTGATGTGGTATTTGGTCTCTTTGCTCAGCCACTCTTCTGGGATGACAGGCAGAATGATATTTTCCATTACCGCTTCGCGCAGATCAGCTTGTGAAATGCTGGGGTCGTGCTGTGTTGAAAGCACGATGTCGCTGATGCTGGTAGGTTTGCCATCTACATAGTTAAAAGAGACCTGGCTCTTTGCATCGGGGCGCAACCAAGAGAGGATATTGTTTTTACGTACTTCAGCCTGACGCTTGACCAGACGATGCGCGTAGGTGATAGGAGCAGGCATCAATACGTCTGTCTCGTTGGTGGCATAGCCAAACATCAGTCCTTGGTCACCAGCACCCTGTTCTTCAGGGGCTTCCCGATCTACGCCCATAGCGATGTCGCTGGACTGCTTGCCAATAAGAGACATGACGGCGCAGGTTTCGCCATCAAAGCCCATGTCAGAGCTGTTGTAGCCGATATCCATGATGGTGCTACGTACAACCTTCTCTAGATCAACCCACGCAGAGGTGCTGATCTCACCGGCAACAATAACAGCGCCGGTCTTGATCATGGTTTCACAGGCTACGCGGGCATGGGTGTCCTGTTCGAGGATGGCATCCAGTATTGCATCAGAGATCTGATCAGCAATTTTATCTGGATGGCCTTCTGATACGGATTCTGAGGTAAAGGTAAAATCTTTCAGCATGAGTTTGTCCGTGTTTGGTTTAATTTGTGCGCATCAGCCAATAGGTTACTGATGCCGGTAATCCACAATGAAACGCGCAATTATACAGCTGATTTTTAATTTGTGCATGGGGTATGTTGCTTGGCATTTTTTAACATCGCGCTATGATGTGGTCACTACATTTGCTTAAGGAGTAGGTTATGGTGTCACTACAACCTCCAATTTGTGATTTTGGTAAGCTGGCTGACGGTTTTTCTCTGCCAGGTGTTGATGGCAAGGTCTGGACATTGGAGCAGTGCCGGGGTGAGAAAGGCCTGTTGGTGATGTTTATCTGTAATCATTGTCCCTATGTAAAATCCATTATGGACAGAATAGTCCGGGATGCTTGCGAACTGTTGGATTATGGTGTGAACAGTGTCGCCATTATGCCGAATGATGCTGCAGAATATCCAGAAGACTCCTTTAATAATATGTGCCAGCTCTCAGCTGAACAGAATTTCTCTTTTCCCTATCTTTTAGATGAAACTCAACAGGTGGCCAAAGCCTATGGTGCTGTCTGTACACCTGATTTCTTTGGTTACAATAGCAATCTAGCGTTGCAATATCGTGGCCGGATGGATGAGAGTCGTAAGCAAGCCGCAGCTGTTGATGTTCACCGTGATCTGTTTGAAGCGATGAAGCAGGTCGCTACTACCGGAAAGGGACCAGAGCAGCAGATTCCTGGCATGGGCTGTTCGATAAAGTGGCGAGAGTAAGTTTCGCCACTAACTATATGGGATCAGCTATTGTCCCCATCAGTCTGTTAAGCGAGAATACCTAACTCCCTCAAAGGGGATTGTGCAAGTCGATTGGCCGTCTATTTTGGTTGATTGCAGATGCATGCACCGCAAGTTTTAGTAAATGGTTTCTAATTTAGGAGGGACGCATGTCCTCACGTAGTGAATTAGCTAATGCAATCCGTGCTTTGAGTATGGATGCGATTCAGAAAGCAAAATCAGGCCACCCTGGTGCCCCAATGGGCATGGCAGATATTGCTGAAGTGCTGTGGAATGACTTTCTGAAGCATAATCCAAATAACCCAGATTGGGCAGATCGTGATCGATTTGTGCTTTCTAATGGTCACGGATCCATGCTGATCTATTCACTGTTGCATCTCTCTGGATATGACCTCTCAATTGATGATATTAAGAATTTTCGCCAGCTCCACTCCAAAACACCGGGCCATCCAGAGTATAGGGATACTCCAGGTGTAGAGACGACCACCGGACCATTGGGTCAAGGCATCTGTAACGCTGTGGGTATGGCGATTGCTGAAAAGATGCTAGCCGCACAATTTAACCGCCCAGGGCATGAGGTGGTTGATCACCACACCTACACCTTTCTGGGTGATGGTTGCATGATGGAAGGTGTCTCCCATGAGGCTTGCTCACTGGCAGGTACGTTGGGATTAGGTAAGTTGGTTGCTCTTTATGATGATAATGGCATCTCTATTGATGGTGAGGTAGAGGGTTGGTTTACAGATGATACGCCTAAGCGCTTTGATGCCTATGGTTGGCATGTGGTGGCTAATGTGGATGGTCACGATGCTGATGCCATTAAGCAGGCCATTGAAGCAGCGCGAGCTGTTACCGACAGACCAAGCCTGATTTGCTGCAAAACAATTATTGGCAAAGGGTCGCCCAATAAGCAGGGTAAAGAGGATTGCCATGGTGCGCCATTAGGTGATGATGAGATTGCACTGGTGCGTGAAAATATTGGCTGGCCATATGCGCCGTTTGAGGTGCCTGATCATGTTTACAGTGGATGGGATGCTAAAGAGGCCGGTGCTGCATCAGAGTCTGCATGGAATGAACAGTTTGCTGCTTATGAGCAGGCTCATCCAGAACTGGCTGCTGAATTTAAGCGCCGCACTACGGGTGAGTTGCCAGCAGAGTGGAATGCTAAATCTGCTGAGTACATTCAATCTGTTAATGCATTGGCGACCAAGGTTGCCTCTCGCAAAGCCTCACAAAATGCTATTGGGGGTTATGCCCCTGTGTTACCTGAGCTATTGGGCGGCTCTGCTGATCTGGCTTGCTCCAACCTGACCATGTGGTCTGGCTCTAAGCCTGTAACGGCTGATGATGCCTCCGGTAATTACCTCAATTATGGCGTGCGTGAGTTTGGCCAGGCGGCCATTATGAATGGTCTTGAGTTGCACGGTGGATTTCGCGCCTATGGTGCAACCTTTTTAGTCTTTTCAGAGTATGCCCGTAATGCCTTGCGCATGGCGGCGTTGATGGAGATTAGCCCAATCCATATCTTTACCCATGACTCCATTGGTCTGGGTGAAGATGGGCCAACCCACCAGCCGGTTGAGCAGATAGCGACACTGCGTATGATTCCACAGATGGCTGTATGGCGACCTTGTGATGCGGTTGAGACGGCAGTAGCCTGGAAGAGTGCTATTGAACGCAAGTGTGGACCAACCAGTTTGATCCTGTCGCGTCAGGGGCTGCCACACATGGCGCGCACCGATGAGCAAATTGCAGCAATAAATCGTGGTGGCTATGTATTATCTGAATGCAATGGTGTTCCGGATGCTATTATTATCGCCACAGGTTCTGAAGTAGAGCTGGCCACCCAGGCTGCACAGACCTTGAAAGAGGCTGGAAAAGCAATTCGCGTAGTCTCGATGCCAAGTACCGATGCCTTTGATGCACAGGATGCAGCTTATAAAGAGTCTGTTTTGCCAGCCGCAGTAACAGCTCGTGTTGCAGTAGAGGCGGGTGTGACTGATTACTGGGCAAAATATGTAGGCCTGGATGGTCGTGTGATCGGTATCGATAGCTTTGGTAAATCTGCGCCTGCAGCTGAAGTGTATGAATATTTTGGTATTACTACAGAAAATGTCGTAAAAGCGGTGGAAGAGGTTGCTGCCTAATTGGGTTCAAGCTTTCTTACTAACTATAACTATTTGGAGAAATAATAATGGCAATTAAGGTCGGTATTAATGGGTTTGGCCGTATTGGACGTATGGTGTTTCGTGCAGCAGCACAGAATTTTTCAGATATTGAGGTTGTAGGCATCAATGATCTGCTTGATCCTGAGTATCTGGCTTATATGCTGAAGTATGACTCTGTACATGGTCGTTTTAAGGGAGACGTTTCTGTTGAAGGTAGTAACCTGATTGTAAATGGTAAGACTATTCGTTTAACCGCTGAAAGAGATCCGGCTGCTCTGAAATGGGATGAGATAAATGTTGATGTGGTTGTTGAAGCTACCGGCCTGTTTTTGACCAAAGAGACAGCTGCGAAGCATTTGGCTGCGGGCGCCAAAAAAGTGGTGATGTCTGCACCATCGAAAGATGATACGCCTATGTTTGTTATGGGTGTAAACCATGAGAGCTATGCTGGCCAGGATATTGTCTCAAATGCCTCTTGCACCACCAACTGCTTGGCACCGGTTGCCAAAGTGCTGAATGATAATTTTGGCCTTAAGCGCGGCCTGATGACTACAGTACATGCGGCTACTGCAACTCAAAAAACGGTTGATAGTCCATCCAATAAAGATTGGCGCGGCGGTCGCGGTATTCTGGAAAACATCATTCCAAGTAGCACCGGCGCAGCTAAGGCCGTGGGCAAAGTGATTCCAGAGCTGGATAAGAAACTGACCGGAATGGCTTTTCGTGTACCTACCTCTGATGTCTCTGTTGTGGATCTGACGGTTGAGTTGGAAAAAGAGACAACCTACGAAGCCGTTTGTGCCGCCATGAAGGCGGCCTCTGAAGGCCCAATGAAAGGTGTGTTGGGTTATACAACAGATAAAGTGGTCTCCACTGACTTTGTGGGTGAGTCATGTACCTCAGTTGTTGATGCTGAAGCCGGTATGGCGTTGGATGGCACCTTTGTAAAGGTTGTGTCCTGGTATGATAATGAGTGGGGCTACTCCAATAAAGTGCTGGAGTTGGCTCGCGTTATCTCTGCTTAATTAGGTTCAAGTTACCGGGTTCTGGGATTTGCTCAGGGCCTGGTTTCTAACAATTAGATATAGTGAAAAGAAGAATTAGTTGAAGATAGATCTTCATCTAATTTTTTTCGTTTTAGGGGATTGAAATGCCAATAATTAAAATGACTGACCTTGATCTGACAGGCAAGCGCGTCTTGATTCGCGAAGATCTAAATGTGCCTATTAAAGATGGCAAAGTCACCAGCGATAAACGCATTCGCGCCAGCATGCCAACCATTGAACATGCTATGCAGGCTGGAGCTAAAGTGATTCTAATGTCTCATATTGGACGGCCTACTGAGGGTGAATATGAAGAGCAGTTCTCTCTTCGGCCTGTGGCTGACCACATTTCTGATCTGTTAGGTAAAGAGGTTCGGCTGATCAAAGAGTATCTTGGACAAGCGTTGGATGTGGCTGATGGGGAGGTGGTGTTACTGGAAAATGTTCGCATCAACAAGGGTGAAAAGAAGAATGACGAGACACTCTCCAAAGCCTATGCGGCGCTGTGTGACATTTATGTAATGGATGCTTTTGGTACGGCACATCGAGCACAGGCATCTACGCATGGGGTAGGGCTTTATGCGCCGATTGCCTGTGCCGGGCCACTGTTGGCAGGAGAGCTGGATGCATTGGGTAAAGCATTGGATAACCCAGCACGCCCCATGGTGGCAATTGTAGGTGGATCTAAGGTTTCTACCAAACTGACGGTATTGGATGCGCTCTCTAATGTGGTTGATCAGCTTATTCCGGGTGGTGGCATTGCCAATACCTTTATTGCGGCGGATGGACACAATGTGGGTAAGTCTCTTTATGAACCGGATTTGATCCCTGAAGCCAGGCGGTTAATGGAGGCAGCTAGGGCCAAGGGTGGTGAGATCCCTGTGCCGACTGATGTTGTAGTGGGTAAGGTATTCTCTGAATCTGCAGAGGCTATAGTGAAGCGAGTTGAAAATGTTGAAAATGATGACATGATTTTTGATATTGGTCCTGAAACGGCGGCTCGTTATGCAGAGTTGATGCAGTCAGCTGGCACTATTGTCTGGAATGGCCCAGTAGGTGTGTTTGAGTTTGACCAATTTGGCGAAGGCACACGGGTGTTGGGTGAGGCAGTTGCAGCATCCAATGCTTTCTCTATCGCAGGTGGTGGAGATACGCTGGCTGCAGTAGATAAATATGGTATTTCTGATCGGGTCTCTTATATCTCCACTGGTGGCGGTGCGTTTTTGGAATTTCTTGAAGGAAAAGAGTTGCCAGCAGTGACTATGCTTGAAGGACGAAATCCCTCTTGAATAGATCCAATAATCTGATTTAACCGCCTCTATAACTGATAGACAAACAGGAACAATTTTTTATGCATCGCCGAACCAAGATAATAGCCACCCTGGGTCCTGCAACTGATGACCCACTAGTGCTTAATGCACTGTTTGACGCTGGGATGGATGCGGTTAGGATCAACCTTTCGCATGGGTCACATGCAGACCATGAACGACGTATTCGTCAGGTTCGGGAGCAATCTCAAAAAAGCAGGCGGGCAGTTGCCCTGTTGGTTGATCTACAGGGGCCAAAGATACGCATCGGTCGCTTTGTAGGTGGTGCAGTTGATCTGGCTGAAGGGGGTAAGTTTTGCCTGGATATGGCTTGCCCACTGGATGCTGGTGATATAACGCGAGTAGGTTTGACCTACCCCGAGTTGATCGAGGATCTGGCAGTTGGCGATGTGCTGTTACTGGATGATGGGCGTATTGTCTTACAGATCGATGAACTACAAGATACTAAGGCCGATTGCAGCGTGGTGGTGGGTGGAACTCTTTCAGACAGCAAGGGTATCAACCGCAAGGGTGGTGGTCTATCGGCCAAGGCGTTATCAGACAAGGATATTGTTGATATCCGGTTTGCGGCTGAGATGGAAGCGGACTACCTGGCCGTATCTTTTGTACGTGATGCTGGAGATGTGGAAGAGGCCCGCAGGTTACTGCAAGAAGCTGGCGGCAGGGGTGGTATTGTCGCCAAGATAGAGCGTGCTGAGGCGCTGAATTGTGTTGAGGAAATTGTTCATGCTTCCGATGCCATTATGGTGGCCAGAGGCGATCTGGGTGTTGAGATTGGTGATGCGGAATTGCCTTCGGTGCAGAAAAGCCTGATACAAACAGCGCGTGACATGAACACAGTGGTGATTACCGCAACGCAGATGATGGAGTCGATGATCGAAAATGCCATTCCCACTCGGGCAGAGGTATTTGATGTGGCCAATGCCGTATTTGATGGCACGGATGCGGTCATGTTATCGGCAGAAACGTCAGTCGGGAAATATCCGCTGAAGTCGGTAGAGGCGATGGATCGCACCTGTCTCGAGGCTGAAAAGCACAAATCCGTACGCCAATCAGGGCACCGGATCAACTCTGAATTTGCGCGTCGGGATGAAGCTATTGCCATGGCAGCGATGTATGTGGCCAACCACTATCTGCGGGTAAAGGCGATTGCTGCTTTGACTGAGACAGGTTCTACAACAAAATCGATGTCCCGCATCAGCTCTGGTCTCCCGATCTATGCGATGACAAAACATCGCTCAGTGCGCAGAAAGGTTACTCTGTTTCGGGGTGTCTACCCGATCGAATTCAATGAGACATGCCAAGATGTGCATAAGATTAATGAGGGAATAATTGAAAAGCTGTTGCAGCGTGGTGCAGTAGAAGAGGGGGATGTTGTCATCATTACCAAAGGTGATGCATCCGGTATAAAAGGACAAACCAATGCGCTGAAAATAATTCGTGTTGGTGATCATATGGCCCCTTTAGTTGATTGAATTGCTTTTTAAATTTTGCTGATAAATGCGAGGGCATCTAAAAGCACCGCTCTCTATTGCACTGATTAATGGCATATTTGGCGCGTTATTATTCGTAACGCCTTGGGTTTCTCAGTTAGAAGAAGAGTTTGGGTTGGGGTGGTTGTTCCAGCTACGAGGGGCGCAACCACCACCGGAGCAAGTCGCTTTGGTTGTGATGGATACCGAGTCTATGAAGGTGCTTGGATTGGAGCGGCTGCATCGCAAATGGCCGCGTCAACTTCATGCCCAGCTGATACGAAAACTCTCAACAGCTGGTGCAACAGTTATCGCCTTTGATGTTTTTTTTCGTGAGCCATACAAGGATGGGGTTGATAAAGCACTGGCTGATGCTATACATCAGGCAGGAAATGTAATTCTATTTCGATACCTTTATAAAGATGCACTACAACTGCTTGGCGAAAGAGGGCAAATGGCGACGGTTTTTGCAGAAACAATGCAGGATCCAGCGCCAATATTTGCGGAGGCTGCTGCTGCATTAGCACCCTTTGCATTACCGGGTGTCCCTGTAAAAGTAAGTCAGTTTTGGAAATTTAAGCCTGAAATTGGTGGGTTGGCCACACTGCCAACCATGGCTTTTCAATACTACTCCTTAGGTGTTTATGAAAATTTTCATAAGATAACGCCGTTAAATAATACTCACTTCCCTGCAACCTCAGAAGAGATGCTTCAGTCACCAGGGCTGGAGTCGTACATGAAGCAGGTTCGTTCACTGTTTTTAGAGCAGGCAAGGCTGAATGGATATCAGCAAAGTAGATTGCAAGCTGATGGTGAAGTGAATGATAGCCAACTGCTGGAATCGCTGCTCTCTATGTATAGTGGAAATCACAGTCAGTTTTTAAACTATTATGGACCACCACGTAGCATTCATAGCATTTCCTATCATAGAGCGCTCAGTATGTCAGATGCTGAGATGCAGGTGAAATTTAAGGGAAAGGCTGTGTTTGTTGGAGTATCAGAGGCCTTTCAATGGGATCAGCAAGATACCTTTTATACTGTATATTCAGATAGCAAAACTGGCCATAATATTAGTGGGGTTGAGATTGCGGCAACGGCCTTTGGTAATCTTCTACAAAGAAACTGGGTAGAGCCTCTGGGGTTGAATTATGAGTTTATGTTGCTTCTTTTGTGGGGAGGTTTGATTGGTTTAGTTTGCCGCTTGTTGTCTGTCAGTAAAGCTGTTGTAGCCATTTTTCTTCTGTGTGCTGGTTATGCCATGATTGCGCTGGAAAGCTTCAGTGCTACCTCGATATGGTTGCCTCTCATTGTCCCACTTTTTGTTCAGGTGTTACCGGTGCTCTTTTTTGCCATGTTGTTGGGTTATCAGGAGGCGAAAGAGGAGCGAGTTAAAATCGCACATGCTTTGGGGCATTATCTTCCACCTCAGGCTGTGGAGGATCTTGCTCAATCGGTTAGACGCATTGGTGGAGCCGGGAAGACGGTGCATGGCGTTTGTCTAGCGACTGATGCAGAGCAATACACACAACTATCAGAGCAGATGGAACCTGCTGAGTTAAGACTGTTTTTAAACGCCTATTACGAAATTGTATTTCAGGCAATTCATAATCAGGGCGGAATCATCTCAGATGTAGTAGGTGATGCTGTATTGGCGCTTTGGGTGAATCCTGAACGGCAGACAGATGAGCGAATAAAAGCCTGTCGTGCAGCCTTAAATGTGGCATCAGCAGTAGCGTTATTTAATCAGCAACAGCCTAAATATAAACTGCCTACTCGTATTGGCCTTCATTATGGTGAAGTTTGCATTGGTGATGTGGGGGCGGGTGAGCACTATGAGTACCGTGCGATAGGTGATGTGGTCAATACAGCGGCCCGAATTGAGGGTGCAAACAAGTATTTTGGCACACGTTTGCTAATATCTAGTGAGGGGCTAACGGATATCAAGGATATGGTCACAAGGGAAATTGGTCTGTTTCGTCTAGCAGGTAAATCAAAAGAGATACACCTTTTTGAACTTATGGACGATAGCCAGGAGTGTGTTGAGGCTACTGCACATTTATTAGCTGAGTATAAGCTGGCATTGTCTGTTTATAAATCTCATAAATGGGAAGAAGCTTCTCATTGTTTCTCCAAAATTGTGCAAAAATATCATCATGATGGTCCATCGCTTTTTTATCTGGATCTTTGCAATAAATACAAGCATTTTCCTCCAGATGAAAAGTGGGAAGGTGTGATAGATCTGGAGTTTAAATAGACAATAATGGCAGCGGTAGAAAAAATAGTGTTATTGAAGAGCATTCCCCTTTTTTCAGGCCTTGGTGATGCAGAATTACACACTCTGTTTGACCATAGTTCGGTTAGATCTTTCCCTAAAAATAGCGTCATTATCAATGATGGTGATGAAAGTGATTCACTGTATGTGATTGTTTCTGGGCGGGTAAAAGTGTTCCTTATGAATGATAAGGGAAAGGAGGTCATCCTGAATTACCAGTCAGCTGAAGAGTATTTTGGCGAACTATCTCTGCTTGATCAGGTTTGTCGTTCGGCTTCAGTTATAACGCTGGAGCCATGTCAGTTTATTATCATTACCAAAACAGATTTCATGCGATGTATATCTATGCACCCAGAGATTGCATTGAGGGTCATACGTGATTTGACTGCCCGTTTGCGTGAGTTAACAGATGAGGTGAAGGGTTTAGCGCTGTTAGATGTGTATGGCCGATTAACTCGTGTGTTACTTAAGTTGGCTGAAATGAAGGGTGGTGAACTGGTTATTGATCAACTGCCTTCACGAAAAGACCTGGCCAGCATGATAGGCTCTTCACGAGAGATGACTACCCGTATTATAAAAAGCCTTGAAGAAGGTAAATATGTCTCTATCCAGGATAAAACCATGATTATCCATGGGCAGCTTCCTCCTGCTTGGTAATTAATTTCTTCCCATCCTGAAAAAAACCATAAAACGGGTACTGTCACCCATAAATCGAGTGTAGGTGTGACTTTTCGCACACTTTTATGCGGAACTAGTTATCTTCTATTGTCTTTCATTGGTGTCTAATATTTAAGTTACACATGGAGTCCCGGTTCTTGAAACAGGATTTTCTCCCTAGCCTTAGGCCATGGATGGATGGAGAGGGATATCTCCTAAGAAAGCTCTGAAAAACATCATGGATGGTTTTTTCAGGGCTTTTTTACAATGTGACACAGCTAAGTTGCTAGCAATTATAGGTTGTTTAGTGATGGATCTTGATTTATCACGGATGTTGTTACAGGAGTTCTGGATATGCGGTGCATTGATGCAGTCTAGGAAGAAGATAACAATTCCGCCTATTGGTAACACGGAAGTGGAAGCAGGGATGCTTCCTTTATCTATATAAAACTTAGCTGATCACTTGGATTAATAGCAGACTTAAGTTATATTCTATGGCGATATTTTCTTAGCCTGAAAATAGCGCAAGTTATTGTTATCTTTTTAAATAATTAGTGTGTATATCTACACTCTGATGATGAAACCAACGTATTTTACTGAGGAAATCAACAATGATACGTGTGCTGCTTGTTGATGATCATGAGTTGGTTAGAACGGGGGTTCGACACATCCTAGATGAAGCTTCAGATATTGAGGTGATAGGAGAGGCTTCTACTGGTGAAGAAGCAATTGCCTATGTGCGGGAGACATTGCCTGATTTAGTGTTAATGGACGTCAATATGCCAGGCATTGGCGGAATTGAAGCAACGCGTAGAATTCTGCGAATCAACCCAGATCTCAAAGTAATAGCGCTGACGGTGCATTCTGACAACCCCTTTCCAAATCAGTTGCATGACGCCGGCGCTTTAGGTTACCTAACCAAAGGCTGTCCAGCTGAAGAGATGTTAAAAGCAGTGCGGCTGGTTGCGTCTGGCAAGCCTTATGTATCCAATGAAGTGTCACAAAAATTAGCTTTGGCGCAGATGTCTGGCAATGTTGCTGACTTGCCTTTTGGTAAAGTATCTCAGCGAGAGATGCAGGTGCTGATGATGATTATTCAAGGCACTAAAACACAGGATATTTCAGATTCACTTTACCTAAGCCCTAAGACAGTAAGCACATATCGTCATCGTTTATATGAGAAGCTAGAGGTTGAGACGGATGTAGAGTTGACGCATCTTGCCATACGCCACGGACTGGTCGAAGCTCAAAAATAACCCCTCATTGATGCTTGATTTACAGTCGTTCGATCCTGACTGCAGGGCTTGTCTCAGATTGGCGGACTTTCTTGATCGAGTCAAAGCTGATCACCCTGAATTATTATGCACGGACCGCCCCTTCCTTTGGTGCTTTGATCTTAAATTATTGATCGTTGGTTTGGCTCCTGGAATGCATGGAGCTAATGCCACAGGCCGTCTATTCACTGGAGATCATGCAGGCATTCTGCTTTATCAGACATTGTATAAGTATGGTTTCAGTTCTTCCCCAGAATCTATATCTAAAGATGATGGTCTTGAATTGATTAACTGCCCCATCACCAATGCGGTGAAGTGCCTGCCGCCTCAAAATAAACCCATCGGTGTAGAGATCAATACTTGTAACAGCTGAGCTTGTTTCAAGCTGTTTTTGCCCATGCTAGAGGTCTTATTAGAGTTTGCTGAGACTGCGCTGGTTGGTTTGTGAACGTCTGCTGTCATTAGCATTTGTGTCGTATAATTGCACTCATGGCATCTGAAATTCAGGTAACACAATTTGATTCCAAGGCTTTTCTTAAAACGTTGACAAGCCGTCCTGGTGTCTACCGTATGCTGGATGGAGAGGGGAAACTTCTCTACGTTGGTAAGGCAAAGGATCTGAAGCGACGTGTCAGCAGCTACTTTACACGCTCACTCAATATGCGTATTCAGAGCATGGTCTCCCAAACCAGTGCGATCGAAGTCACTGTGACCCATACTGAAGCTGAAGCTCTGATCCTAGAAAATACGCTGATCAAATCACTGAAGCCTCGCTACAATATCTTGCTACGTGATGATAAAAGCTACCCCTATATTTACCTCTCTGGTGATCAGCAATTTCCACGTTTAACATGGCATAGAGGAACCAAAAGTGGTGGCGGCCGCTATTTTGGTCCTTATCCTAATATTGGCTCAATGCGGGAAAATCTACAGCTGCTACAGAAGCTGTTCCCCGTTCGGCAATGTGAGGATGCTTTTTTTCGCAATCGTTCACGTCCCTGTCTTCAATACCAGATAAAGCGCTGCACTGCTCCCTGTGTAGGTCTAATCACCAAAGAAGATTACCAACAGGATGTGCAAGATGCCGTGCTGTTTCTGGAAGGAAAAGCGGCGCAGGTAATTGATAATCTGGTTGAACGAATGGAGTTGGCATCAGCACAATTGAAATTTGAGCAGGCTGCGCGCTACCGGGATCAGATAGCTGTTTTAAGACGTATTCAAGAGAAGCAATATGTCAGCGGTGAACGTGGTGACCTTGATGTCCTTGCTGTGGCAGTCAAAGGTGGGGAGGCCTGTGTGCAGCTTTTTTTTATTCGTGCTGGGCGTAATCTTGGTAATAAGGTTTTTTTCCCAAAAATGCCGAGTGGCGCAGAGGAGAAAACCATACTGTCAGCATTTATGAAGCAGCACTATATCGGTAAAGAACTTCCACTAGGCATGGTTGTCAGTACGATGCCTGATGATGCCGAGTTATTGGCAGATGTACTTGCAGAGCAGGCTGGACGGCGAATTTTTATTACTGATCGCGTACGTAGTAATCGAGTTCGCTGGCTCCAGATGGCCCAACAAAATGCCCGGTTGTCACTGGATGCAAGGTTGGCCAGTAAGGCTGGTTTGCGAGCACGGTTGAATGCACTACAGCAGGCACTGGATTTAGATGAACCTCCGAGCCGAATGGAGTGTTTTGACATCAGTCATACGGGAGGTGAGCAAACGGTTGCCTCTTGTGTGGTATTTGATGAGCAAGGAGCGGTTAAGTCAGACTATCGCCGTTTTAATATTGAAGGAATCACCCCAGGTGATGACTATGCGGCAATGGAGCAAGCCTTGCATCGACGCTATAGGCGCATGCAAGCTGAAGAGGGTCGGCTACCTGATATTCTATTTATTGATGGAGGCAAGGGCCAGCTTTCAGCAGCAGCTTCGGTACTTGAGGGGTTGGCTGTGCAAGGTGTTATCTTGCTGGGCGTGGCTAAAGGTGCAGATCGAAAACCGGGTTTAGAGCAGCTTTTCTTGTTTGGTCAGGAAGCGCCCATTATACTGCCGTCAGACTCGCCTGCGCTTCATCTGATTCAACAAATTCGTGATGAAGCACACCGGTTTGCTATAACAGGACATCGCCAACGCCGTGGGCGTAGCCGTAAAAGCTCGGTGCTGGAAGAGATTCCAGGTATTGGCACTAAGCGTCGTCAACGCCTCTTGCGTCAGTTTGGTGGGTTGCAAGAGCTTGCGCGAGCTGGGGTTGATGATCTTTCCAAAGTGGAAGGAATTAGCCAAAAATTGGCACAACAGATCTATGAGGCTTTTCACGGGGACGAATGATTTATAGTATTCCAAACCTTCTTACACTTATGCGGATCGCATTGATCCCCGTCTTTGTCGGAATCTTTTACCTGCCATGGGAGCATGCGAATACAGCCTGTGCGGCTGTGTATGGATTAGCCGCTGTGACAGATTGGTTGGATGGCTATTTGGCGCGCCGCCTAAATCAAACCTCCCCACTTGGTGCATTCCTGGATCCTGTTGCTGACAAGCTTATGGTTGCAGCAGCGCTGATCTTGTTGGTTGAGGCTGATCCTTCACCTGCGCTGGCGATTCCTGTAGTCATTATCATTGGCCGCGAGATTGCCATTTCCGCCTTGCGCGAGTGGATGGCAGAGATGGGTGCACGAGCCAAAGTTGCAGTCTCAGCTATCGGAAAGATCAAAACAGTCACCCAGATGGTCGCCATAACAATGTTGATCTATCGAGATGATATTTTGAGTATCCCAATCTATACCGTTGGATATGTTTTGCTCTATATGGCCGCAATATTGACCTTTTGGTCTATGATTATTTATCTCCGAGCAGCCTGGCCGAGCTTGAATTCAAATTCAAAATTAAAAAAGCAGTAAAGAGCACTTTTTGCTCTTGACTCTGAAGTCCAAGGCATTACAATAGCGCCCTCTTAAAGCGGGAATAGCTCAGTTGGTAGAGCACAACCTTGCCAAGGTTGGGGTCGCGAGTTCGAATCTCGTTTCCCGCTCCAAGGATTCAAATAAAAAACCGGCACTTAGCCGGTTTTTTATTGCCTGTCATAAATTTGGATTCAGAAATAATTCAGAAATAATTCAGAAACCTCACCAGGATTCAGGCAGATTTTTGAGGCTTAAACCGGCCTCAACCTCATGATAATTACTATCCATCCTGTAATTGCCCAGGGTTGGTCAGGTAGATGGTTGTAGTCTTCTCATCCGTGTGAGTCATCAGGGCACGGATGTAGTCCTTGGAATAGCCCAGAGCCACGTAGATCCGCCCACCCAGTGACCGAATTTCGTGGAAGCCTGGGCGCTCCCGGTTGGTCATGTTGTCGAATACCCCCGCCTTATCTCTGGCGACACTAAAAGCCTTAGTCAAATACCCCGGTGTCACATAGGTCCAGTGAGGCTTGGCATCCAGGTGGGAGCGACGGCGGCTCTTGGGGGAATAGTGGATGATGTAGGGGGAGGCCAGGGCATCACCGCGGGATTGCCCAATAATCTCCTCAACCTGAGGTGTGACCTTGATTTTGATAAACGCCATATCTGAATCGGCGCTGGTCTTGTCCCTGATTACATACAGGTGTCCGTTGCGCATGTCTGTATACTTGGCGTTGACGATCTCGCTCCTTGCCTGGAGGGTAACGAGTGATAGATCCATGGCGACTTGCAGCCAATGCGGGGCGACCTTCCTAATCTCTTGAAAGACCTCAATGTCCATGCGTTTCCGCACCTTCCTGTTGATCGGCAATTTCTTTGAAAGGCTTCTTTTTAGCGTGGCCTCGGCCTCGTTGTAGGTTACATAGCCACGAGAGATCCCATATACATAGAGGTCCACCAGCCGTTGACGGTGCTTATTGTAAGTCTCTGGCCGCTCAAAATTGTTATGGAGATAGTCCCCGATGAACCGGCGCTCTGTCACAGTAATAAGGCGAGAACCGAAGTCGCGTTGATAGCGCTTTAACGCCCAAACATGGTTCTTCTGGGTTTCAGTGTCCCACGGTTTTGAGGGGGCAACTTCTTCCAAATATTCGTCGATAACCTGAGAGATGGTTTTTTCGCCAGTCCCGAAAATTTGGGCGCGTAGGCCGTTTGATGGCTCAAAATGCTCATTAGCTTCGCGGGCTATGACATCATGTGCGAGAGTGTATTTGCCGAGGTACGTGACTTCTCCGGTGATGGGGTTTCTGTAGCTGGCATAGCCGCGTGTGTCTACATACAGATTTTTTACCTTAGTGCGGCTCGTCTTCTTGCGATTACGGTGTGTCACGGTAGAAAGCCCTCAAAATTGGGTTATCCAGGTTGATGACCTTGGTTTTGGCGTGATGCACATCCATATCCACCCAGTGCAGTGCCTCCCCCCTGCGTCTATTAAGCCACCAGGAATCTCTCCGCTGGAATTCCACCGTCGTAGTGTCCTCATGTCTGGCCTGGAACCCTCTTCGTATTCTAGGCGTCGAAATTGAGACAGTCTGCGTAGTGCCATTACAAATTCACCCATTCTAGGTTTGTTGCTGATGTTTAGGATTTGTTTGCATGGCTGGTGTAGGTGAAAGGAGAAAATTTTCCTATTACATTTCAATAAATAAACACTCAACCATGTCATAAACACAGTTTTGTACATAAATTCTGAAATTACAGCTAACTTCTCAAGCTGTTTAAGAACAAGTTGGCAGTTCTGTAAAAGTAGTTGGTAGGAAGGGCTTATATTTTGCTTTTGATGCGAAAATAGGCTGCTACTATCCTCGTAGCAAGCCGAATGAAAACGGCATACTTTAGATGTGGGGTTGATCACTTTGAAAATTGGATGCTGCCAAATATTATAGCCCCCACTGTTTTTTGTCTGTAGATCAGAACTGCTTTGTACATTTTTATTGTATGAGTTGTAGATCATCGTGTGCTCGGGTTTTTGATTGCTGCACCAACTGGGTATATCAGTGGTTGCGTGCGGATTACCCACTCAAAAGGCCAAGCTAATCCACCCATCTCTGCTTTAGCTTTTGTAATCATGAAGTCAAAGGTGTCTGATCGACTGATTTTGTTTCCGGATAGAAATGGCATGAAAACAATGATTACCATCGCTATGGCAGTTATTCTTGCTCGCCACTGCTTCTTCACCTGCTTCGGCATAATTATTGTGGCTAAGGTAAAAAGGAGCAGGGAGCCATTGATAAGGCCAAAAAATAGTGAAAGGGGCATTGTGAGTGGCAGGACAATGACTGCTCTTACATGATCCTTTCTCTGCAGTTCCTTGGATGCTCCGTTAGCATATTGCTTTGCACCTCTTTTGAGTTCTGCAAAACGACTCTTTACCGTCCGTACGATATATGGGTCGATAATCTTCGCTTTAAACTGAGGCTTGTTATAGTGAAGCGGCATCCCTGGTTGATATATGTTGCCTAGGAGGCTGTCCGAGAATAGAAACCGTAGCGAGGGAAAGCCATTTTGAGTCAGATTTTTTGATCAAATGAGGCGAATATTGGGCATATTTAACGAATTTGATCGGAAAATCTGGCCGAAATGGCTTTTCCGCAGTA
>JAJFJN010000019.1 GCA_021773975.1 Gammaproteobacteria bacterium | reverse complement strand
AATGGCCTCAAGGAGATGGTTTTTAGCAGGCACTGGCATTTCACCTTTTGGGTGATTGGGTTTTGGTGGAAGAATCATGGTTTTATCCATTGTTTCAAATGCTTACTAGTATAATTCCTTTTCAACTGATTTTTATAGGTTCAAGCGACAAAAACCAATAAATAGCCAGATACTAAGCTTAGATCACTCAGGTAACTCATTTAGCTCAGGTTGAAATTCACCATACCAGGCAGCAATACAGTGGTATTTTTGAAGTAGATAACTCCACAGGAGCAAAGTCACCAACAGCACAGTGGTCAAGCCTAAATCACTTCAACTTTACAGACTCAAATGGCCGCTATCGCTGGGCTACAGCCATTCTCAAAATAACGGATTTTAATAACCAGCGCCTGCACGGTGGCCAAGTGAAAAGCGCATGACTTTCAGCGTCTGGTTGATTTATTTGTTAGCCACCATTTTACCTACAAAGTGAGAAAACTATGAACTTCGGTGATGCAATACATGAGCTAAAAGCAGGGCGCAGGGTTGCCCGTAAAGGCTGGAACGGCAAGGGTATTTTTATTGAGCTGCAAGTGCCAGATGAAAACAGCAAGATGACAAGCCCTTACATCTACATTAACACCACTGGGCTACAGACCGATAATGAGGCTGCACCAAAAAGCCTTGTGCCTTGGCTGGCCTCTCAGACCGATATGCTGGCAGAGGACTGGCAAGACGTGGGGGCAAGTTAGAAATGTGTGCCACCATTTGGGAAACCACTTGGTGGCTAACATAGCCTGTTAGATTAAGGCTGAACTACTACAATTAAGCGCACCTACTCTGCTTCATCCTCCTGCCCCTGCTGTCCTGCATATTGCAAGCGCAACGCCGTCCATTCTGCAAGCCGGAGCTGAATATGACCATTAATAGAATCTAATGGATAAAGCCCATCTGCATTTGGAGTTCCAGCAATTTTATTGGTCAATAACTCCATAGCCTGCTCCACATGGGTTACAGCGTAGATACTAAATTTACCCTGCTCCACCGCTTCAATAACCCGGTGGCGTAGCATTAAGTCTTTAACATTGGCCAATGGAATAATGACACCCTCTTTACCCGTCAGTCCTCTTTTGTCACAGATATCAAAGAAGCCTTCAATCTTTTCACAGACACCACCAATGGCCTGCATCTCACCGTGCTGGTTTATGGAGCCGGTAATGGCCAAAGATTGTTTAATAGGAAGATCACCCAGCGCAGAAAGCAGCGCGCACAACTCAGCTGCAGAAGCACTATCCCCCTCAATTGCACCGTAGGTCTGCTCAAATACCAAACTGGCTGAAACCGAAAGCGGCTGATGTTTGGCATAACGACTGGCCAGGTAGGAGGAGAGAATCAGCACCCCTTTGGAGTGCAAGGTTCCTGCCTGTTCTACCTCCCGTTCAATATCAATGACCTGCCCAGCACCCATGCGTGCTGTGGCACTGACACGTGCCGGAACACCAAACATATGGTCGCCCATCTGTATAACACTCAGGGCATTGACCTGGGCCAACTGCACCCCTTCGGTAGAGATTAGCAGGGTGCCGGAGAGTATCTCTTCATGCAGCTGTTCACGCAGCTGGTCTACCCGCCGCACCTGAGCCTTTACCGCTGCCTGCACATCTTCCCTGCCGATATATTCATGATCAGCTTTATTGGCCCAGTAGTCTGCCTCTTTCATTAGGTCTGTCAGACTACCCATATGCAAAGAGAGCTTCTCTCCATTCTCTGCCCGCCGGGCACTCTCTTCAATCATGCAGGCCACACCTTCAGGGGTGATGCCTCGCAACGCTTCACGTTGCTGTAGGGTGCCAATCAAGCGGGCATAGAGTTGGTCATTCTGCTTTTCTCGTGGCATGTCCTCTGCAAAATCAGCGGCCACTTTAAACAGCAGGCTGAATTCCGGGTCATAGGCCTTAAGCATGTAGTAGAGCAGACGGCTGCCAATCATGACCACTTTTAGATCTATGGGAATCGTTTGAGGCTCGAGCGAGATGGTGCTGACCAGGCTAAGTCTTCGCTCTATAGGCTCTATCCTGATCTCCCGCGCACTCAGGGCACGCTTTAGCCCATCCCAGGCAAAGGGATTAGCGAGTACCTGCTCGGCATCCAGCACCAGATAGCCACCATTTGCCCGGTGCAGCGCCCCAGGCTTGATCATCGTAAAATCAGTCAGCAATGTGCCAAAGCGAGCCATATGTTCGACCCGGCCAATAAGGTTTTGATAGGTAGGGCTGTCTTCATAGACGATTGGGGCACCCTGGACTTCAGCATTATCCACCAGGATATTGATATGGTAGCGGGAAAATTCTGCACTCGGGTTTAAGTGTGGTTTCTCCTCATCAGATTCCTGTTCCCGGAACTGTTCCATGTTTTCAATAACATCCTGTTTAACTGCTGCAAGATAATCTGGGACACCGGGAACCTTTAGATAGGCCAACTCCAACTCTGCAATCAACTGGGAGACGGTTACCGATGTCACCTCTTCATCCAGCTCTTTAAACTGCTTCCGCATTTTCTGCTGCCAGATTGGCAACTGGGTCATGGAGCTTTTCAGCTCCTCTTTTATCACAGCAATCTCTGATTCAATCTTCTCCTGCTCTTCTTCTGGCAGGGTCTTAAACTCATCAGCATTGAGAATGGCGCCATCTTTACGGGGGGCTAAGGTATAGCCCGTTGATGTATGCCGCAAGGCAATGCCTCGCAGTTTTGCCTTTTTACCCAGCGCCTCAGTCATCTCATCTTCAAGGGCTTTGAACTCGTCATTTATCTCCTGCGCACGCCTGCGATATTCACCACTATGAAAAGCAGCTTGTACCGCATTAAAGATATCATCCACCAATTGCCCCATGTCACGCTGCAGTTTGCGTCCGACACCTGCGGGTAGCTGTAGCACACAGGGTTTGTGATGATTTTGAAAGTTGGCGATATAACACCAGTCACAGGGGACAGCTGCACTCTCCGCCTGGGTCTCAAGCTCCCGGCGCACAACGGTATGCCTGCCTAATCCAGCAGATCCCATCACATAGAGGTTATAGCCTTCATGGTGCATGCCCACACCGAATTGGATGGACTCAAGTACACGCTGCTGCCCAATCGTTTCAGCGAGCGGATCCAGGTCTGCAGTTGTCTCAAATAAGAGCTGGCCAAGGTCACAACTGTGATAGAGCTGGTTTGGTTTCAGAGAATTTATCAAAAAACGCCGCTCCTATTCGATAGCTTTTTTACTTTAGATACAGCTTTAGTGATGTAGGCATACCTGAGGCTTAAGCCCCGCTTCACAGATGCACCACATTAAAGCTGCTTTGGTAGCTGTTTACGTATTTCAATTGCGTCATGAGTGGTGAGGTTTTTATCAATTTCAGCAGAAATCAATTGCGAGGTCGCACTGCTGTAATGTTTTCTCAGAATACCAAGAAAGGCAGGCGCAGCAATGACATACAATCGATTGAATCGACCTGCTATACGGCCAGTTTCAATGACCTCAGAGACCCGCCCAGCAAAGCGTATAGCCGCCTCCTGCTTAGCATCAGATGTGTGGCCCACGTCATGACTGCCTGATCCTGAAGCATTGCGCCCCCTGCCGGGGCTATCAGAGACCATATCTCCCTCATGCAGCCGTGCTTCAGGGCATGTCAGGGGTTGAATCTCTACCAACTCATTATTTGGCTGTTCAACTGAAAAAATACGTGCATGTCCAGCGTCTGCCACTATGATCCAAGCTTTTAGCATCTTAGTCTCTCCTTAGTTATGCATTAGCCCACAAGCTAATCATAGTGCAAACAAAATCGTTCTGACCCTAAAATATGCCGCTATTTACCTGCTTGGATTATTTTCCTAGAAAAATATAAGACCCACAGTGAAAAACCACTCTACACTATAAATGCAGCATCAGATTCCGGTTGAGTCTTTATTTCATGACCTGAATTTAGCATTAAATAAAATTGGCAGAATCACTCATTGATTCTGCTTATTTAGGCAGATGGTTCCTTAAATCACTGTTTTAGCTAAAAATCTCTTAGAAGTGGCCGATACTTAAGTAGAAGAAAGCGTTTTATTGATACAGAGGAGATTTCTATGAATATTGCAGGCGTTTCCACCACCCCCGTTAATACCACTGGGCAAAGTGGCACAGTAAGAGATCAAGCTGCCATTTTTGCGTTAAAGGAATCTATGGACAACGAAAGGCAGATGGTTGCCCAGCTCGTTAACTCCATTCCTAAAATAACCCCCAGCAGCTCAGATTCTAGTGTAGGACAAAATTTAAACGTTTACGCCTGAGCTCTTCTGGTGACTGCGTCAATAACGCCACTCATCAACAGCACAGGCATGCCAATTGATGAGGGCGATTGATGTTTGTATATCCCTGCTCTTCTCTCTTTAGATGAGTCAGGCTGCGTTGCACATTGCTCTAATTTAAGACCCTCTCCATACCCCATCTTCTATGCCTGAAGGGGCGCTGGTATTCAGAGCGCACGTTCTTATCTTTGAAATATGGGATTATGCTTTATAAACCAGCACCCGCTCTTCCAACATATCATGCATGGCATAGCGAATACCTTCACGACCCTGCCCTGAATCTTTAACACCGCCGTATGGCATTGAGTCGACTCTAAAAGCGGGCACATCATTATGGATCACACCACCCACTTCTAAGACATCAAAGGCTCGCATTACGGTATCGAAGTTATTGGTAAAGATGCCGCACTGTAACCCAAAATCTGAATCATTAACCCGTTCAAATGCCTCTTCCATAGAGTCCACAGCGGTCAGTGTGACAACCGGGCCAAAGGCCTCTTCTCGACAGATGGTTAAGTTAGGATCGACATCCTCCAGTATGGTGGCTTGCAAGGTATTACCTTGACCACACTCTGCAATCGCATTACCCGCAACCAATTTTGCCCCACCCGCTATGGCTTCATCAATCCAACCTTTAAGGCGGTCACGGTTGTTCGTGTCAACTATAGGCCCCAAGGTTGTTGACTCATCCAGCGGATCACCTGCCTTTAGTTCTGCCGTTGCCTGAATAAAACGCTTTTTAAATTCATCATAAATATCACGATGGGCAAAGATACGTTGGACAGATATACAGACTTGGCCACTTTGATAAAAAGCACCAATAACCGCTCGGCTAATCAGCCAATCCCAATCCTTTTCAGATAGATCTTTATCTATAATTAAGCCCGCATTTCCACCTAGCTCCAGCACCACTTTTTTCTTACCTGCATCCCGCTTCATCTTCCAGCCCACTTCCGGGGAGCCCGTAAATGTCAGTAAATTGATACGCTCATCCTCTACCAACATCTGACCCGCAGCCCGACCACTGGGCACGACTGAGAATGCACCTTTTGGCAGCCCTGATTTTTCAATAATCTCAGCCAGCATCAGGCTGGTTACGGGTGTCTTTGACGCAGGTTTCAGTACGATAGGACAGCCTACTGCAAGGGCTGGAGCAATTTTGTGGATTGCCAGATTGAGCGGGAAGTTAAAAGGAGCAATGGCCGATACAACACCCACGGGATAATGACGGACGATACAACGGCGGCCTGCTCCCATTTTGTTGATACCAAGGTCATAGGCTTCACCGTAGATACGAGTAGATTCACCCGCAGCAATATCAAAGGTGGCCACTGCGCGGGCAACCTCTACTCGCGACTCAGCAATCGTTTTGCCATTCTCTTGCGAAAGTACTTGGGCAAATTCCTCTGCCCGCTGCTCTAACTTATCACTGATAAAACTCAATGCATCAGCACGCTGGTAAGGCTCCAACGCTGCCATCTCAGCACGGCAGGCATAGGCAGCAGCCAATGCCTGCTCAATCTCATTCTTGCCACAAATAGCAACCCTGGCAAACACTGCACCATCATAAGGGTTGGCAACCTCAAGCTGCTCTCCCGTCTCTACCCATTGTCCCGCAATATAGGCTTTCTTTATCATAGCTGTGGCCTCATAGAGTGATATCTTAATGGTAACCATTCTGGCACAACATTTAATGAGTTCCCATATGCAGCTAATCTCAGCGTGGATATATTTCTGTGCAAAAATACCCCCATAACGGTTAAAGCCCCACCCTTTATTAATCACTCAAAGGAATGGGACTCTAAATATTAGCCACTAATAATCAGCCAAATGGTAGGTTAGGTATTAATATCGCCTATTTTATCTCTTACTGATTTAATCTTACCTGTGAGACGATTTTCTTTACCCTTTCGGATATCAAATTTAAGGGAGGAGTAGACTCGATTACAGCCTTGAGACTCTAATACAGCGTAGGCTTTTCCAATAAGATCCAAGGCTTCCTGCATAGTAGCCGTTTCAATAACAGTGCCCATGGGGCTTAACTGGTAGTCAACACCACTATCGCGAATCATCTTGATCACTTGGCTGACGTAGGCACTCTTGCTCTCACCTGTATCAGTGGGAAACATGCTAAATTCTAATAATACGGACATGATATGGACTCCAGGCTGGAAGATTTAAGGTACAGGCTGTAAGTATGACAAGGTTCCCCCCCTGCTTTCAACTCACAACCTGTACCCATCCTCTTACCTCACTATCAGCACCCCGGTGCCAGACAGCAGCCCCATTCATCGACAGGCGTAATCGATAACCGTTTGAGAATGGCTATCGATCTTGTAGCTTTCAACACAGCGTAGTTTAGGATTTGTAGTCGCATAAACCAGGGTTCTTGATGCCCGTGGATCATCGAATGTACTGTCAATCGAGTATTTAGGCTCACCAATCGCTTCAATCAATTCTGCTTTCTTTTTACCAACAAAGTGTGGAGCATCCTCTTTTTCCTCCATTGAAGAGCAACCATATAGAACATAGGTAGTCAGCAAGGCTGTTATCAGAGTTGGCTTTATCATCACTTGATCTCCCTGAAAATTTTCAAGCTATTTGTAGTGGTATATCGGGTTAGTCACAAATAACTTAACCCTTTTTTTGCCAAAAAAGAAGCCGTTCACTGAAAAATGGGAACTAGCTCACATAATGGAATTGAATAGGAATGAACTTAAAAGAATGGCACGAAAAATGGGGTATCTGTAACTGACTAAAATACCCCCAAATCACCCATAATTTGAGGGGGCTATTATCCTGCGGTTCTTAGTGCAGCAGTGCTTTGAGGGAAGCCAAATAGGCTGTTTCATCTGGCATACGATTCTCGCGTTGTGCCTCCCACAGCATCTGACCCAGGCACTCCATAATTTGATGCTCTGCCTCATGCGGATCACCAATCTGTAGCATCATCTGCTGATACAATCCCGTGATGCCTGCGGGGCGATTAGTACTCAGCTGCTCCTGTATCGCAATATGCATGCTCATATGCAGGAAGGGGTTGCTCTGCCCGCCTTCAGGAGTGAAATCCTTATCCAGCGCAGCTTGCGGATCTTTCATCAACTGATGGTATTCCGGGTGCTGCTCAAGAATATTAGCAATCACCTGCTCCAACGGCTCCATGGGTTGCTTATCCTGGTGTTTACGCCAAGCATCCGTAAAGACCTTGCGCATCTTAGTGCGATCATTGGTAAACATGGGTTAGTCCTGTGCCAGCCGTTTCTTTAGCAGCTCATTTACCTGCTGTGGATTAGCCTTACCTTTCGTCTCTTTCATGACTTGCCCAACAAAGAAACCAAACAACTTATCTTTACCTGAACGATACTGCTCTGCCTGTTTGGGGTTAGTTGTAACCACATCATCCACCAGCTTTTCAATCGCACCGCTGTCGGTGATCTGCTTCAGACCTTTAGCTTCGATCACGGCATCCGCATCGCCTTCACCCTGCCACATCGCCTCAAATACCTGTTTGGCTATCTTGCCAGAGATGGTTTGATCAGCGATGCGTTTAAGCAGCCCTGCCAATAGCTCAGCAGTAACGGGACTATTTACAACATCCACTGCTTCTTTATTCAATGCAGCAGCAAGCTCTCCAGAGACCCAGTTAGCCGCTATTTTAGGGTCTGTTTGTGCGGTAGCTACTACTGCTTCATAGTAATCAGCCAGTTCGCGACTGGCCGTCAACACCACTGCATCCTGCTGACTCAAGACATAATCCGCCTCAAAACGCTGCCGCTTCTCATCGGGTAGCTCCGGCAATGTCTCTCTTATCGCATCAATAAAGGCGTCATCCAGCTCCACCGGCAACAGATCAGGATCAGGGAAGTAGCGGTAATCATTAGCCTCTTCCTTGCTGCGCATAGAGCGCGTCTCATTGCGGTCGGCATCGTACAGGCGCGTCTCCTGTGCTACTTTGCCACCCGACTCGATAATATCGATCTGGCGCTCTACCTCCAGGTTGATTGCCTTCTCTAAAAAGCGAAAGGAGTTGAGATTTTTCAGCTCAGCACGAGTACCCAATTTTTCCTGGCCTTTAGGGCGCACAGAGACATTAGCATCACAGCGGAAGGAGCCTTCTGCCATATTGCCATCACAGATCTCAATATAACGCACCAAGGCATGAATCTTCTTGGCATAAGCAACCGCTTCAACAGCAGAGCTCATATCCGGCTCAGAGACAATCTCAAGCAACGGTGTACCGGCTCGATTGAGGTCAATGCCCGTCATGCCATGAAAATCTTCATGCAATGATTTGCCTGCATCCTCTTCCAGATGGGCGCGGGTGATCCCAATCACCTTGCTTTCACCATCCCCCAGGTTGATGGTCAACTTGCCTACACCCACAATTGGCAACTCCATCTGGCTGATTTGGTAGCCTTTTGGCAGGTCAGGGTAAAAATAATTTTTACGTGCAAATACTGAACGTGGAGCAACCTTAGCGCCGATCGCTACGCCAAATTTGACCGCCATGCAAACAGCTTCTCTGTTCAATACGGGCAATACACCCGGCATGCCCAGATCCACATTACAGGCTTGGGTGTTAGGCTCTGCACCATAGGCAGTAGATGCGCCAGAGAAGATCTTTGATTTAGTGGCCAATTGAGCATGAATCTCAAGACCAATGACTGTTTCCCATTGCATAATTTATTGCCCCAAATTGGCAGGAGCTGCCTTGTGATAATCAGTAGCCATCTGTAGTCGGTGCGCTACATTTAGCAGTTTGGCCTCAGCAAAGTAGTTGCCAATAATCTGTAGTCCGGCAGGCTTGCCATTCGCTGGAGCAGCAGGGATAGAGATCCCCGGCAGACCTGCCAGATTGACCGCAATGGTATAGATATCTGACAGATACATGCTGACGGGGTCACCTGCCCGCTCACCAATACGAAAGCCAGTGTCAGGAGCTGTTGGCCCCATGATGACATCCACCTGCTTAAAGGCCTGGGTGAAGTCATCTGAGATAAGGTGGCGAATCTTCTGTGCCTTCAGATAGTAGGCATCATAATAACCGGCAGAGAGCGCATAAGTGCCAATCAGGATGCGCCGTTTCACCTCATCACCAAACCCCTCAGCGCGAGAGCGTTTGTAGAGATCCTCCAGATCTTTCGGATCCTCACAACGATGACCGTAACGCACACCATCAAAGCGAGAGAGATTGGAGGAGCACTCTGCCGGAGCCACGACATAGTAGGTCGGCACGGCCAGGTGGGTATTGGGCAGGCTGATCTCAATAACTTCAGCCCCTAATTTACGATACTCAGCAATCGCCTCTTCGACCGATTTGGCTACTGCATCATCCAGCCCTTCGCCAAAATACTCCTTTGGCAAGCCTATCTTCAACCCAGTCAGATCATCTTCCAACCCAGCACTATAGTCTGGCACAGGTTGGTCAGCACTGGTGGAGTCCCGCTCATCAAAACCGGCCATGGCCTGTAACAGAATAGCCGCATCGGCAGCGCTGGTGGTCATGGGGCCTGCCTGATCCAGGCTTGAGGCAAAGGCAATCATGCCGTAGCGGGAGACGCGTCCATAGGTCGGTTTTAATCCGGTGATACCACACAGGGCAGCAGGCTGACGGATAGATCCGCCGGTATCTGTGCCTGTTGCGGCAGGCGCTAGACGTGCAGCGACGCAAGCTGCTGAACCACCGGATGAGCCACCTGGTACGGTTTCAGTATCCCAGGGATTACGCACTGGACCGTAATAGCTGGTTTCATTGGAGGAACCCATAGCAAACTCATCCATATTGGTTTTACCCAGATTGACTACACCCGCCGCCTTAAGACGCGTAACCACCGTGGCATCGTAGGGCGAGATGAAGTTCTCCAGCATCTTGGAACCACAGGTGGTTCTGATCCCCTTTGTGCAAAAGATATCCTTGTGAGCAATTGGTATGCCTGTCAGCAATCCACCCTGTCCGGCTTGCAGCTGCCGGTCAGCTGCTTGAGCAGCACTCAATGCCTCGTCGCTACAGACAGTAACAAAGCTATTCAGCCCAGCATCCATCCGTTGGATACGATCAAGAAAATATTGGGTCAGCTCAACGCTGGAGTAGTCACCAGCGCGCAGATCTGCGGCCAGCTCTGTAATACTTTTATTGTGCATAGATCTTAAATTTTTAAGTCAGGTGAAATATGGAATGCATTCAATAGCAAAGAGCAGCTTACTCAATGACCTTAGGTACTAGATAAAGTCCCTCTTCAGTCTGAGGGGCAATAGATTGAAATAGCTCACGCGCATCTGTTTCAGTCACCTCATCACTACGCAGACGCTGAGCCATGTGCAGAGGATGCGCCATAGGCACAACACCCTCTGTATCTACAGCACTCATCTGCTCTACCAGACCCAGGATATTTGAGAGATCTTTAGCTATACTCTCCATTTGTTCATCGCTCACATCTACACGGGCAAGATGGGCGATTTTTTTCACGTCGGCATGATCTAGTGACATGTTTTCCTCAAAGGCAGGGCAGGTTAAAAATCTGACTAAATTAACACATTCACATTTTTGCTTCTATTCCTTGCCCCAAACTTATACCATATATAGATTATGCAGCTTCTGGCAGGAAAATCTTTTCCAGGGTCTTATTCCCCACCTGCCATGTCTTCAACTAAATTCTGGAATCAAACCCTAAACCATGTTATTTCGACGCATTCGTGGCATTTTTTCCAATGATCTTTCCATTGATCTTGGCACCGCAAACACCCTTATCTATGCCCGGGACAAAGGTATTGTCCTTGATGAGCCTTCAGTCGTGGCCATTCGTCATGATCGTAGCCGTGGTGGTAATAAGTATGTCGTTGCAGTCGGCGTTGAAGCCAAACAGATGTTGGGACGCACACCTCAAAACATTACGGCTATCCGCCCTCTGAAAGAGGGTGTGATCGCTGACTTTACCGTCACTGAAAAGATGCTGCAGCATTTTATTCACAAAGTGCATGAAAATCGAATTATCCGGCCCAGCCCACGTGTACTGGTCTGCGTTCCTTGTGGCTCAACACAGGTTGAAAGACGTGCCATTAAAGAGTCAGCAGGTGGCGCTGGCGCACGAGAGGTTTACCTGATCGATGAGCCAATGGCCGCAGCCATTGGTGCAGGTCTGCCCATTGATGAGGCGCGCGGCTCCATGGTGCTGGATATTGGCGGTGGCACCTCTGAGGTTGCCATCATCTCCTTAAACGGTATCGTCTACTCCAACTCTGTCCGCATTGGTGGGGATCGCTTTGATGAAGCTATCATCAATTATGTCCGACGTAACTACGGCACGCTGATTGGTGAAGCCACCGCAGAACGCATCAAAAAAGAGATCGGCACAGCTTTCCCTGGCACCGAAGTGATGGAGATTGAGGTTAAAGGCCGCAACCTGGCAGAGGGCATTCCGCGCAGCTTTGTGCTGAACAGCAACGAAATTCTGGAAGCTCTTCAAGAGCCACTCTCCGGCATTGTGGGCGCAGTCAGGACCGCACTGGAACAGACACCACCCGAACTGGGCGCCGATGTGGCGGAGCGTGGCATTGTCCTGACAGGCGGCGGTGCATTACTGAAAGATCTTGACCGACTGCTGGAGGAAGAGACCGGGCTGCCTGTATTGGTTGCGGATGATCCCCTGACCTGCGTAGCACGCGGTGGCGGCCGGGCACTGGAGTTAATCGACGAAAGAGGCGGCGAAATGCTGCTGGTTGAATAATCAAAGTTTATTAATAAAAATGGGCTGCCTGATCCCACAGGCAGCTATAACCTGGCAGCCTATTAGCACGAGAACAGTCCTCCATTAAAACGCTATTTACACAGGGGCCTTCAATCACTGCCCGAATGGCGGCAGCTGTGCTTGCCTCTCTGCTTATGATGGTTGTCGACCACCGTGAAAACCACCTGGAGATAGTGCGCTCTGCTCTCTCCATTATCGTGGCTCCTCTACATCAAATTGCCAGCCTCCCGACAAGCAGCGGAGAATGGCTATCAGACAGCTTCCGTTCACGTCAGCATTTACTTAATGATAACAAGCAACTTCGCGAGGACAATCTCAAGCTCAAGGGGCAACAACAAAAATTCAAAGCATTAGAGGCTGAGAACATGCGCCTGCGTGATCTACTAGACTCGTCATTCAAGATTGGAGATCAAATTCTAATCGCTGAATTGATTGCTATTGACCTTGACCCCTATAAACAACAGGTCATCATCAATCGAGGCGGTAATTCTGGTGTATTTGAAGGCCAGGCAGTGCTTGATGCTGACGCCGTGCTAGGGCAGGTCATCCATGTCGACCCATTCTCAGCTACTGTGCTAATGATCACTGATCCCAGCCACGCCCTACCCGTAGAGGTCAACCGAAACGGGCTTCGCACCATCGCCATGGGTACGGGACGCACCAATGAACTAGAACTTCCACACCTGCCTAACAATGCAGACATTCAGGCGGGTGACCTATTGATTACCTCTGGTCTTGGCGGGCACTTTCCTCCTGGATATCCCGTGGCAGTGGTCACCCAGGTAATCAATAGCCCGGGCCAACCTTTTGCCCGCATTCTAGCCAAGCCCAGTGCCAACCTGAAACGTACCCATGAGGTACTGCTGGTTCGCGCCCTGGCCTCACCCACTCAGGGGCCGCCGCCTACTCCTGCTATGGAACAGGCTACGCCATGACAATAACACCTCACCGTGGCGGCTTCATCATCATTGCCAGTTTTGTCCTGGCTTTGATCTTAACCATCCTGCCGCTGCCCGAATGGGCTCGTCCATTCCGACCTGCTTGGCACTCACTGGTACTCATCTACTGGTGTATAGCGACACCACAGCGTGTAGGCGTTGGTATTGGGTGGTTTCTTGGACTGATGATCGATGTTATAACCAACACCCTGTTAGGACAGCATGCTTTAGAGCTGGCTATCACCGCTTTTATTACAACCAAACTACACCGACGCCTGCGCGTATTCCCTGTCTGGCAACAGGCAATCGGTGTTTTTTTACTGCTTATGCTGGAAGAGGTGCTCTCAATTATCGTGATGGGGGCAATACACAGGCCAACCCCTGCACTTAGCTACTGGGCTCCCCCTTTTATTGGCATGCTGCTATGGCCTTTGGTATTCATCATTCTGCGCAGTCTGCGGCAACGCTTTAAAGTTATTTAATATTTTCAACACCCTAACAACACTCTGCCTAATAGCTCTAAACAGACTCTCTAACTAAGTCAAATGCCTGAACCCAGTATAAAAGACCACGCCAGAGAGAGCCGAACCCTCACACATAGGGCTATCATATCTGCTCTTATAGTAGTGATATTGCTGGGTACTCTTATCCTGCGATTGACCCATCTGCAAATTACAAATCACGATCATTTTACTACGCTATCACATGAGAACCGCGTCAAACTGGTGCCTTTGCCCCCCACCCGCGGCCTGATTTATGATCGAAATGGCGTGATTTTAGCGCAGAATCTACCCACCCACAGCCTTGAAATCACCCCAGAGCAGGTCAAAGATATCGATCAAACACTAGCGGGATTAGCACAGATCATTACCATCACTGAAGATGACCTTAATCGTTTTCAGCGACTACGTAAGCAAAAACGCCGTTTTGACAGCATTCCCATCAAAGTACATCTCAATGAAAAAGATGTGGCTCGTTTTGCAGTCAATCGACACCATTTTCCTGGTGTAGATATCCAGGCCAGGCTATTAAGAGATTATCCGCAAGGAGTGGCCACTGCACACGTTGTAGGTTATGTTGCCCGTATCAACGAGAGAGAGTTGAAGACAATCGACACCTCCAACTACGCTGGCACCAGCCATATTGGTAAAACTGGGCTAGAAAAAACTTACGAAGATATATTGCATGGCAAAGTGGGCATGCGGCAGGTTGAAGTCAATGCATTAGGGCGCGTCATCCGGATTTTGGAAAACCAGCCGCCAGTGCCAGGTAAAGACATTCATCTTCACATTGATGCCCAACTACAAGCTATAACAACTAAAGCCTTTGGCGACAAAAATGGTGCTGCTGTAGCCATCAATCCAAACACGGGAGGCATTCTGGCTCTAGTTAGCAAGCCCGGTTATGACCCTAATCTATTTGTAGAGGGCATTAGCTCAACCGCCTATAACGCACTTCAACAATCAGATGACAATCCACTCTTTGACCGAGCTTTGCGTGGTCAATATCCGCCTGGTTCAACAGCCAAACCATTTATTGGCTTAGCCGGGTTGGAGACTAACACCATCACCTTTAATAAAAAGAAATTCTGCCCTGGTTTTTTTCAGCTGCCCAAACATGAACACAAATATCGTGACTGGAAAAAACATGGTCACGGCCTCACTGATATGGAAAAGTCAATTGAGCAATCATGTGATGTCTACTACTACAACCTCGCTCATGAGATGGGCATCGACAAAATGAGCAGTTTTCTAAGTCAATTTGGTTTTGGGGAAAAAACCATGATTGATCTTACCGGCGAGCTTCCTGGGCTGCTACCCTCACGAGAATGGAAAAGGAGGAGACGTAATATAGCCTGGTATCCAGGCGAAACCGTTATTATGGGCATTGGGCAGGGTTATTTTCTGACCACCCCTCTCCAACTGGCCAATGCAACAGCAACACTTGCAAGCAAAGGCATACATAGAACACCTCAAATTGTGAAGTTCATTACCCATACATCTCAATCTGAAGGTGAGATTCCACCACAAACTGAGCCAAGGCAGATCCCTGTTATCAAACAAAAAAACTGGGATGATATGACTTTTGCCATGAGCCAGGTAGTGCAGGGCATACGAGGCACAGCTCGCAATATCCGTACAAAAGAATACCTAATTGCAGCTAAAACTGGCACCGCACAGGTCTTCACGGTAAAACAGGATGAAGAGTATGATGAAGAGACTGTAAGTGAAAAAATGCGTGATCACGCGCTCTTCATCGCATTTGCACCGATCAAAAACCCACAGATTGCAGTCGCTGTTATTGTTGAACACGGTGGGCACGGTGGCTCTGTAGCCGCACCTATTGCCCGCACCATTATGGATCACTATCTGCTGAATGACAGCACGGACAAAGCCCAAGAACAACAATGATCCCTCTCTCCGCACCTTCACGAGAGTTCACCCAATCAAACCCCGTAAAACAGCAGGGCGCATTGGCTGGACTCCATCTTGACCTGCCACTGCTCAGTGGATTAATCCTGCTATGCAGTTTTGGCTTAATCGTACTCTACAGTGCCAGTGACCAAAGCATGGTTCAGGTAGAACGCCAACTCATTCGGCTCGGACTGGCCTTCGCCGTCATGGTTATTGTTGCCCAGATTCCCCCTCAGCAACTCAGATACTGGAGTCCATGGCTTTTTGCTATCGGCATCCTAATGCTGATTGCCGTGCTAGTTTTTGGACATATCGGCAAAGGTGCCCAACGCTGGCTGGATCTGGGACTCTTTCGTTTTCAGCCTTCAGAATTGATGAAGCTAGCAGTACCGATGATGGTCGCTTGGTTTCTCTCTGAAGCCCGCCTCCCACCCGACTGGCGGCGGCTTCTAATAGCTGCACTCCTAATCATTATTCCAGTGCTAATGATTGCTAAACAGCCCGATCTTGGCACATCATTGCTCGTGGCCAGCGCAGGTATTTTTGTGCTTTTTCTAGCGGGTGTGCGTTGGCGGCTTATCGGTAGTTTTGTTGCCCTTCTGGGTGCCTTGGCTCCGGTGCTGTGGTATCTCATGCGAGACTATCAACGCCAACGGGTACTGACCTTTCTCAACCCGGAAAATGACCCTTTAGGGTCGGGATACCATATCATTCAATCAAAGATCGCCATTGGTTCAGGCGGCATATACGGCAAGGGATGGCTCAATGGCACCCAGTCTCATCTGGATTTTCTACCCGAAAGTTCCACCGACTTTATCTTTGCCGTATTAGCTGAAGAGTTCGGCCTGGCCGGCATTCTGGTACTGCTGGCCATCTATCTTTTTATTATCCTACGCGGCCTTTACATTGCCACCCAGGCGCATGATACCTATGGCCGACTACTGGGCGGGGCTCTAACGCTGGTGGTCTTTGTCTATCTGTTTGTAAATACAGGCATGGTAACCGGCCTACTGCCCGTCGTAGGGGTGCCTCTGCCGCTGGTCAGTTATGGCGGCACATCACTAGTGACGCTGATGGCTGGGTTCGGTATCCTCATGTCCATCCACACACATCGCAAACTGCTACCCACTTAACCCCAATATTACCCAAGGTTATACCCAATGACTCATTTTTACCGCTGCCGTACTCTACTTATCACCGGGCTACTGGGGATATTTTTTGCACAACCCACACTCTCTGCCGAACCACCGGCACTTGCACCCGAAGTACAGGCATTTGTATCTGAAGTGGCCTCCCGCCACCACCTCAACCCCGAAGAAATAGGCCAAATTCTGGCCCAGGCAGAGAATCTTGAGGAGCTAATCCGCAGCAAATTTCAGCGCTCAGCCGAAGCCACCTGGCCTTGGTATCGCTATCGCAAAAATTTCCTTTCCAGCAAGCGCGTACAAAATGGTCTTAAATTCTGGAATTCACGTGCTGCGCTATTTGAGCAGGCTGAAAAAGAGTTCGGCATCGCTCAGGAGGTGCTTGCCGCCATCGTCGGTGTAGAGACCAACTATGGAAAGCGACCAGGTAAGATCCGGGTGCTCGACTCACTCTATACCCAGGCCTTTCATTACCCTGAACGCAAAAAGTTTGGTCGCACTCAACTTGAGGATTTTCTGGTACTGGCGATTAAAGAGAAACTTGACCCACTGGACGTTAAAGGCTCCTATGCCGGAGCCATGGGGCAGCCGCAGTTTATCCCCTCCAGCTACCGTCACTATGCCGTGGATTTAGACGGCGATGGCCGACGTGATCTCTGGAACAGCGATGCCGATGTAATCGGCAGTGTCGCCAACTACTTTGCGCGCCACCGTTGGCAGACAGGCGCACCTGTTGCCACTACCGCCACCGGCATTACCGAAGATCACAGCGCACTGATCACCCTTGAAAACACCAAACCAAAACCACCAACAGTCAGAATTTCTGAACTCAAAGAAGCCAAAATCCAAATTACGGATGACCTCTCCGATGATCTTCTGGCCAGCTTGATTCAGCTCTCTGCTAGTAAAAATGACAATGAATACTGGGTTGGGCTGCACAACTTCTATGTCATCACCCGCTACAATCACAGCAATCTCTACGCCATGGCTGTCTACCAGCTAAGTCAGGAGATACTCGCACTGCGGCAAGCACAGCAAAAAAAATGAGCGCAGCAACCCATACCCAATAGCCTCTACTTCAGCTTAGTCAAACCGACAAAACTACCCGCATTCTGCTCCGCCAACAGCCTCATCAAATGAGCAAAGCGCATGCGGTTTGCTTGACCGATGGGGTGCAGAAAGAGCACAGGAAAGCCAAAGGTGTGGATGCGCACCTTGGGCTTGCCTGAACTATCTTTTTTGTTCATGCGCGCCACTTCGTGGATCACCGCATTGATATTGCCGCTGGAGAAATCATCACCAAAGACATAGAGACTGATCTGTTTATCACCCTTGAAGTACTGTTGGATGGCATGTGTCACCCCCTCAACCGGACTGCTGTTACTGAAGCTGTTCCAGTTACGCAGACGCCGGAGCACCTCTTTGCGCCGGGCCGGGGTGTCGGGAATCCAGCGCCCGGCATATTCACCGAACATATAGCTCCCCATGTCATTGATCACCTGAATGCCCTTAACATTGGGGTAGACACTCAGTACCTCTTCCACCTTCTTATTGACCTTTGGCCAGGCCGCACTCAGCATGCTGCCCGACGTATCAATGATGAAGATGATGTATTCACTATCCACCGGTATACCGCCGATCTTTGCATCCGGATTAAGCGCCTGTTGTGCAGCATGGCTTAATAGGGTTTTCACCTCTGCATTTGCTTGCTCAAGCATGCGCTGCATGCGCAGTTGCTCTTCAATCTTGCGCTGTGCGGCTGAATCTTTATCCAGTACCGACAGCCACTGCTGATTCAACTGCGTAAACGCCTGCTGCATGGATTGCAGCTCTCTTCGACTGACCGCCAGCTGTTGATTTAACCGTTGGCTTTCAGCAACCAGTTTTTCCCGTTCGAGGCGCACCTGTTCTGCGTTACCCATGAGGTCAGCCATAATCCGAACCATCGTTGCAGGCTCCAGCGCCAGCGTTAGCACCAACAGTAGAATGATGGCCCCAAAGCCACAGGAGATCACATCCAGAAAGGAGAGATTGAAGACCTCTACGCCACGACGTCTGCCCTTCATCATGGCCAATCCCTCGATGGCGTGATGAAGGCGCCGTCTGTCTGTATAGCCAGTGCCCAATAGGCAGCAGCAGCGGCCGGATCGCCTTCAATAGGAAAGAGCAGCGTGTTGATGGGAACACCCGGCAGCAGCCGCGTAACAGCATCGGCAAACAAAGAGAGGCGTTTCTCACCCGTGATTGAAGCGGCTGAGGCCACTTTTTTGCCTTGGGTTGGCAGGCCATCGGTTAGGAGCAACACACTATCCGGCCTGGGCGTGAGTCGCCTGATCACATCAAAGGCATTGTGCAGGCTGGTGCCATGTTCAGGTGCCAGCTTGCGTATCGCCGTCAGTGTGGCACTCAATCGACCGGGATCACTCGTGCTTAACCACTGCCCGGCTGTTCCCTCAATCACAGGCTGGGCTTCCGTATTAAAGGCGTAGACCTGAAACCGTTTATTCGGTTGCAGATTGGCGATCAACCAATGCAGGGTGCGTAGCGTGCGTTGCCATTTGGGCGCATCCTGGCGTAGCGCTTTACTCATCAGCTTGCGCCGCACAATATTGACAATAGTCTCGTCCAGCATACTGGCCGAGCGGTCAATCAGGATCAGCGTGCGTTCACCGCCAAGCTTAAGTCCCGTCAGATATTGCCGTCGCCCATCACCATCAAAACCTATAAGGCTACCACCCTGCTTTGACTGCTGGGCCAGTTCCAGTTCGCGCTGCTTTTTGCTAGCTTCAAGCTGCGCCCTCTCACGCTGTAGGGCTGCAATTGCACGCGCCCGCTCACGAGCAGCCAGGGATGAGTCAGCTGCCGACTGGCTCTGCTCACGCATCCGGTTGCGCAGTGCCTCCTCCTCACTTTGCAGCGCACTCTTCGCGTTGGCAATATTCTCCATCTCTGCCTGCTGTTCAGCCAGATGGTTACGCGCAAAATCAAGCTGCAAATTAACTCTTGCCAGTTCCGCTTTCAGGTCCTGCTGTTTCTCTTCACGCCGCTGCAAGGTTTCGCCATGTAGCAGCATGACGAGCAAGACAACTGCGCCGAAGCCACAGAACATGATGTCCAGAAAGGAGAGACTGAATACAGAGATAACCCGCCTCTTCATTTGATTAGTTTTTCAACCGCCGTATCAGCCAGTTATCACAATAGCGTTCTGTATCCAGTACCAGCCGCTCCTGCATCAGCTGTATTTGGTGGATAAAGAACATCAGCACTATGCTGATCACCAGGGCGATGAAGGTTGAGTTGAAGGCAACGCCAAGACTCTGGGTAACACCGCTGATATCCCCCTCAACAGCGCGATGGGCCTGTGCCAGTGCATCACCAATGCCGCGCACTGTGCCGATAAACCCCACCGAGGGAATCGCCCAGGCGATATAGCGGATGATGGAAAGTTCAGACTCCAGCCGGTCTGACTCTGACTCGCAGTGGTTGTGCACCACGGTAGAGGCGTCCTGCACATTTTGGGTAACCGAGAAGCGCTCCAGCGCCGCAAGCAACACCCGTGGCAGCAGACAGCTCCCTCGCTTTTCCGGTAGTTGTTGCAGCCGTCGAATGATATCACCTGTCTCTTGCGGCGAGATCAAGGTCCCATCAGGTAGGCCGATAAAGTCATCCTCCAGCTGACTCTGCTGCCGGTAGGTCATCGTCCCTTTGAAGCCCAGGATGGCCAGTGCCCAGAACATCAGTACAAAACAGGTCTCCTGCTCATAATCACGCACTACCACATAGTAGGAGCGTTGCCGTTCAGTATCAGGCTCAATCTGCATACGGGCATTTTCGGCCGTAATAAAGGCATCGGCATTGGGCCGAACCACCGCCACATAGATCGCATGCACAATGATAAAGGCGATCAACAGGGAGAAAACCTGGTAGACAAACTCGATCGGAAATATTTTTCTCATCAGCCGGATCTCAGATATCAGTGGGAAACGATACTGCGTTATCAGCAGATATCTCTTCAGTGGGTACAAACGGAGGTGGTGCCTTTAGTGGCTTTTTTGGCTCGCGCTTATCTTCCATTGCTGGCGTGCGATCGGCTGGCAGCGGCTCTTTTTGCGCCTGCTCTTCGGCTGCAATAGAGAGCCCTTGCCCCATCAGTAACAACGCCAAGACAAAGTCTATGCCTTGCCATTTATTTCGGTTATTTTTCTGCATAGCGTGCAATCCTAAAGCCTAGGTCATCACGAGGTTTCTCTGCATAATCCCGGTAAGAGAGACGTAGTTCCGTGATACTTCCATGACGCCAGCTGGCGCCTCGAACCACATGATAACTGCCCGTTGTCGGGCCGGTGGGGTCAGGCTGCCCCGCTGCACTGCCAGCAGGGCGCAGGTCATAATAATCATGACACCACTCAGCGACATTGCCACCCAGATCGTACAGCCCCAGCTTGTTAGGGGGGAACTGGCCAACCGGTGCAACAGCCGGGTAGCCATCGCTGTATCCCTGCACCGTTATTGCAATGCTTCCGGCCGCACGTTGATCGGCATAATTGCCGCTCTTTGGCGGTGGCGGCAACCCGCCCTCCCAGGGGTATTTCAACGGCTTACCCGCCGTACGCATCCCGCCTTCATAGCGTGCAGCAAAGGCCCATTCCGCCTCGGTTGGCAGCCGATAGCCACTGGTAAGCGGAGAAGTGGCATACATATGGCCTTGCTCCTCTGTATAGGCAGGGGGCAATCCCTCCTTTTCACTCAGCCAGTTGACATAGCGTGTTGCATCATCCCAACTCACCGAGGTGACCGGGAGATTCAGCACTGCTGGCACGACAACATGCGCCTGACGGAACTGCTGGAACTGACCATTCGTCACCTCCTTCTCACTCAGGTAGTAGGCACGAGTCAACGCCACCTCATGCAGTTGCTCATTGGCACGTCGTCCCGCCTCGCGGCGTGATGCCCCCATCTGGAAACGAACCGGTTTATCTATCACTATCACCTGTAACCGCTGCCCCGCTGCTGTGGTCACTGTTTTTGATGCGGGCTTGGCCTCTGCTCTCTTCACTTCATTAATGCCTTGCAGGCGAACCTGCAGCTTTTTCGCCACCCCTGCACTGGGTGTCAACGCCGTAGTAAAGGGTTTATACCCCGGCTTTGTGACCTCTATCCTGTGCTCGCGGGTGGTTAGCTTAAAGCGCCCGGTCGCCGGGCCTTTTAGCGCAGCATCAATCTTCAACTCCGCATCGGCAGGCCAGCTGGTAATAAACAGCGTGCCATATTCTGGTTTCAATGCGATATCAAGCGCCTGGCGCTGGCCACCCTCCACACGCACCGTTTGCAATAGGCTGATAGCGCCCGCTTTGGAGAGATGCAGCTGGTGCGGCTGATCCGACACCAGCGCAAGTGACAGCGGGGTAACCCCCTGAAACTGACCGTTCAATAGCACGGTGGCGCCCGCAGGGGCTGTCTTCAGTTCGAGGATGCCGTCGATCTTCTGTAGCCGGATGGTGGGCAACGCTATCTGCTCACCGGGCGCAATCTGCACTTCAGCGGATGCGGCTTTCCAGCCTGTTTTTTGCAGTTCTATCTGATGCTGTCCCTGCATGGGTTCAAACTGTAGCGGTGTCTGCCCAACCAGCTCGCCATCCATCCAGACATCAGCGCCATCCGGATCACTATTCACCAACAAACTGCCCCAGCCCGGTTTGAGCAGAACCTCAATGGATTGCTGCGCCCCCATCCCCTGAATATCGATCGCCTGTTGATAGGGTAGATAGCGCTCGGCCGTGACCCGCAGATCATGTGCTCCAGCTTCAACCTCTAGCATATCCAGCGGGGTGCTACCCACCCGATTGCCATCAATCCAAACCTCCGCACTATTGACCGGCGGTGATGTCACTTTCAGCAGACCCGGCAACTTACGCAGCTGATATTGCAGGGTGGAGATTGCACCAAACTCAACTTCAATCAACTCATCCAACCTTCGATAGCCTGTTTTTTCAGCTGCTACCCGATAGCTGCCAGGCCAGACAAGATAGCGCTCTCCAACCATGACCGGCGGTGGCATGCCATTGAGTGATACGCTATCTGGCGCAGGTTCAACCCTGATATCGACAGGCACTGCGGCCAATACAAAGACCACGCAGAGCACCAGCAATATGAACATCCCCAACAGCAGTCTGCGCCAGCGGGCATGCTTTGGTTGAATGGGTAAAGGGCTGATAATGGCAGTATCAAATGGGGGTGGTGATAGCGGTTTTAATGAGACAGGTTGAGTATTGCTGGGCCGCTCAACCAGAATAAGCACGAGCATACCAGCATCGGTTTTCAGGCTGTATGTTGCGCTTGCAATCCTTACCTCATCCTTTGCGGTGAGCCAGGAGGATCGCGTCAGCAATACCCCATTCAGCCCAATTTCAACAGCACCCTCTTCAGCTTGAATAAAGAGCCGTTCGTGCTCAAACCCAAGCCATGCCACAGGTGCGGATTCTGCTGCGCCACCGAACCGGATACCCCCTTGCCCGGAGACCCTAATGGCAACCGGAAAGTCCGATCCGCTAAAATCGCGTATCCCATCGGCATCCTGAATTTTTAATACGGCAGTCAAATGGGTTCCTCACAGCGGATCAGGATACTCATCTCTGCTGCCGATCCCGACAGCGGGACAGTAAATGTCACGCGCACATCACGATAACCCGCGCGGATGCCAACGGCTGTATAACTTCCTGGCCGCAGCAGCAGGCGATGCTCGCTGAAACGCCCCACCTGCCCAACCCGATAGAGAGTGACATCCGTTTGCTCATCAGAGCGCAGTACAACCAGAACCGCTCTTTTCGATGCCGTTATTGATTGGCGCAGCTGATCAGCTTTACTGCGCAACAGTGGGCCGGCCTCGCTCACTGCCGCTGCCGCATCCAGCAGCGACTGGGCATGCGCCAGTGGCTTTTCGGACTGCAGCCGTTCAGGCTGCGAAAGATAATGATCAAACTGCTGATATAACTCATGAAATCGCTTGGCGCGTGGCCTGCCATCCAATGCAAATACGGCAGTTTTATCAATGTGCAGGACGGCATCATACGTTGCTATTGCCTGCTCCCACTTTTCACTCTGCTCATACTGTAGTGCCTGCTGGCGCAGACGCTCAAGCTCATCATTCTGTCGGGCGGCTGACAGACGCCGCTCAACTTCAGCAACCTCCACTGCACCCGGCTTTAGCTGACGGGCACGGGCAAGACTGCTGTGTGCCACGGCATAGTTTTGCTGCTCCAGTGCCAGCAGAGCCTTTGATATGGCCTGCCTGTAATTCCGTGCCAGAAGCAAGGCATCAACACGCAATAGCTGTCTCCGCGCCGGAGCATACTCAGCATCCAGGGCTGCAGCCTCCGCATAGGCTGCGCGTGCGCCCTCAAGCTCGCCACGGGATTCCAATAACGCTCCCTGCTCCACTCGCTCCAGCACCTGCCGGAGACGCTGTCCCCGCTGCAGCCCTTTCTGTGCCACTGCATTCAACGGATCAATAGCCAGCGCAATCTGATACGCCTGCCTGGCGGCTGCATCATCCAGCTGTTCAAGCGCGGCAGCACCTGCCTGTAGTGACAGTTCCAGCCGCTTTGGGCGACTGGAGGCAAGCTGTTTAAACAGAGCGAGCGTCTGACGGTAGCCCGCAACGCTCAGATCAAACTGACGCCGGTTAAAATATCCATCCGCCTCTGCCAGCTTGGCAAGCGCCTCTGGATAACGGGTAACCAACTGCCGCTCACCCCAGATCCTGACTCCATCAGCCTCCAGCTGGGCCTGTTGATTCAGCAGTTCAGTCAGTAGCTTCTCTGCTTCAATCTTCGCCCTTGCCTGTACCACCTCTGATTCGGACGCTTCCTCTTTCTGTAGAGGAACAGCAGCACCCTCTTTGCCCGTGATGGCCTGCTTTTCAAGTGGCGGCTCAACCCTGTCGGGCAGCAACACCACAACGCCAATTGCACCAAATGCCAGCATAAAGAAGATCACCAGTGAGATAATCTTTAAACGAGCCACGGCAGGATCCGGGGTAAAGGGGGTCACCAGGGGTGGCGGTGTTAAATTGGGTTTTCCTGACATGTACCTGTTACTGGATATGCGAAGATAATAACGCTGGTTTTTTAGCAAACTTCATATCGAATCATCAATGGATTGAGTCGGAGTCAACTGCCCTGCCTCTTTCTCATGCAGCCGCTCAAGGACACCCCGCCATTGCTGGTAGATGGCATCGGCGGAGCCTGTCAGCTCAACCGTTTTACCTTCCACCTCAACCACCACCGGCTCCACATCTGCACTAAAGGAGGCGCCCAGCTCCTCCAGCGCCGCTTTGTTCATCTCGGCTTCCTGCTCCTTATCTCCCGCCCTCATAAATTCATTGATGCCAACGGCCACCAGACCACCCGCCAACACACTTGTTGCAGGGGTATAATGTTTATTATCAACAGCGGCGGCAACAATAATGGTGCCGATCACCAGCATCGCCGCCTTTGCCCGCTGCTTATTTGCCTCTGACTCTATCTTGCGGATCATGTCAGTCTCCGCCATACGGGACTGACGCCATTGAGTGTAGACACCGCCAATATCCCGATAGAGGTGTTCATATTGACCATCCAGGGTATCGACCAGCAGATAGTCCCGTTCACGCACCCGCTGCACCCGCGCTAACATAGGGTCATCCTGCGCGGGCAGGCGATTAAGGCTATAACGTTGTGGCTCTTGATTTTCTTTTTGCTGTTCGGATGCGTTCGTTGTTTGCGCCAGTGCGGCCATAAAACGGGACAGGCCATTGCCCTCATCCTGCTCTGTTTGTTGCAGATAACCATTAAAGGCGTCGGGTGCAAACTCAGCGGCGAACCGCAGCTCGGCTACCTGTCGGATGACCTTGATCTGCTCGGGTGTGAGTGTGCGCCGATAGGCGGCACAATCATTGGCTATACGGGTATAGAGGTTCTGAAAGGCTTCGCGCTGCTGATTGGCCGACTCGGCATAGAGCGCTGAATCAACCACACTGCCATAAGATCGCTTAAACCAATGCGCACCGGTTGCATCGTAGACATCCACTTCAACTTCCAGCACCTCACCATCGGATTGGACGATGCGCCCCGTAACAGAGACCTCTGCTCCGACGGTTCCGGCGGGGACAACACGCACCGCCCCCCAGTAACCCGTTTGCTGTAGGGTGGTCTTGAGATGCGCAGGAATATAGAGCGCTTCAGCCTGTCGAATATTCGATGAAAGACCACGCGCCTCTTCCTTTGATTCGGGTAACGCACCTGGATCAAATGTTTGAATCCTAACATCAAGCAGTTGTGATTCAGGAAGGTCAGACACCGCTCGATCCAGGGCGACCGTCTCCGTCTCAACGTCATGTTTCTGGTATGTTGCACAGCCGCTTAACAGTAGCCCAATACAAAGCAGGCGCAAAAAAAACCTGAGCGTCGCCATTAGTGGGTTGAGGCTTTGTATTTTCTGTATTCGACCCATAATTGCTCCCTCAAAACCGGATCTGTTTCCGACTCCGCCGCCTCACGCAGCTGCCGAGCCACAATGTCATCATCACTGCCTGTGCCAACATCATCGGGGATATCTGCACGCTTAACCTTATCACCCTTCGCCCCAGTCGAACCACTGCCCGAACCCATAGAACCCGCCTCTGACCCGGCATCGGACGATCCACTGCTGGATCCTTGCGCTGGCTCACCGGTGCCCACTGTAAACCCTGTACCATCAGCAGGCTGGCCATTATTTCCGTCTCCACCAGAGATACCTTCACTGGGCGAACCTCCCTGTCGTCGCTGTTTCAATGCTTGCTGCTCACGCAAAAGAATGCCATCCAGCACACTCTCCAACCGATTCAGCTCGCCCATGAGCAGCGACTCCTCCTCTTGCACGGTTAGTGCAGTTGAGGGCTGGCCCAGGCCATCAGGTTGCTCGAGTTGTTGTTCAGCCAATAAGGCACATTCAATACCGTAACGCCTGGGTTCATCACCTAATACGCGCACGGCTCGACACCCCTCAAATACCCTGCGCTGCAGTCCTGCAACAAATGCGGCAAACTCACGCGTCTCAGTTTCAGATATCTCTGCCCGCTCACGCATAGCACGAAACTCTGCGTCATTACGCCGCCATGCATTTTCAGTCACACGCAGATCTACCATCGCCTCTTCCAGTTGTTGTACCCTAGAGGCATCCATTTCAGCCTGCTGCGCATTGACGGGCGTCACAATTAAGTGAAGCAAAACCAATAAATATATACGCAACATGATAAACAAGCCCCTCCCACAAATAAAAACAAAGACACTGTAAAACTTATTGATCATTGTTCCCTCTAACGCATTCGACATTCAATAGAGCTACAAATTCAGCTGTATCTGATTGCATTTGATGGCGAGTCGTGCCGTCAATCAGCATGCAAAGGCTGTTTATCAACATCCTGTAAGCGCTTGTCCTGCAGTCCAGAATAGGCTGCCGGAAGGCAATAGAGGGATTCAATATAACCCAGGTATGTGCCTGGCACCGAATAATGCGTCCAATGAGATTGGGTGCTGGTCTAATAGGAAAAAATCTTGCATACAGGTAGCAGTAGCTGTAAATGCCAATAGGAATGTATATACTAAATTAGTATGGCAACAGAGTAGGTTGCTGAGGGTGTGATTATAGTTAATTTATAAGGGGAGTTGTCATGGAACAAAAAGTGCCGGGAAGAATTGTAGGTCTAGCGTTACTGGTAGGCATGGGGATCGGAATGGTCAGCTCTGTGCAGGCAGCTTATTGGGTTGACTCCAGAAATGAGGTAGTAAAGAACTCATTTGGTGAGTGTTGGAAGGATCAATGGTCAACAGCTGAGATGCGCCCTGAATGCGGCGATGCGATCGCAGATGCCGATGGTGATGGCGTTGCGGATGACAGCGATAAGTGTCCGAACACGCCAAGAGGCGCCAAGGTTGATGCCGATGGTTGTGAGCTGGATTCAGATGGCGATGGCGTGGTTGACAGCAAGGATCGGTGCCCAGATACAGCTAGAGGCGCCAAGGTGGATTCTCATGGTTGTGAGCTAAAGCAGGATAAGGATTCCGATGGCGATGGTGTGCTGGATAGCAAGGATCGTTGCCCTGGAACACCTAAAGGCGCAGCCGTAGACAGGTATGGTTGTGAGCTGGATTCAGATGGTGATGGGGTTGTTGACAGTAAAGACGCATGCCCAAGCACACCACGAGGCGCAAAGGTTGACTCCAAAGGCTGTGAAATCATCCGGAATATCACCATTGATCTGGTGAATGATGAATTTGATTTTGACAAGGCCGTGTTGAAACCAGGTATGAAAAAAGCGCTGGATGGTGTAGCAAAGCGGATAAAGGCAAGCAAAGGAGATGAGCACCTGCAGGTTATCGGGCACACCGACAGCATGGGATCAGATGCCTACAACCAAGGTCTGTCAGAACGCCGCGCCAAAGCTACGGCTGATTACCTGATTAGTCGGGGTGTGAAAGCCTCTTCGGTCCAGACAAAAGGCATGGGTGAGAGTAGCCCTGCTGCTGACAACTCAACAAAGCGTGGACGCGCTAAAAATCGCCGTGTTGCGATTCACACGAAGTAGCCTATAAGGTATCGCTCTTATAGCTGACAGACGGAAGCCGGATTCTGTAAGGAGTCCGGCTTTTTGTTCTTAGTAGATAAGCTTTTATAGGGAGATCACTCATTAGCCTGTCCCTCTCCATAGCTTGAATGGAGCACTGCCAAAAAAGCATCGTTTGACCTGTTTTAATTAAGAAAAAGCAAATATGCTATGCTGATCATATGTTATCGAAGGATAGCAATTGATTGCGGATCTTGAATACTAATAGTTATCAATGCTATCCAGCCACCATTCTGGACTTTAGAAGCCAGAAAATTGAGATACGGTAGTAACTGATGCAAACGAGACAGACGGTCGGATCAATCAAAACCCAGCTGATATTTATGCTGTTGTTGGCTGCTTTTCTCTCCGGTTGCAGTATCATTCCCTCCGTTATTGATGACGATGACGGACCACCAGATAGAAAGATTGATGTAAGCCACATCCCCAATGCCACCCCTAAAGATGAACCCCGCAGCCGTTATGGCAATCCAAAATCATATGTAGTCAGGGGCAAACGCTATTATGTGAAATCCACCAGCCAGGATCATATAGAGCGTGGTATTGCCTCCTGGTATGGCAATAAATTTCATGGCCGACGCACCAGCAGTGGTGAAACATATGACATGTATGGCATGACCGCTGCCCACACAACATTGCCACTGCCAACCTATGCACAAGTCACAAATCTGGAGAATGGTCGTAGTATCATCGTAAAGATCAATGATCGAGGACCCTTCCACAACAATCGTATTATTGACCTCTCATATACTGCCGCCAGCAAGCTGGATATTCTCAAAAAAGGCACCGGTATCGTCGAGGTTGTGGCACTTAACTCTGGCGAAACCGCCCCACCTGAGCCAAGGCAGATAAGGGCAAGTGGAAAGAAACCCGGGCTGTACATCCAAATCGGTGCCTTTTCAAGCCGTTTCAATGCAGATCGTTTAGCTAATCGACTGACCAACTCACTGAACCGTTCAATCCGAGTAAAACAATCCTATAGCAACGGCAACGAAATATTTCGGGTTCAGGTCGGGCCACTACTCAATGTAGATCAAGCTGACACCCTATCTGAAAAGCTTGCCCAATTAGGCATCTCCGGCCTGCACGTCATCATCGATTAGGGTTAAAATAACTGCTGCACCTTAAAAACCCTTAATTATCTCTAATATCAACGACCACTAAACCAAAGGAACAAGCCACCTGTGTCTTCTCTCCGCTTTCGGATATTTACCCAGTTTCTTCTGCTCATGATCCCTCTCAGCCTTGCACATGCTGTAGCGCCCATCCCTGCGCCACCCAAGGTTGCAGCCACAGGTCATCTGCTGATTGATTTTGAAAGCAATGCCATACTGGCTGAAAACGAGGCTGACCAACGTCTAGAGCCTGCCAGCATTACCAAAATCATGACAGCCTACGCCGTCTTTCGGGAGATAAAAGAGGGCAACATCAAACTGGATGATGAGGTACTAATCAGCAAGAAGGCCTGGCGCACACCCGGTTCCCGCATGTTTGTTGAGGTCAACAAAAAAATACCGCTGGAGCTACTGCTTAAAGGGATGATTATCCAATCCGGCAACGATGCCAGCGTTGCCCTTGCAGAGCATGTTGCAGGTAATGAAGCAACCTTTGCTGCACTAATGAATACCCATGCCGCTCGCTTGGGGATGGATAACACCCACTTTGTTAACAGCACGGGTCTGCCAGACCCCGACCACTACACCACCCCACATGACATTGCCAAGGTTGCCGCCGCTACCATCAGAGAATTTCCTAAATTTTACGAATGGTACGCACAAAAATCGATGCTCTTTAACAACATCAAACAACACAACCGCAACAAACTACTATGGAGGGATGAGTCTGTAGATGGCATGAAAACAGGCCACACCGAAGCAGCTGGTTACTGCCTGGTCGCCTCTGCAAAACGTAAGGATATGCGCCTCATTGCCATTGTAATGGGCACTATAAGTGAAGAAGCGAGAGCCAAAGAGACCCAAACCTTACTGAACTATGGCTTCCGGTTCTTTGAAACCCATCACCTCTACGAAGCAGGCGCTACGCTAAAAGAGGTCAAGGTTTGGAAGGGGGCCAAACAACAGCTGGTACTCGGGCTGGAAGAAGATTTAGTCTTAACCATTCCCCGGCGACAATATAAAAAACTGGAAGCTAAAATGGACATTAAAACCCAGATTATTGCACCTGTAGCAAAAGGCCAGGTTATTGGCAGCCTCACTGTCAGCCTGCATGGCAAACTCTTAACAGAAGTGCCTTTGGTCGCCTTAGAACAAATCAACTCAGGCAGCCTCTGGCAAAATACCAAGGACAGCGCCCTGCTGTGGTTTGAATAATGAACAATACAAAAGTCTACTTAAATGGTGAATTTATCCCACTCGCCGAAGCCCGCATCTCAGTTATGGATCGCGGATTCCTTTTTGGCGATAGCATCTATGAAGTGATACCGGCCTATGGCGGCCGACTATTCCGGTTGCAGCATCATCTGCACCGACTTGAAAACAGCCTACATGCTATTCATATGAAGAACCCATTGTCACACGAGGAGTGGGAAAATCTTCTGGCAACGCTGGTTCTCCAATACGCAGGCGAAGATCAAAGCGTCTATCTACAGGTCTCCCGTGGGGTTGCACCCGATCGGGATCACACTATTCCGGAAGGGCTAACACCCACGCTATTTGCTCTCACTACTCCCTTTCCTTCCATTGATCCACAGTGCTACAAAAAAGGCATCGCTGCCATCACTCTGGACGATATCCGCTGGCGCTTCTGCAATATCAAAGCCACAACACTGCTACCTAATGTAATGCTACGGCAAGAGGCAAAAGAGCGTGGTGCTATGGAAGCCATTCTGATACGTGATGGTTTAGCAATGGAGGGCGCAGCCAGCAATCTATTCATCGTCGATGATGGCCAGATCATTACCCCTCCCAAAGGTGAACATCTACTCCCTGGAGTGACGCGGGATCTGGTATTGGAGCTAGCTGCAGAAAAAGATATTCCCTACTGCGAGGCCTCTATCACGAGAGAACAATTAGACAGTGCAGATGAGGTTTGGCTCACCAGCTCCACCCGTGAAATCATGCCCGTCACTCACTTGGACGATCGCCCAATAAATAACGGCAAGCCTGGTGAATTATGGCAGAAGATGTTCAACCACTTCCAAGCCTACAAAGAAGAGTTGAGATGAGTCAAAATTCTGAAGAGACGCTACTTGAGTTTCCCTGTGAGTTTTCTGTCAAGGCCATGGGATTCACCTCACCTGAGTTTGACATAGCGGTCGTCGAGGTTGTTCGCCGTCACGCCCCTGACATGACTGAAGGCTGTCTCTCATCCCGTCCCAGCAAAAGCGGTAAGTACACCTCCATCACCGTCACCATTCAAGCCACCAGCAAGAAACAGCTTGATGCCATCTACCAAGGCTTAACCGACCACAAAGATGTGCTGATGAGTCTGTGAGCAAGCCTCAGTTGCATGTTCAGCACCTTGGTCTGTGCGACTATGAACCCACTTGGCGCAGAATGCAGTGCTATACAGACCAGCGAACAGCGGACAGCCAAGACCAACTCTGGCTACTGGAGCATCCGCCTATATTTACTCTGGGTCGCGCTGCAAAAACCGAACACCTCCTGGCACCAGGCGACATCCCCATAATACAGGTCGACCGGGGCGGACAGGTCACCTACCACGGCCCAGGGCAACTGATGGCCTACCTGCTGCTGGATCTGCACAGAAAGAAATTAGGTATCAAAGCACTGGTAAGCCATATCGAGCAAGCCATCATCAGCTTGCTGGATAGCTATTCAATTAACGCCAATATCAAGCCGGGCGCACCGGGTGTTTACGTGAATGAGAAAAAAATCGCTGCGCTGGGTCTACGAGTACGTCGTGGCTGCACCTTTCACGGGCTCAGTCTAAATGTAGAGATGGATTTAGAGCCATTTAGCCGTATTAATCCCTGCGGTTACCCCGGCCTGAAAACCACCCAACTGGCAGAACTAGGCGGGCCGACAAATCTAAAACAAATCGAGACTGATCTTTCGCTCCACCTAGCCGACCAACTCAATTACACTCTGACTCCATGAGCAAAGATAAAACCTACAAAGCCCCCTCACGCACCAGTCCAGAGAGCCATCAGCGCAGCCAAGACAAACTGAAGCACAATAGTGTAGAGGTCAATCTCAGCAAAAAGCCACTGCGCAAACCCAGTTGGATTCGCATTAAATCCCCCAGTGGTGCTGGAGTGACGCGCATCAAACGTATTCTGCGTGAACATAAACTCAGCTCAGTATGCGAAGAGGCCGCCTGTCCCAATCTGGGCGAATGCTTCAATCACGGCACCGCCACCTTTATTGTGATGGGTGACATCTGCACCCGACGCTGCCCCTTTTGTGATGTCGCCCACGGCAGGCCCAACAGACTGGATGAGAGTGAACCTCAACAGCTGGCCGAAGCCGTTGAGCTGATGGAGTTGAAATATGTGGTTATCACCTCCGTAAATCGAGATGACCTACGTGATGGCGGTGGCCTGCACTTTGCACACTGCATCCAAGCACTGCGTCAACTCAACCGGACACTACAGATTGAAATCCTAGTGCCCGATTTTCGTGGACGGCAAGAGGAGGCGCTCACCGCACTCAATCAAGCGCCACCCGATATCTTCAATCATAATCTTGAAACTGTACCCAGACTCTATCCCACCGTTCGACCAGGGGCAGACTACAATATTTCATTAGAATTGCTTTCCCATTACAAAAGATTGCAACCCAGCATCCCCACAAAATCCGGACTCATGTTGGGGATAGGCGAAACGCTGGATGAAGTCGAAGCGGTAATGCATGACCTGCGCCAGCAGCAGTGTGACATGCTCACTCTGGGCCAATATCTCCAACCCAGCCTCGCTCATCTACCCGTTGAACGATACGTCACCCCACAAGAGTTTGAAACCTTACGCCAACTGGGTGAAAAGATGGGATTTACCAACGTAGCCAGCGGGCCACTGGTGCGCTCCTCCTACCATGCTGATCAACAAGCCTCACCTCTACTGACATGAGTTTAGAACTTAGACACATAATTGAAAACCTACTCCTCCCACCAGGTAGCCTCATTCTACTGGGGCTACTGGGGCTTGTGCTAATCCACAGGTTACTGGGCAAGGTTCTTACCTTTCTAAGCCTATTGGGTTTCTATCTGCTGAGCACATCAGTCATCTCTGGTCTACTCATGTCAGGGCTGGAAATCTATCCTGCACTCTCAACAATGGAAGCAAAAACCCTCAACGCACAGGCTATTGTTGTACTCGGTGCTGGTCGTTATCTAGATGCACCTGAGTATGGTGGCGATACTGTCAGCGCCCTGAATCTAGAGCGATTACGTTATGCAGCCTGGCTATCACACCGTACCGCTCTACCCATTATTCCCAGTGGTGGCGTTGTCATAACTGAAGGCACACCAGAGGCTCAGCTAGCGCGCGATATACTAAAAAATGAATTCAACGTAAAGGTTGCCGCAATTGAAGATGCCAGCCGTACCACTCGTGAAAATGCAAACCTAACCAAGCGGGTATTAGATAAACTGGGGTTCAGCAAAATCCTCCTGGTAACCCATGCCTGGCACATGCCTCGCGCCATGTATGTAATGAAAGAAGCAGGGGTTAATGCACATCCAGCACCTACCTCATTTCAATACAAAGAGAGTGAAAGAGAGTTTCAAGATTGGCTACCTCATACTAGTGCCTTTTTATCCAGCTCCTGGGCAATACATGAATATGTAGGGAAATTCTGGTATCAAATCACTACTCGTGATTAACACCTGCAACAGCCAACCAAATACCACCTCACCTTAGTTAAAGCTGTAATTTGAAGATTACAAAATTGCTTTCTAAAAAATAGAAATAGACTATTAAGTATCACTATATACAGTCGATACATCATATGTAGCACATATATAAACACGCTATAAAAACAGGTTAATAGCAACGAGTTAAAGATTCTGCCATTCAGAAAGGGCTGTTTTATACTCCTAACCGCTGAGGCATGTATGTCCATCAAAACCAAACTTAATCTTCTTGGCGGCCTGATTGCTGTTGCCATCATCTCAATGACACTCTTTCAGCACTACAGCACGGGGGCTATTAGAAGCTCAGATGAGGGGCATCTCCTTATCAGCCAGATGAGCATTGGCATACTCACCTTACGGCGTAATGAAAAGGACTTTTTTACCAGAAAGAACCCAAAGTATGCCCAAGACTTTGCAGACAATTTTACTGCACTACAGCAACAAGTCAGCAATCTTAAAATCAAATTAGAAGATCTTAAGGTGAGTGCCACATGGGCAAATCAGCTTACCCTGGCGCTTGACGCATACAAATCACACTTTGACTCCTTAGTAACCTACCAAAATAAAATTGGATTAACCCCAAAAGATGGGCATATGGGAGAGATGCGTCAATCAGTAGATGTAGTAGAAGGCATTCTTAATGAAGCAGGCCAACTGCTCAGCGCCAAGATTGAAGCACAATCTCAGTGGCTATCCATGGTCTCCCTCATTATTTCCGTGATTGTCATTATAATCACATTGATTGCATCCATCATACTTGGGCGAAACATCAGCCTCCCCATTACTGCACTTGCACAGCTGATGTCTCAGGCTCGTGATAGCAAAAATCTTAGTCTTCGATTTCCAGCAGAAGGCAAAGATGAAATTGCAATCATGGGAAGAAGCTTTAATGAAATGGTAGGTGCATTTCAATCTACCTTAGAAAAAGTACTACAGTCATCCACCAATGTAAGTGTTGCTGCAGACCAACTATCCGTCGCTACTGAGCAAACAACTGACGGTGTTATGCGGCAGCACTCAGAGAGCGACCAGGTTGCCACTGCTATAAATGAGATGGCAGCCACGGCTCAGGAGGTGGCTCGGCATGCTAGTGAGGCAGCCGACGCTTCTAAGGTAGCTGATGAGGAGGCAGCTAAAGGACGAAATATCGTCGGTGATGCTGTTAATGGTATCAAGACATTGGCTCAAGAGGTTGGAAACACATCCAATGCCATCCACACGTTAGAGAAAGAGAGTGAAAATATTGGCACTGTACTAACCGTTATCCAAGGCATTGCGGAGCAGACCAATCTGTTAGCCCTTAATGCCGCCATTGAAGCCGCCCGAGCAGGTGAATCTGGACGTGGATTTGCTGTTGTTGCTGATGAGGTACGCCAATTGGCTCAGCGTAGCCAAGATGCAACCAAGGAGATACAAACCATTATTGAACGCCTACAAAACGGTGCCCATACCGCCGTCAAAGCCATGGAGGTAGGGCAGAATCAGGCCAATATTAGCGTAGGACAAGCTGAGGCAGCTGGCCAATCACTGGATGCTATCACTCAGGCAGTAACAGCCATCAATAATATGAACCTACAAATTGCCAATGCTGCTGGGGAACAAACAGCCGTAGCAGAAGAGATCAGTCGTAACGTAGTTAACATTACCCAAATATCAAACGAAACAGCCGATGCAGCCCGTCAAACAACAACCACCAGTTCAAACCTGGCTGACCTGGCAATGGGGCTTCAATCACTCATCAATCAATTCAATTTAGGTGATTCAGATAATAAATCTCTCGATCTCTCAAAAGCCAAAGCTGCACATTTTGCATGGAAGGCTCGCCTACGCAGCTACCTCGACGGGGAAAGATCTTTGACTCTGGATGAGGCCGTTTCTCATAAGCACTGTATGCTTGGTAAGTGGTATTACAGCGAGGGATTATCCAAATTTGGACATATACCTGAAATGAAGGCATTGGAAGCGCCGCATGAGAAGCTGCACAAGCTAATCAAAAATGTTATTAATTCCAAGGAGGCAGGGAATATACGGGAGGCTGAGTCTGCCTATAAAAAAGTACCTGCTCTATCTGCACAAATCATTAATCTACTTGATGCCGTTGAATGCAAGGTAAATTAATCAGCTTGTTTCTGCATTTGCAGTAATAAAAACGGGGGATTTGATGAAGAAATCATCTCATCGAATCCCCTATCAAAATAGCGGAAATAGATACTAAAAAGTAACAACCCCACTAATCTATACTCCCTGCATTACACTAATAATTTTTGGAGTCATGACATGACATTATTAGAAGGCAGTAATATCCAGTGCCCATATTGTGGAGAACAAATTGAGTTATCCATTGAGAACTCAATTGAAGAACAGCAGTACACTGAAGATTGCCAGGTATGTTGCAACCCAATAAGCATTACAGTTAATGCCGTGCCAGGTAGCTCAGCTCACATAGAAGCGCGGCAAGAGAATGATTAACAATTATAAAATGACTGTTAATCAGACACGCTTCATCCCAATGACAGGCCAAGCCGACAAGCTGTTCATATCCACAGTCAAAACGCGCCTCCTGACCCGGCGTTATTTGAATGCTATGCTTCCCGCTAAATTATGTACGAACTCACAAAACGGGAAGAAAGATGCAAACTACAAAAATCATTGAACACATCACTAACTGGCTCAATAGTTATGCTGAAAAATCAGGTGCTAAGGGCTTTGTTATTGGTGTTTCTGGCGGCATTGATTCTGCTGTAACCTCCACACTCGGTGCACGTACCGGTCGCCCCATGCTCTGCGTAGAGATGCCCATCCATCAGCATGGTGATCAAGTGACTCGCGCCCAGCGTCATATCGAATTCCTAAAGCAAAACTTCCCCCATGCAGATTCAACAGAAGTGCCGTTAACAGATGTCTTCGATAGCCTGCTGAATGTGTTTCCAAAAGCTGAGAATGAAGAGTCACATGCCATGGCACTGGTCAACACCCGTGCGCGCCTGCGCATGACCACACTCTATTATTTCGCCGCCCATCACGGTTATCTGGTGTTGGGTACAGGCAACAAGGTTGAGGATTTTGGTATCGGTTTTTATACCAAATATGGTGACGGTGGTGTCGACGTTAGCCCCATCGCTGACCTAAACAAAACCGAGGTTTATGCCCTGGGGCGTGAACTGGGGGTTATCGAAGAGATCCTACAAGCTGCACCAACCGACGGCCTCTGGCACGACGACCGTACCGATGAAGATCAGATTGGCGCAAGCTACCCAGAACTTGAGTGGGCGATGACATTCGATGGTGATGAAACAAAACTTGAAGATCGTCAAAAAGAAGTACTGTCTATCTATCAACGCCTAAACCGTGCCAACCAGCATAAGATGCAGCCTATTCCCGTCTGTATGATTCCTGAGCGCCTCAAAAGCTAGCATGGCCGTTGGACAGTCATACCATTCAATGCCTCTATTGCTGAGAGCAGATCGAGTTACCCATCGATAACTCGATTGAAGAGCAAGAATATAGTGAAGATCGCCAGGTATGCTGCAACCCCATTATCACCGTTAACACAGTACCAGGCAGCCCACCACAAATTGAAGCTCGGCAGAAAAATAACTAACCGATATGCACTAAAATAAAAGCCCAATAAACCTCATTGAGCTTTTATTTTTTAACCGTTTTAATAGCGCTTTTTAGAAAAAACCCAACGGCTGCGTGCCATAACTAACCAGGATATTTTTGGTCTGCTGATAATGATCCAGCATCATCTTGTGGGTCTCACGACCAATACCTGATTTCTTGTAACCACCAAAAGCAGCATGGGCAGGATAAGCATGGTAACAGTTGGTCCAAATCCGACCTGCCTGAATAGCCCGCCCCAACCGATAGGCACGATTCATATCCATGGTCCAAACACCTGCACCCAGGCCGTACTCTGTGTCATTGGCAATGGCAATCGCCTCAGCCTCATCCTTAAAAGTAGTCACCGCCAGTACCGGGCCAAAGATCTCCTCCTGAAAGATGCGCATGCTGTTATCACCCTTGTATAGGGTCGGCTCAATATAGAAACCATCAGCCAGTGCATTGGCCATGTTGCGCTTCCCACCAATCAGGCACTCTGCCCCCTCTTGCTCAGCAACTTGCATATAACCAAGAATTTTATCCAGCTGCTCCTGAGATGCCTGAGCGCCAATCATCGTCTCGGTATCCAGTGGATCACCCTGCTTAATTATTTTTATACGCTCAATAACCCGGGCAATAAATTCATCAAACATCGACTCCTGTATCAGTACACGTGAAGGGCAGGTACAAACTTCACCCTGATTGAAAAAGCCCAGCACCAGCCCTTCAATCGCCTTATCAATAAATTCAGGTGATTGCTGCAATATATCTGCAAAGAAGATATTGGGTGATTTGCCACCCAGCTCGAGCGTAACCGGGATAATATTCTGACTGGCATACCCCATAATCTGGTGCCCCACAGCTGTGGAGCCAGTGAAGGCAATCTTGGCAATACGGTCACTGGTAGCCAGCGCCTTGCCTGCCTCTTCGCCATAGCCATGCACAATATTCAATACTCCGGGCGGTAGCAGATCACCAATAACATCCATCAACAGCGAGATGGAGAGTGGTGTCTGTTCAGCCGGTTTAAGCACAACACAGTTACCAGCCGCCAAGGCGGGAGCCAGCTTCCACGCCGCCATCAATAGCGGGAAATTCCAGGGAATGATCTGCCCGACGACTCCCAATGGCTCATGAAACTGATAGGAGACAGTCGTCTCATCAATCTCACCAATAGAACCCTCCTGCGCCCGAATACAGCCGGCAAAGTAACGAAAATGATCCACCGCCAGCGGCACATCTGCTGCCAGCGTCTCGCGCACCGGCTTGCCGTTATCCCAGGTCTCTGCCACTGCCAGCATCTCACAGTTGGCTTCAATACGATCGGCAATCTTCAGCAGGATACCTGAACGCTGGGTGACCGATGATTTCCCCCAGGCCTCTTTAGCTTCATGCGCCGCTGTTAATGCCAACGCCACATCAGCCGCAGTGGAACGAGCCACCAGGCAAAAAACCTCCCCATCTACCGGTGAAGGGTTTTCAAAATAAGCTCCCTCCACAGGAGAGACCCATTGACCGCCTATATAGTTATCGTACTTATCCTTTAAAGAGACAACGGAATCGTCAGAACCTGGTTTACTATAGATCATTGTTAACTCCTGTATTGCAGCGCCTGTGATTAAATATACCGATTAACACCAATTTGGTAACAAGCAGACTAGCTAATCTTCTGAGTATTTCAATACTAATCTCTTACTCAGGCCTTTTAAAATAAACGCATCAAACAGATATTCAAGATATAATCCACGAAATAAATCAACCACCTATAACATCATGAATATACTAAAGAAATATTTTGAATCTTTTCTGTGGGATAGCCGTTTCGTCGTGCTGTTTGCTGTGCTCGCCAGTTTGGCATCCAGCATGGCCATGTTTTACATCGCCACTGCAGATGCCGTATTTATGGTTAGCCACCTGGGCGACTACATCTCGGTAGATATCAGCCAGGAACAGCGTTATGCACTCAGGGCGGCTACTGTCACCCATGTGGTTGAGATCGTCGATGGCTACCTGCTCGCCACTATCTTACTGATCTTCGCCCTGGGTCTATACGAACTCTTTATCAGTGATATTGCAAAGGCTGAAGAGTCTAAAAATGCCTCAAACGTTCTGCTGATCACCAGTCTGGATGACCTCAAAAGCCGCCTGGCTAAAGTCATCCTGATGATCCTGATTGTTAAATTTTTCGAGTACGCCATTGCGATGGAATTTAAAACGCCACTCGACCTACTCTACCTCGCCGGCGGAATCGCTTTAATCGGCTTGGCGCTCTATCTCTCACATGCAGGCGAGCATAAGAGCGATAGGCACTAGCGAGTGAAGCACGACCGCCAACATAACTATGATATGGGATTCTGGTTCCCACAATCTTCCGTACGACCTATCCCCTCATTCAGATCATAAACCGCCATAAGCAAACCAGGACTAAATATCAGGCAATACGGTGACTGTTGGCCTAGCTTCGGTATAATGCGCCCATCATAAATAGAGGGCGATAACGAGCATGACATACCAAACAGACGATCTGCGTATTGATAAAACCACTGAGGTCTCCTCCCCAGCTGAGGTTCACGCCGCCTTCCCTATCACTGAGAAGGCAGCTGAGACGGTCTATAACGCCCGTCAGAGCATTCACAATATGCTCAATGGTAAAGATGACCGGTTGCTGGTAGTGACTGGCCCTTGCTCGGTACATGACCTCAAAGCAGCGAAGGAGTATGCCGATCGGCTGCAGGGTTTGTGCGAAGAGCTGAAGGATGATCTGCTGATTGTTATGCGTGTCTATTTTGAGAAGCCTCGCACCACTGTTGGCTGGAAAGGATTGATCAACGATCCTGATCTGGATGGCAGCTTCAAAATCAACAAGGGTCTGCTGCAGGCGCGTGAGCTGCTGAGCTACGTGAATAATCTGGGTGTATCTGCCGGTACTGAGTATCTTGACCCCATCAGCCCACAGTATATCTCTGACCTGATCAGCTGGGGTGCCATTGGCGCACGCACCACTGAGAGCCAGGTGCATCGTGAGTTGGCCTCTGGCCTCTCTTGCGCCGTGGGTTTTAAGAATGGCACCGACGGTGGCTTGCAGGTGGCAATCGATGCCATTCGCGCTGCCGCCCAACCGCACCACTTTATGTCACTGACCAAGGCCGGGCATTCTGCCATCTTCTCTACCACGGGTAATAAAGATGGCCACCTTATTCTGCGCGGTGGCAAACGCCCGAACTACGATACCGAAAGTGTAAATATTGCGGCTGAAGATTTAGAGGCAGCTGGATTGGCTTCACACATTATGATTGATCTTAGCCATGCCAATAGCTACAAACAGCACGCCAAGCAGCTCAATGTTGGACGTGATGTGGCCGGTCAGGTTGCTCGGGGCGATGACCGGATCTTCGGCGTGATGATTGAGAGCTTTTTGGTGGAAGGCCGCCAGGATTGGAAACAGGACAAACAGCTGACCTACGGCCAGAGCCTGACCGATGCCTGTATCAACTGGGAAGATACCGAGCCACTGCTGCGTCAATTGGCTGAAGCTGCACGGGAACGCCGAAACAACAGGTAGCCCAAAATAGATAAAACCCCGTCCAGTGAGTGCTGGATGGGGCTTTTTTTAGCTTGCCATTCTTTCGCTTTTAATCTTTTCCATCAATTCAACGGTGATGCGCACTGCACCCGTCTCAATCGCTGTCTTTTCAATCTTTTTCTTTGCTATCTTGCGTACAAAAAAAGGGACTTTTTCCAGTAGTTTCAACGCATCATCGTCCCATATCAGTTCATTTTGACTCATTTCTGCACCCTTAAACTCATTAACTCTATTTTTACGGTTTAAATAAAAACCGCGCTGTAGTTTGACTTATATCAAAAACACCCACCACAACGCCAGCAGTTATTTAACCTGGAAAGACCGGTCATGTGCATGCGCTCAGCTGATTTACCTAGGTTTAAGCACCCCAAGCTCTTTTCCCACTAGCTCAAAGGCACTTAATGCCTGGTCAAGTTGTTGTTGAGTATGGATCGCTGAAATTTGGGTACGTATGCGTGCCTGCCCCATGGGTACAACCGGATAACAAAAACCAATCACATAGATTCCATGCTGTAGCAACCTGGCCGCCATCTCCTGCGCGAGTGGTGCTTCATAAAGCATGATGGGAACAATAGGATGTTTGCCCGGTTTAATCTTGTATCCTATGCGTGTTATCTGCTGCCGAAAATAGCGGGTGTTCTCTGCAAGCTGATCATGTAGTTCTGTGGAGCTTGATAGTAGCTCAAATGCTTTTATACCGGCTGCAGCCAAGGCCGGTGTCAGGGTATTGGAGAACAGATAAGGGCGTGATCGCTGACGTAACAACTCTACAATGACTTTACGCCCTGAAGTAAAACCACCAGAGGCACCACCCAGTGCCTTCCCCAGGGTTGAGGTATAAATATCAACCTGCTCCATTACGCCATGGTATTCCGCAGAACCACGTCCTGTCTTACCCATTACACCCGTCGCATGGGAGTCATCTACCATAACCAGGGCATCATAACGCCAGGCCAACTCTACAATCTGATCAAGCCTGGCAATATCACCATCCATACTAAATACGCCATCGGTAGCAATAAGACGAGTACGGTACCGTTGTGCTGCCTTAAGCTGCTTTTCAAGATCATCCATATTGCTATGTGCATAGCGCAAGCGCTCTGCTTTGCACAGCCGTATGCCATCAATGATTGAAGCATGATTCAGTGCATCACTAATAACCACATCTTCAGCGCCAAGCAGTGTTTCAAACAGCCCTGCGTTAGCGTCAAAACAAGAGGTATAAAGAATGGCATCTTCAGTATGTAAGAAGAGGCTAATCGCCTGCTCCAGTTTCTTATGCAGATCTTGTGTGCCACAAATAAACCGCACAGAGGCCATACCAAAACCATGCGAGTGCAACGCCTGAACAGCGGCTTCTACCATGGCAGGATGATTGGCCAAACCCAGATAGTTATTAGCACAGAAATTAAGTGTTTCACCCATCTCCTGAGTGGCAATCTCTACACCCTGAGCGGTGGTGATTATGCGCTCCTGCTTATAAAGCCCCTCACTCTTAATATGCTCTAACTCGCTTTCAAACCGTTCATATTTTTTTAGCATGGGTTTAATCCAGATCAAGACAAAACTATAAATATCTCATGAAATACGCTGTGAAACAGAGCAAATCACCACTCCAGTATCACTTTCCCACAAAGACCAGAACGCACCACATCAAAGGCATCTTTATATTCCTGCATTGGAAAGCGATGGGTAATCACTGGTGAAATATCCAGGCCACTCCTCAACATCTGCGTCATCTTGTACCAGGTCTCAAATACCTCTCGCCCATATATCCCTTTTAGATGCAGACCTTTAAATATGACCTGATCCCAGCTAATCTCTGTAGTCGGCGGGAGAAATCCAAGAATAGCTATCTTACCGCCATGGTACATACTGTTAATCATGCTATTAAAAGCCACAGGATTGCCGGAAAACTCCAACCCTATATCAAAGCCATTAGACATCCTTAGATCCGACACGGCCTGCTCCAGCTTCTCATGTGCAACATTGACTGTGCGCGACACCCCCATCTTTTCAGACAGCTTCAGTCGATAGTCACAAACATCAGTTATTACAATATGGCGAGCACCCACAAAGCGGCTCACTGCAGCCGCCATAATACCAATGGGGCCAGCCCCCGTAATCAGCACATCTTCAGCAACCAGATCGAATGAAAGCGCGGTATGCACCGCATTCCCGAAAGGGTCAAGAATGGCTGCAATTTCAGAAGGAATATCATCATGCACCCGCCAAAGATTTGTTACCGGCATGGCTAAATATTCTGCAAAGGCGCCATCACATCCACCTCCAATACCTATCGAGCTAGCACAGAGATGTTTTTTGCCCGCCAAACAGTTACGACACAACCCACAGGTAATATGCCCCTCTGCAGTCACTCGATCACCAACGGCATATCCCTCTACCTCTGCACCCAACTCCACAATTTCACCCACAAACTCATGTCCAATAATCCGTGGAGGCTTAATATTGCGCTGCGCCCAGTCATCCCAATTCACAATATGCAGATCAGTGCCACAGATGCCTGCCTTGCTCACCTTTATGAGCACATCATTTACACCTATCTTTGGTATCGGAACAGACTCCATCCAGATTCCAGGTTTGGCATATTTTTTTACCAGTGCCTGCATCATCTCTGACTCCACCTATGAAATTTCACGTGATTTTAAAACCAAACTGACAAACCAAAGTGCTGCCACAAAAAAACAGGCGTATCTAAAACAGAGTAATAATTAAAACAAATAAGCCTTACTAACAATCCTAGTCTGCAAGCCAATAAGATCAATAAAAAAGATCGCAGCTAAAATCGCCATATAGCGCCCATCAGAGGGAGATGGGGATTTACTTAGATTGAATTAAATGAAGTCTCCACTTGTTTATTAGTCTACAAAGGAAACAAGCCCGTCACGCTATTCAAGAGATAGCCAAAATAGGCAATCGCGAAGGTATAGGGTTACCATATAAAGCAGTAATACGGGTGTTATACAGTTAGAAATGGTTAGCCGTTTCATTAGATTTATTTGGTTTCAAGTACAGGGCCTAATAATGGCAATTGAGAGGAACAAACCCCGCAAACTTGCATGCCACTAGATGTAATACTATTATGGTATTACATGCTGCTGGAGGCATGAAAGCTATGCGAGTTACAACAAAAGGGCAAGTCACCATCCCAAGAGATGTAAGGGAAGCTTTAGGTATTGCACCTGAGTCTGAAATTGATTTTGTGGAAGATGAGGGGCGGTTTTACATAGTTAGAACCAATGAGCCTAATATAACCAGGAAATTCAAGAAATTCAGAGGGATAACTACAGTAAAAATGTCTACTGATGAAATCATGAGCCTTACAAGGGAGTCGTAATGAATGGTGTTCTTGTTGATTCATGTGTATTACTAGATTTGTTTACTGATGATGTTAATTGGGCTGATTGGTCTGAAAGTATTTTAGAGAAATACAGCCAAACAAACACGCTATTCATAAATTCTATAGTTTACACTGAGATTTCAATAGGCTTTAACAACGTTGAAGAGGTAGAGGCTGTGATATCTGAGCTTGGTGTCAAAGTGTTAGAAATGCCTCGTGAAGCATTATTTCTTACAGGTAAGGCGTTTCTAAAATATAGACAAAGCAAGGGAAATAAAACATCCCCATTACCTGATTTCTTTATTGGTGCACATGCAGCTGTATCGAAATTTGATTTGATAACAAGAGATTCGGGGAAATATAAAACTTATTTTCCGCAAGTAAAACTGATACGCCCAAGTGGAAATTAAGCAGCAGCACAAATCAACCTGACACAGGTTTTGTTCGCGCTGCTCACAAAAGATAGTATTGCTTAATACCAGAACAACGAGAAGCCATGTATGAGTACACCTAAGAAAGTAGAAATCTTATATTTCACAGATATTCTTTGCATTTGGGCATACCTGGCGCAGATCAGAATTGATGAATTGAAAACAAAATTTGGTGCTAGCGTAATCATTAAAAATCACTTTATGCCCGTATTTGGTTCAGTAAAATCAAACATGAAACAGAATTGGCTAAATGATGGTGGGGTTTCTGCATACAGCAATCATGTTAAGGATATTGCGCAAAAGTATAGCCACATAAAGATTCATCCTGAGATATGGATTAAAAACAGACCAACGACATCAACCAGTTGTCATCTATTTTTGAAAGCTATTCAAATATTGGAAGCCTCTGGCGAGTTACCACATAGTTCTAAACTGAGTGATCCTGAAAAGAGTATATTTGAAAATATAGTTTGGAAATTTCGATTGGCTTTTTTTAGAGACTTAATTGATATATCCAGCTTTGATGCTCAAATGAAAATTGCTGAACACCTGGAGTTACCACTTAATAAAATCGAGAATCTAATTAAATCAGGAGCCGCTTTTGCAGCTTTGGATGATGATTTGCAGCTTAAGGAACGGTATGGGGTAACAGGTAGCCCAACCCTAATTTTAAATGAAGGACGTCAAATAATTTATGGCAATGTTGGATACCGGGTAATTGAGGCCAATGTTCAGGAATTACTAAGCCAACCGGAGAGTCATGCAAGTTGGTGTTAAGCACTAATGGAATTGCACTTATTACTTGAAACCACGTATCCCGACCCTACAAATAGAAGCATCAAAGATTTCATTGCAATGTTTTTTTCATCGCTGCAAGTAGCGGAGAATAAAACTCCAAGGATTTCAAAAACCAAATACACCAATGAAATATATACTAACTTTTGTCCTTTTTATTATACTAACCCCTCATCGTGTCTATTCAAATGAGGCAATAGAGGCCGATGCAATTCGTTGGCTTGTAACAAGAACAATTAATTATATAGATGTACCGACACCCACAATCCCAAGCAACCTAGTAGCCATTGAGTCATCATCTAGCCAAATTGATTTGAGCTGGTCTGCCTCCCCAGATAACACCGCTGTCACCAGCTATAAAATCTATCGTGATGATGTTTTAATTAAATCAACTGACCACACATCAATATCAATCACAGGGCTTTATGAAAAAACAAACTACTGTTTTACTGTTAGTGCCATCGATGCTGAGAACAACGAATCTAAGTTAAGCAATGCTTCATGTATCACTACACCAAAAGCAACACCCTTCGATAACTATCACGCCTTTAACAGTTTTACCGACAATACTTTCGCTCTTTCATCCTGCGCAAACCTTCCGCTTGAAACTGCTGTTGGCATTTTTGTTTCACCTACAGGTGCTGCTACTGCTGCAGGTACTCAACTAGACCCTTTAGACCTAGCAACAGCTCTCTCCTCCACATCCATTGTTTCAGCAGGCCAAACACTTTGGTTAATGGAGGGCATCTATAAAGGAAATTTCACATCAAAACTAAGAGGGACAAGCCTACTCCCTATAAAAGTGAGACCTCTCCCCGGCAAACGCGCCATTATAGATGGGAATCATATATCTGGCGGCGCAGCGCTGACCATCAGTGGAGACTGGACTGATTACTATGGCTTAGAAGTTATAAGCTCATCAGCTACACATACCTCAACCCAAACTGGCTCTAATCCAACCGATCTTGTAAGAAATAATGGGGTAACTGTAACGGGTCCAAACACAAGGGTTATTAATTTTATTGTGCATGACAATATTGGCGGCGGGATCTCATCTTGGAGCAATGCACCCAATTCAGAGCTTTATGGCAACATAATCTACAACAATGGCTGGACAGGCCCCGATAGAGGGCATGGGCATGCGATATATGCCCAAAACAATACTGGATTCAAAAGGCTCACTAACAACATTATATTTTTCGGTTATGGCACCGGCATACATGTCTATACCGAAGGAGGGCAAATGAACAACTTTGATGTTCAACATAACACATGGTTTATGACCGGTGCATCTGACCCAAGAGCAAGTCAGAAAAAAGATAACTGCCTCATAGGGGGGTTCAAACCTGTTACTAATCTTCTTATGAAGCACAACCTTGGCTACTCTGAAAACTCACGGGGAACACGACTTGGTTATGGCGGAAGCGTTACTGGTCAAGACGCTATCTTAATAGACAACTACTTAAGTGAAAATTTTTGGGTTGCCGGGTCGTGGCCATCACTGAATATAAGCAACAGCTCTATTTTCCGTGGCCTGACAGGTGCGGCAAGCAGCTTTATTTCTGACGGTATAAATGGAAATATTGTCCAAACCACCCCGCCAGTTACAGGCAACCGAGTCTTTGTTAAAGCAAACGACCATAATCCAAGACGCGCCCGCGTTGTCATCTACAACTATGAAGATGCCTCCAGTGTAAACGTTGACTTAAGCACCATTTTAAAACCAGGCGAAGCCTACAGAATTCATAGCAGTTTCGCCCTTTTTGATGCACCAATAATTGAAGGTGTTTTTGATGAAAGCCCTGTTTCTATTCCTATGGGAACAGTCGCACCACCACAACCCACTGGCTCTAATGATGTTGCCGATGAGGATGACCCACACAGAAAGTTTGGCGTGTTTATAGTTATGCATGGTGGCTGCGAATAACATTGATGGCATATACAACCAAAAAACGACCTCTCACAAGAAGAAAAAAAACAATAAGTTGAACTGAGAAATCTTATGTTATTTTTTTATAGGCCAATATTATTTGTCAGCATTACAGGCGTGTGACACGCAATAAAAAACCCCGCGAATTTCTCCGAGGGGTTCTTTTTGTAACTTTATGTTTTCAATGAAAAATAAAGCCACTTAATATGGTGGCCAGGGACAGAATCGAACTGCCGACACGGGGATTTTCAGTCAGGAAACCATTAAATAATCAATATATATTTCAATGAGTTACCGTGGCGCCCGTTGCCCAATTTGCACCACAATGCAGGACAATGCATAACTAATACCCACAAAAGTCACGCACGACTTTATCGCATGAGCAATTGCATCCGATAGGTCTGCTCACTACAACCATGCTGTACATGAGGAGCGGATATGTTGTCCGACACCTAAATCTAATGGACAGGACTGAACTTTAAATAAGCTTCAAATAATTATTTACCCGGAATCGAGAAAATCAGGTGCTACAGCAGCACTACATTGATACGCTGAACAGCTTCAGCACCTAGTCTGCCCTTCATGGATTTGGGCAAAGAGTTCAAATCCTCTGTGTTTTCTTTTTTTCAATAGGTTACAAAGCCTCATGCCCATTACCCTTCTGAGCTACCTTGCTCAGGAAGTTCATAAATCCGCCTAAGTAAGCCAACCACATCAAGAACTCCAAGCCCTTCCAGGCCATAGGGTTTCAGTGATAGATCAGATTCCTCAGATATGGCTATAAAAAAGCGCTCCATATCGCGTGAAACTGATTTTGGAAGATCTACACGAAGTTCTGGAGGGATAATTTGGAATAGACGAAACACATCATTCCGATGCTTCTTAACCTCTTTTGAATCTACTTGCTCACCGGCCTCTCTCCGTTCACTCAAATCGAGCCAGGCTTTTGCTTTTAATGGAATCAGGCACGCTGTACTCACTACCTGCACACCATCAATTTCAATCTTGTGCTGATGAAGGAACTGGTAATAGTCCTCATCTAGCAGGATTGCAGATAGACTTGAGACATCCTCAGCTATTGGAATTGGTGTTAAATGGCTGTCATCACCCAACACCATGTTATCGGGGTTTCGTGAGAACAGTTCCAGCATGAATGGATAAGTCTCATCTGCTGGATTATTAAACCGGTAGAATATTTTCTTGCCGGAACTCCTTTGTTGGTGTTGGTAACCGCCAGCCCCAATAAAGGTCCAAAATGCCGAGGCAAATTCTGCATCTAGTGCCTCAATGCAAAGCACAATGTCTAAATCTTTGGTAGCACGAAACTCAACACCAGCCTCATCCATTACCAGATCAGAGGCAGCGCCCCCAATCAACACATAGTGATCAGAAAAGCCGGCGAAATGCTCCCGAAATTTGTCCAAACCTCTTATCATAGATATCGCTCCATCATCTCTTCAAGTGCCATTTCTATGCGTTCATCGGTTTCATCCTGGAGGCTAAGGTAGAGTGAGAAAGGGTCTACCAGACCATCTACTTCCAAAACCTTTGGGTCGTAACACCAGATCTGTAGCAAGCAAGTATCAGGCTCCTCCATCGGGATCCTCTCAATCCCCATTTTTTCCATCACTTTCCAGGCATCACGGCTGATGGCATATTCAGGATAAGTGGACTCATTAAGCATCGTCCGAGCAGACAAAGCCGTCATGCCAGCCGACAGCACATCCTGTCGATGCACGTGGCGCTCAAGAATCCGCACCGTATGGCTGATGGGATTACGCAGCCGGGGAATCGCCTCCTGCCAAATATCCTTGCGACCCCCTGTAAAGGTAACCAATCGCTCTCGGCCTACCCGCTCTACCTGAGCAATCTGCGTTGACTCCAGCTCGTCCAGCGCCCTACTCATCGACATAGCGCTGTACCAAAGTTGTTTTGAAAGCTCTAGCGGGGTCACCGACCCCTGAATCCGCCCGAGTAACCAATGGATCAAAACCACCTGGGTTGCTGGGCTGAATCTTTCTACAGAAACCGGCTTCTTTCGCCCAGGCCGTGGCCGCAATTCCATACCCAGGCTTGGCAAATACATCTGAACCTTAGGGATTACAAAGGCAATGCCCTTCTCAATCATCCGCTTGCGCACATAGGTTGGTAGGGCTTGTGCCACCACACAGACCTCATCTACTTCAATGGATGGCATTTGACGCATGTGCTTAATGAATTGGGCAGGCTTAAACTCATCCTCCTGCCGCAGAAACAGAGCAGTAAATGAGACCCTTCCGACTACCAACTGATAAAGGGCGTATTGGCGGGAAAAGAAATAGGGTAAATCACCGCTATTCAAGGGATTAGCCGTGACTTCAAGCCCCGTCACCTCTGACAGGTAGTGCTCTAGGTTCTTTGCTAGTTGCTCCACAGGCACCTCGATAACAAGTTTTCTGCACGATAACACTGTTATTGTTATCGTGCAATATCTAGTTATCCTGTTGTTTTTGGTAGATGTTTTATTATCACCTGCACCTTCTAAACGTCTTTTCTATTCCCTTACCCAACCCAAGACTGGCCTGAACTAATTGGAGATAGCCCCAAATCGTCAAGTGAACTCATACCCCAATAAACTCCTTACACACCCGATATAAATGGGTTCTACACTTCGGGCATTCACTCCCACCGGGCTCCCAGTCTTGCCACTGTGAGCGACACATAACACACTCAAATAATGCCAATCTCTTCTTTTCTGGGACGAAAGACTCAATGCTAGTCGTTATATCTGGCAGCTGAGAGCGTACCGGGTATTTGACACTTCTTTGGTGAGACTTAATAACGGGCTTTAGGCGAGAAGATTTTTCCTCTAACGCCTGTTTAGCCTTTTCTCTACAGCGGTCATACCTGGGGTGAAAAACCCACTGCTTTGAAGTCACGTCATCAGATAAATGTTCCAACAGAGTTGTTTGATACGAGCTACCAGATTTCCTTTCAGCACGGAACTTGATGGGCAATGTATTCAGTGCGACCGCGACTATTCCACATTGCGTATCTGTAGGGCTAATTAGCTCGACTGGAACATCCCGGCCAGGATGTGTGAAATAGATGACGAACTTGAAACCACCTACCTGACCAACAATATCAACAGGCACGCCTAAAAAGGTTCGTTCAACTTCTATGCCGGACAGCTGTATCTTTTTTGAATCAGTTACAGTGAAATTTTCTAAAATTGACCGGCCAGTTCTATGGTTATATTTTGATACGGAATCCCTATATTCAGGCAGTAAAACCTCAAGCTCATCACCAATGATTTGCCGTGCCATCATTCTAACGGAGACATAAAATGAAAACTCACATTCATTCTCGGTTTTTTCGTATACGCTTCTGCTGGCATGAGCAAAATGCCACTCTTTTTCATTGCCTTGGCGAGCAATCAGTGGCGTTTTGCATGATGGACAAATACAGCCGCATTTAGCTCCTCGGGGAACATCATGCACATCCATAAACTCCCCATCAGAAACATTCAAGCCAAATGGTATAAGGCTAAAATCCATCTTAAAGTTTAGCTCAAGGTAATTGTCTATCTAGGCATATAAACAACAGTCATAGCATCAGTCAGTATTTTTATACTGAGTATATTCAATATCAGGAAAACATTGTTTTACCTTATCCATAAATCTTTCCACATTTCCAACCCCCCAGTTTCTAGCAACATAGTACCCCTCGCCTTCAAAAACAATCTCAGGTTCACTACTTACCCGATACTTGCTATATTTCCTTTCTGTCTCAGTCACCTCGTTAGCCTTTTTAAGCAGCTGAAAACTGCAACTCTTATCCTCCCTCAAGAATTCAAAAGCAGCAGTATCCATTAACTCATGGCTCTCAAGGACAAGTACCGTATTCAACCCAATATCCGACTTCTTAAAGCCTTCAAACTCAACATTTCTCTGATACATAATCGAATAAGTACTCCTGTCTTTCCCTTGCGATCTAGCTAAACGTTCTTTTTGTTTTTTCTCTCTAATTTGAACTTGATACTCTGCTACTTCTGGAAGTGGGATCACTTGCTGAACATCAAGAATAACTTTCCCCTGATAACAATAGGGCCTAAAGCGAACACATTTGATATCCAGATCATGTTCATTCAACCACATCACAGAAGTAGTCAGCTCCTTAGAGAACTCAGCAGAGGCAAGGACAATTTTCACATCCTGCGCAAAACCATCTTCATCTATCTCAGTCCAGCCAAGAAAATCCATAATGAGTGATGCCGCACTTTCATCCCGATCACGATCTGCTAGATAACGGCTAAAGAGTTCTACCGCTTTGTCAAAGGTCATGGTAGAAACCATCGCCGCATAACGGATCGCTTGCAGCTCCATGCGTCCACCATCCTCAGTGCGTTTCAGTTCTATCACGACCAGATTGGCACCTTTATCCAACCCCAACAGATCGATCCTGCGGCGACTCTCATCCCACTCACCGAATTCCTCAGCGATCACCAGTGTATTTGGGGCGATAATGCTTATTTGATCTCTTAACAGGCGCTGAAGATCTTCACGCTCTTTTATACCCTGTTCAGCAAATGTAGTTTCAGCTACAACAGTAATTTCATCATTACCTAGCTCATACAAAGGCATGCCTTACTCCTTGGACGTTGGTGTTTTTGTTAATATGTTCCTAATTGTGAAGGTAACCAGCAAGAACTCAGTCCTTACTCTAGACTTTGCTACCATATGCATTCCCGTTCAGAATCTCACAAAGGCATACAGATCATTGAAGCTACATTTGGGCATAAGTACCTATAGCTCTGAGGGGGGTGAAATCCTTCTATTCTTTTTCTCAATGAGGGTAAGTTAACTGGCGTTGCTAAACAATTCACCTGTGAGAAGTTAATGGCATACCCTATTTCAGCACCCAAATAATATTTGTTGGATTCACTTCTTGTCACTCCAGATCGATTCCCAACATTATTCCAGAGTTTATTTGGGGCATCTGAGATAACAGATTCAACTATCCCATATCCGACTAAAGCCATAGTTGGTGATGTTTCGTAAATAAGAACAATATCACCATTGATGACTCTAGGTTTAACTCTACGTAACTCAAGGCTTTTACTACCATCAAGCAGCTTGCTAACAAACTGCGGCTTTATAGATATAAGCAGAATATTACTAGCTTTGCGAAATAGGTTGCGCATTATTCATTCCTAGCTCATACATGTTAAAGAAAATATCAGCAGGCACATGCGTTGCTGAAACAAGGGTCTTATTCACATTTAGATCCTTTATTATTTTCTGGATACGCTTCCATTCAATCGGTTTATGAAACAGCTCGGTATGGCTAAAATGCAAAGCCATTACATTTTTATCATGATCATTTTTTGCTGTACTGAATACATCAATCCAATCATACACCCCAAGCCTCCGGTATTTCTTATATAGAGGCTTTGGTTTATCTATACACACGTCTCGCAACACAGAGCAGGCTCGTATTGCCGATGAGCCAGGTATATTCTTATTGTCACTCACATACCATTATTGGTGATGAGGATCTTTTTTGTATAGCTAGGCGGATCAAGAGGTTGCGCTATGTGCGTATGCTCAACTGATTTTTCTAGGTTCAATGGCAACATCTATCCCTTTAAGTCGAGAGCCGCCTCCGGCGACCACGACATTATTGCGGAGTCTTTCTTGGAAATCTGGGTCAAAGCTGCCAACTGATTGTTGAATGGCTTTACTGATGGGATCAGTTAACTGCAAACAACACTTCCTCAGAATATCTGATATTTCATACTCTCCCGGAATCCCATGTTTGGTTAGCCTTACTTTTACGGATCCCGACATATCAGAAACGTAACCATGCTTTTCTTTAATATTTTTGATTCATTGTTCATGGTTTTCTCGTAAGCCTAACGTAAAGTTGAGGGGCTCGCCCGCTTCTGGGCGAGTCCCGATCGAACGCCGGGTTAGAACTCGCTTGGGCACACATTTGAGAGCGTCTATTTTTCAGCCAACGCAAAACCCGCGTTGCCAGATGCAACCACTGAGACAAATACAAACGGCACTGAACCAGAATTCAAAGCACCATGCACTTGCCCAGGTTTTGCTATGGCAATATCTCCAGCCTTTAGATGAGCGACTATGCCGCCTCCTTGGTAATATTCAGCTTCTCCAGAGATAACTGTCCAAGTATCTTGGCCGTGCGGGTGAATATGAGCGGCTATTTCTTGCCCAGGATGGGTATGCCAAACAACAACTGCTGAGTCTTTGGTTTCCAGAACCACTGAACGAATTGGTTCGCCGTCAGATGGACGAATATGTTTTTCTACCGAAAATATTCTTGATTCCATTTCCAAATCCTTTCCAAAAATCTAAATGGTTTTAAAAGTTAAGTGATGCTGCACTTTCATCCCGATCACGATCTGCAAGATAACGGCTAAAGAGATCAACAGCTTTATCAAAGGTCATGGTAGAGACCATCGCCGCATAACGAATCGACTGCAGCTCCATATGGCCACCATCTTCTGTACGTTTGAGCTCAATCACAACTAGGTTGGCATCTTTATCCAGCCCCAACAGGTCGATCCTGCGGCGACTCTCATCCCACTCACCAAACTCCTCAGCAATGACCAATGTATTGGGAGCTATGATCTCTATTTGATCTCTAAGCAAGCGCTGAAGATCTTCACGATCCTTTATCCCATGTTCAGCAAACGTCGTTTCAGTGACTACTGTGATTTCATCATTACCTAGCTCATACAAAGGCATGCCTAACTCCTTGGTGGTTGTTATTTCAACTTATGGGTAAACCGTTGCACGAAACTTTCCATCACATTGTGTTCTTTAACTTCATCATGCGGGATCAACAGATACTTCCACTCTTTACCACCATTAACCGATAGATACTGAGTAGCGTTTTCACACCACTTAACGCCAGCTTCGGCTTTTGCCAATATCTCTTTATTCCATCCGCCTTTATCATCCATATGCTGGGTGCTCTTGGTTTCTACCATCAAGACCTTATCCGCCATTTCGACCACAAAATCAGGCACATACTCTGACGTTTCGATACCGGACTTGTAATAGATTTGGAACTGCCCTTTGGCAGGTTTAAACCACTTCTCACAATCGCGTTCAACAATCACTGAAAAACGACGCTCTGTGTCAGAATCAAATTTTTGCAGGGGGTACAAACATTTTCTGAAATGCCCGAACAGCATCTGTTTGATCTTGCCTTTCTCTGTCACAGTATCTCGATAGCTATGCACTATTTGACCCTTGGTCGCTGTGTAAGCGCAAGGTTTCAGCGGTGTAAAGCCGCTGCTCACCTTCACCTCATAACCAGCGGCCTTTTCCCAGAAGTGTTCTGCCATTTGCGTATGAATTGTCTTGGCCAACAGCGCCCGATTACCATCCAAGACATTGTTCACCTCATCATCAGACAGATATCCCTTAAGATGCTCAACCGCTTGGTTTGCCAACTCATAGATCAGTTCTGCATGGTCGTCATAGGAGATGTCGTCATAGTCTACCAAGGCATGGATGATGTAATTTTCCGGGCGAGATTCAGCAATACCCACTTGAGCAACCATGGTCTCCTGCTCATTGGTTTCCAAACTTTGAATCAAAATATCCCGCTCAGCCGGTTGCAGATTCAAATGTGAAAGATCCAAGCTGAAAGGCTTATATCCGTAACTCACCTCACCCGTCGGCACCACGGCAACACGCGGAATATCAATGGTGTGTTGAACCATTAGCTTGGCTGTTTTAGCCACCACATCGTCTAGTGCGACATTCTCTTCATCCAGCAATAACGATTGCTGTTTATCAGTTAAGCGTTCACTCACCGCTTTCACAACCGCTTGCTGCACCTGAGAATTGAGTAACGCTTTGCTGGTTGGCACCTGGCCGGGTTGTTTATGAAGTTTATTCATCACCTCCATAACAACTCTGGCAACCTCTGCCTCAGCTACGCCATTAAAGACAGGAGCAACGCCCTCAATTTCAGGTGATGAATAATCAGTACCCGCACTGCCAACCGGTTTGTTACCAGTAAAAATACTATCCAAAATCGACGGGACCTGTACACTTTCGATAGGCTCATCATCTTCCGGGGCATCGAGTATCAACTGCTTCAAGCGCAAGGGGTTGTCTGGATTATTGGCCTCATCAACAATCTCCTGAAAACGATCATGGGCGACAATGCTTAAACGATCTACCGCACTCACCCCTGTACGTTTACCATAGGGCAAGCGCAAGCCACGACCAATGGACTGCTCAATCAAGGTGCGGGCATTGGCCGCACGTAGCGGCACGATGGTATAAAGATTGGTCACGTCCCAACCCTCTTTGAGCATATTGACGTGAATCACGATCTCAGTTGGCTCATCTACACTTTCCACCGCCAGCAAACGTGAAATCATCGCCTCTTCCGCCGCACCGCTCTGACTACTATCAACCTGAATCACCTTGCCCTTATAACGGCCTTCAAACACCTCCTCCAACACCGTTAACAAGGCGGCAGCGTGAGTGGTGTCACGGGCAATCACTAGCATGAAGGGCTTAACCAGATGCACATCGTTCTGGCGGGCGTAGGTCATCAACTCCACCTTCGTCTGCTCATGCAGGCGTATGCCATCCATCAGCTTAATGCGTTCTACCTCTTCTTTGCTGTATTGCGAGACATCAAAGTTACGCTGGGTGACCACGGCGGGTTCTTTAACAAAGCCATCATCCATGGCGCGGGACAACGGGTAATCCACCACCACATTCTTGAATGGCACCGGGCCTTTATTGCTTTCGGTGAACGGTGTTGCCGTTAGCTCTAAACCAAGCACAGGCTTCAGTTCATTCAAGGCTCTTACACCAGCACTGGCGCGATAACGATGGGATTCATCCATTAACAGCACCAAATCAGGCAGTTCAGAGAGATAGTTAAAATAGCTATCGCCCAAATACTCAGACAACCGTTTGATACGCGGCGCTTTACCACCACGTACCTCTGAATTTATCTTGGAGATATTGAAAACATTCACCCGCACCTTGGTCAAAATATCCCCCATCACTTTTGCGCCACGCTGTTCATGGTCATCACCGGTGATCACATCGGGAGAATTGGTGGCAAACTCAGCAATACCCTTAAACACATACTTGGCATTACCTGGAGTAAAGTCCTTAATCAGCTTGGCATAGATAGTCAGGTTTGGTGCCAACACGAAAAAGTTGTTGATGCCATGCGCCAAATGCAGATAACTGATAAACGCGCCCATCAATCGGGTCTTACCCACCCCTGTTGCCAAGGCGAAACAGAGTGATGGAAACTCCCGTTCAAAATCAGACAGGGTAGGAAACCCCGCTTTCAGTGTCTCCAATAAGGCAACAATATCCCGCTTAGGATCAAGCAGCCGTTTATCACTCTCTTCGATGGCTTTTGCTAATGCCTCTAATGATTCACGCTGTGGCGCACGCAAACTCAAACGGCCCGATACGGCATTGACAACACGGTTCATCACTTCTCCTCCGATGAGTCTTTCAGGCGCGACATTTCCCGTTGCAGCTCTCGGCGCAACTGTTCCTCTGTCGGCATATATAATTGGTAGCGGCTGGCGAAAATCTGTTGCTGGTTTTCATCCAGCACGTACTTCACCACCGCATCATTCTTCTCACTACAGAGCACCAAGCCGATAGTCGGGTTATCCCCCTGCTCTCGCACTTCACGGTCGTAGTAATGGACATAGAGCTGCATTTGGCCCAGGTCAGCATGGTGCAACTTGCCGATCTTGAGTTCGATCACCACATAACATTTGAGCTTGATATGATAGAAGACCAGATCAGGATAGAAATGATCCCCGTCCAGGGTCAGCCGTACCTGTCGCCCTACAAAGGCAAAACCACTGCCCAGCTCTAATAAAAATTCCTGTAGCTGGGAAAGCAACGCTGATTCCAGCTCACTCTCCACCAGGCGGTGAGACTCCGGCAGCTCAAGAAACTCCAGCACATAAGGGTCTTTAATCAGGTCTAACGGCTGGGATGGCTGCAAGCCCTCATTGGCCAGTGCCAACAGGCCCGCTTTATCGCGGCTTTTCAGCAGCCGATCAAACAGCAGTGAATTGATCTGGCGCTCTAACTGCCGGGCCGACCAACCATTTTTAACCGTCTCGATCTCATAAAAATCCCGCGCTTCCTGGCGATCCACCTTGATCAGCGCCCGGTAATGGGTCCACGACAGCCCCGCCCGCAACACCCCTGCCTCTACCGGCTTGGCAGATTCAACAGGCAGTGCGTGTTGAATCCCCAAGGGCTCATCAGAAATAACACGCACTGCGTGTTGATTTGCTAACAGCTTGGGATAGGCGAGAAAAAAGGCCCGCATATACTGCAAGGCACTGACTGAAAAACCCCGACCATAGTCCGCCGTCAACTGCTGGGAAAGCCCCTGCAACAGCCCCTTGCCATAGGCAGCCCGCTTCTCCCCGGCCTGTTCAGCCTCAACAATCTGCTGGCCGATCAGCCAATTGGCGCAAACATGGGCGGTGTTGACCGAACGTGCTGCCTGCCCACGCGCCGACTCCCAGATTTCACGAATCCGCTGTAATAGCGGCTCAGCATTTAGCGGCTGGCTCATGCACCGTCTCCAAATAGATCATCCTGCTCAGGGTCACGCTCCATTTGCGGCAGGTTTTCTACATTCCTGGTTCCCACGATCCCCCGTGGGCTTGTGCCCGTTCTGTGGGTGAACCCATACCAAGAGTGACTTATTCGCCACTGTATGCATTCCCACGCAGGAGCGTGGGAACGAGGGGCGATCCAGCTCATGCCTTACCTCCAAACAGATCATCCTGCTCAGGGTCTCGCTCCATTTGCGGCAGGTTTTCGACATTTAGGCTGTAATCATCATGGGCCCACTCACAGCGGGAGAGCACCATCTTGGGAATCTTTTTAATGGTGAGATTAGCAAAGCGATCTGCCTTGCAGCGGAAGGCACCACAACAGACCAACAGCGAACGTTCGCTGCCCACCTCATCAGACAAGGCCTCTAATTGTTGAACCGATAGGTTTTGCGTGGTGACATAGATAAAGTCCTGCTCAGTGGAATAACCGTGGTTCCACCAATCAGTTTCAGAGGGAGCATAACTAAACCCTTCCAACTTACAAATAGCCTCGGCCAGCATGGCGGGGTTGTAGTTTTTATTGACGACCCAATTACTCCACTTATCTTTTTCCAACAAGGAAGGGGCTAGATTGTAATAACGGAAACCACCGCCGCCTTTCCACTTCATAGTATTGGAAATGCCACCCTGATCTTCGCCATCAATGACTTTTTTCAATCTGGGAATAATATGAGTGTGACAAGTATTTTCAAGCTCAACAACAATCCATTTGCGGCCCATTTTTTGAGCCACCGCAGCGGTAGTCCCAGATCCAGCAAAAGAATCCAAAACCAAATCGCCCGAATTAGTTGCAATATGCAGTACTAGTTTAAGTAGTTGCTCAGGCTTTGGCGTTGCAAATGGTTCAATATCTGGAAGTAGCTTTCTTAGATGGTCTCTTTTCGCCGACTGATTTGAGCCGGCATCTTCGGCGGGCCACCATGAACGCGGAACAACTCCATCCTGGACGTCCGTCAAATAACGCTTTATTACAGGCAAACCATTGCCGTCTTTTCCAAAATAAACTCTATTATCCGCTTTTGATTTTTCAAAGTTATCGATTGAAAACCGCCAGTAATTTCCTTTAGGTGGCGTGACTATCCGCCCAGATGGTAGTTCGATAGGAAACCGAGCCGATTCTGAGCCACTTTTAGCTGTGCCATTATCACCTTGCAACCAAGGGCCTCTAGGATCATTATCTGGATTCTTATATCTAGCTGTTTGGGCATCAGTTCGCGGCAAAGTATTTCTAATCTTTTTCCATATTGATCTATTTTTTGCGTACAACAGAATGTGATCATGCGCACTAGAAATATCCGTATCGTTACGACGACCTTTATCCTTTTCCCATGCAAACGAATTTACAAAAGATGCCCTTCCAAAAACCTCATCACATAACACCTTCAAATAATGGGCTTCATTATCATCAATGGTAATCCATAGAGAACCTTCGTCAGACAACAAACGATAAATTATCTCTAACCGATCTCTCATTAAGGACAGCCATATTGAATGTTCTAATCCATCATCATAATGTTTAAATGCGTTACCCGTGTTATAAGGCGGGTCAATAAACACACACTTCACCTTGCCCACATACTCCTGTTCCAAGGCCTTCAAAGCTAGCAGGTTGTCACCAAAGATCAGTTTGTTATCAAAGATATCGTTGTCTGTAACGCGATGACTGGCGTGGTAAGACTTGGCTGGATCTTCCAGCAGAATACGCGGCTCCAGCTTGGGGCGTTTGTCTTTACCTATCCAGGTAAGTTCGAGTTTTGTTTTGCTCATAATTATTTTTCTTACTTAAATCTGTGTGGCGTTATGCGCCAGATATTTTGTTACCAGGCTCCGGTATGCATTCCCACGCAGGAGCATGGGAACGAGAGTGCCCTGGGTGAATGTTTCCTCGTTCCCACGCTCCCGCGTGGGAATGCATACCTGACTCACCATTGTTTACACACCTCTAATAAACCGGGCAATCCTGCATAGTTTCGGGCACTAGAGTAACGCCAATGCTCAGCTTGATCGACATAACCTCGCTTCACCGGGTTTTGGTGAATGTACGCTACTTTTTGCTGCATCATGGCCTCATTCTGAACCCATTCAGGATGCACTCCTTCCTGCCAAAACTGGTAGGCGCGATCATCTTTGTGCGCTTTTTTATAGAAGGCCAATTGTTCCAAGATAGGTTTGATATTGTTTTCATCAAGATAACGAATCAAACTCTTTGCAGTAAAAGATTTAAAACGAGCAATGTCTTTATCCAGCTGGCTGCTCTGGACAACTAGGTGCATGTGATTTTCCAGAATGACATAGGCATATATTTTGAGTCCATCGTTCATTAAATAGCGTAATGATTCTAGCAATAGCTCAACGGTGGCTGGGCGTGTGAATACAGGTGTCCAATGTAGCACTGTGACAGTGATAAAGTGAGGCTGTTCGGGATGAGTGATTTTGTAGCGACTTCTACCCATTGTCTGACTCCGGTATGCATTCCCACGCGGGAGCGTGGGAACGAGAGTGTCCTGAGTGAGCTAAATCTTGCCCCTCTAACAGGTCTACTTGCCCTGCAAAGCAGGTTGGCAATTTTTGATAGGGAACTTTACGGGGACTTTTTCTGTTGGCGGGGCTCATTTTTTAGCCCCCCAGAAACGAGTAACCCCTCGCGGTGCGCTGATCTGACGGGAAGCGGGAGGGGTATTGTTGCTGCCCATTGTAGCCTTGCAGTCATAATTATCAAGCAGCGTAAGACAGGCAGTCACCGCTGAACTGCCGCCCCTAATTTTCAGAACCCCATACAACCCATTTGAAATCAATCCGTTAGACATCACAAAACACTCCAACGAATAGTAAACAGCTCTTCCAAGTCTGTTTTTTTATTTAATTTCCCTTCTAGTGTCTCTATCAGGGATTCGCGTCTCTCATCAACCTCATCCTGTTTATCAAACAGGTCACGGCGCTGCTTGTTACGTAGGCTTTCCAGCTTGCGTTGTTGTTTTTGTTTGGCTAGTTTTTCATCTAAGGTTGGCGCAACCTTGGCCTCACGGCGTACCTGCTTGATCTCTTTATCCAGTTCTTTGATGGAATACTCCAAGCCTTCCTTGATGTCATCCGCCCAGGAGTCGAGTTTATTCACCTCCTGTTCAAAATAACTGAGGTTGCGTTCATTAACGCTTTTGCTGATATTGTTGCACGCTTGTTCCAAGGCTGCTTGCAGTGCTGCACTGGGCGTAACTGCCTCATTATCTCCGCACTGGGCTGGCAGCTGCATCAGTTTTTTCGCTACCTCACCGGGCAGGATCTCGCCTGGGTCGGTTTGTGCTGAGAAGATGAGATACTCTTCTGAACGCTCCAGTGATTCGATGGCATAACGCTGCAATACCAGAGTGCCTGACTGACCTTGCAAGACCTCAAGCATGCTAATTTTGGCGTGATGGGCCTGATAATCAAACACCACATGGGCACTGGGCAGTGGTTGATCTTTGGCTTGCTGGATGACCCACTCACCCAAAGGATGGGTTAAACGGTAGGTATGGGCATGGCTCAGTGCATGTTCTTTTGCAGCACCTCGCTGAATCATTTGATAACTACCTTGTGGTGCATTGCCGATGGTCTTATTTAGCTGGAAGCTATGGTTTTCAGTATTAAAACTGGCGCTGCCTGCAAGCTGGTGTTGGGTTAGCGCCCAAAACCAGCGCCCCACTTTGTCCAGGCGTTGCTCTGCGGCATCAAGCTGAATTTTCAACAGGTCATGAATATCTTCATCAAAGTTTTCCAGTAGCAGTTGGCGAGTGTGTTGCATTTTTTGGTCGATATCCTGCTCTAGCTCTTTTTGCAGGGCATCGAAGGCGTTGCCTATCTCTGCTGGGGTGCGACAGGTTTGGTAAATCTGTTGGATACGTTTTTCAAAATCAACGCCGGATTCAATACTGCCCAGCACTTCGTCTGACGCGCCGAAGACACCATCAAACAGATGGAATTTTTCACTCAATAACTCCAACACGCGTTGATCTGCTTGGTTCGAATTATTGAGAAAGTTGATCACCACCACATCAAACTTCTGCCCATAACGATGACAGCGACCAATGCGTTGCTCGACCCGTTGTGGATTCCAGGGTAGGTCGTAGTTGATGATGCTGGCGCAGAATTGCAGGTTTACTCCTTCTGCTGCTGCCTCGGTAGCAATCATGATTTCCGCATGATACCTAAAGCTATCGATGAGGGCGGTGCGCCTATCCACCTGGGGTGAACCGGTGATCTTGTCGCTGCCCTGGTTCTCTTGCAACCACTGGTGATAAATAGCCGTCGCCGCTGGCTGGTTATTGGTGCCGCTGAAGGTGACTATCTTATCGGCATAACCGTTGGCCGCCAGGAACTCTGCTAAGTATTCCTGTGTACGCCGAGACTCGGTGAAGATGATCACCTTGCGTGGCGCGTCCATGCTGGCCATCTGCTCAAAGCCTTGCTGAAGGGCGATTAACAGTGCCTTCGCCTTGCTATCGGTACGGATGGATTGGGCTTTTTGGATGTAATGTTCGAGTTCTGCTATCTCATCTGCAAGCAGGGCTTGGTCAATATCGTCATCATCTTGTGATGGCTCTTCATCTAATGTCTCTTCGAGATAGTCCTGTTCAAGATCATCTGCTGCAATCAGCTGTGCAATGAGGTTATCTTCGACTGGCTGCCCGTGCTGCAAGGTTTGCAGCCGGGTTTTGATAGTTTCAAGTGTTTGACACACGGCGTAAGCACTGGAAGCCAATAATTTTCGCAATATCAAGCCGGTCAGATGCCGCTGGCGCTTTGGCAGGGCGTAGCTTTCGTCCCGCTCTAACAGCGCAGTAATGCAGGTGTAGAGGTCTTGTTCTTGGGCTGTGGGTGTAAACGGTACGGTAAGGGTTTTGCGCTGGGTATAGCGCACGTATTCCAATACATCTTTACGCAAGGTTCTTTGCACAAAGCTTTTAAGGCGATGTTGCAGCTCCGGCAGTGAGCGGTCATTTTGTACATATTGCAGACGAAAGGCCCGCTCATCTCCAAACAGGTGTTCATCAATAATGGATGACAGACCGTAGAGTTCCATTAAGGAGTTTTGCAGGGGGGTAGCCGTGAGCAGTAGTTTCTTACGCCCCTCAAAGGCACGCTTGAGGCTCTGCCCCATTTTATTACTGCTACGGTGAGCATTACGTAGTTTATGAGCCTCATCCATCACTACCAAATCCCAGGACTCAAGCATTAATTGCGCTTCAAGCCGGGCAGCATAGTGATAGGACATTATTACGGCGCTTTTGATTGATAGGGGGTTATATGCGCCCTCTTTCTGCAATGTGCGCCATGCTTTGGCATCTAAAATTGTTGATTGTAGGTTGAATTTATCCTGTAGCTCCTGCGCCCACTGGCGCCGCAAAGAGGCGGGGCAGATGATAATCAAGCGGCGTTTACGCTCTGCCCAGTACTGAGACAACACCAATCCAGCCTCAATGGTTTTACCTAAACCAACTTCATCCGCCAGCACTACGCCCTGACTTAACGGGTTATTAATAGCAAAAAGCGCCGCATTGATCTGATGCGGATTAAGGTCAACACTGGCATCAAATAGGGATTGTGACAGCCGATCAACACCGCCAGCCGCATGCTGAATGCTTAGCTCATGGGCGTAGTATTTGGCTTGGTAGTCGGTGATTTTCATCACATGTTCATTCCCAAGCTCACTGTCCCCTGCTCACACCCCTCACTTACGACCATGAAGGCGACGCAGGAGCGTGGAAACGAAAAACATTTCACGCTAACCTTTATCACGGTAGTTCATTCCCCTGATTCAGAATGGCGATGTATTGGCGATAGGCATAAACACGGTCGCGTTGTTTGCCAGTAAGCTCTTCCACTAGACCAAGTTTTTCCAGTCTTTTTAGTCAAC
>JAJFJN010000018.1 GCA_021773975.1 Gammaproteobacteria bacterium | reverse complement strand
CATATGCTGCAATGAACATGGCAAAGTGATCAGAAAAAAGATGTTAAGACGAAGAGAGGTTATCCTCTTTTTCACCCAAATGTCACCCTGCCTGGTGGGGATGGAAGCTTGTTCTGGTGCTCACTACTGGGCACATCAATTCATCGCCCTGGGGCATCAAGTAAAACTGATTCCAGCGCAGTTTGTGAAGTCTTTTGTGCAGGGTAATAAAAATGACTATAACGATGCATTAGCCATAGCAGAGGCTGTTGTTCGTCCAAAACATGCGTTTTGTAACGCCCAAGACAACAGCGCAACAGGATGTACAGGCACTTCACCGCTTATGTGAAAGACGCCTTCAAGAACGTACCGCCCTCTGTAATCAGATCAGAGGCCTATTGGCGGAATATGGTTTGATCTTGCCACAAGGCGTTAATGTTATCCGCCGAAGCATTCCTGAATTGTTGGAAGATGCTGAGAATGGATTGAGCAATCTGTTTCGTCAACTGTTGGCACAGTGCTATCAACAGTTGCAAGAACTTGATGAGCATATTGCCTTTTATACACAGACACTTCTAAAAATAATTTCTCTATTTACAATATTGAGGTGATAATTAGTGTTCCCATAAAATCAATAGATTGAGGGGTTTCCCTATATAAAGAAACAGACGACAAAATCACATAGGTTTATTACAATAAATAATCTAATGTTTCTATTGTGTTATTTTAAATAATATATGTAAATCGCATATTTATCAGGAACTACTCTTGCAACAAAAAAACATATCTATTACTGGGGTTATACTTGCTGGCGGACAATCCCGTCGCATGGATGGCAACGATAAAGGCTTACTACTGCTTAATAAGCGTGCCATGATTGAATATGTCATTGAAACCTTATCGCCGCAAGTTGATAAAGTATTAATCAGCGCCAATCGCAATCAAGATGATTATGGCCGCTTTGGGCATGCCGTTATTGCTGATCAAATAGAAGGATATGTTGGTCCATTGGCAGGAATGGCTTCTGCCATTCAGGCCTGCGATAGCGAATACATACTTAGCGTGCCCTGCGATGGACCATGGGTGCCATCTGATCTAGCCAAAAGACTTTCAACCCAATTACTGAAAGAGGATGCCAGCCTTAGCACAGCCCATGATGGTGAACGGCTGCAGCCTGTATTTGCCTTAATTCACCGTAAACTACTGCCTTCTATTTTGAGCTATCTTAAATCAGGTGAAAGACGGCTGGGTTACTGGGTCAGACAACAAAATCCTGCTTTAACTGATTTCTCAGATCAACCTGAGGTTTTTTTTAATGTGAATTCACCTACTGAGTTAAAAGCAGCAGAAACACACCTAAATGACCCATCTCATCCAGCCTCAAAAGGGCTGTTTATGAAAAACAGAAAAGGGTAATACCATCAGCGCCTTGGCTTTGCTCGGGCAGTTGGTTTTGCATTCCATGGATCATCAGGCCAGTAATGTTTAGGATAGCGCCCCTTTAACTCCTTCTTCACTTCACTGTAGGTTCGTTCCCAAAAACCTCTTAAATCCTGGGTAACCTGTATGGGTCGCTGCGCAGGTGATAGCAGATGCAATACAACGGGCACCTGCCCCCAACAAACCGTAGGCGTATCTACTAAGCCAAACATCTCTTGCAATCTTACCGCCAATACTGGGGGTTCACCCAGCTGATAAACAAGGCGTTTTTGAGAGCCGCTGGGTACTTGAATAGAGGTTGGCGCGCCCTGCTCTAATACCTGTTGTTTTTTCCAGTCCAGCATGCTGTGTAGAATTGCCTTCAAATCCAGCTTTTGTAAATGGCTTCTGCGTGAAATTCCAGCCAACCAGGGGCTTAACCAACTATCTATAGTTTCAGCCAGCACCTTATCTGAAACATCCGGCCACTCATTATCAGGTTGCCATTGCCGTAGTGATAACACACGCATCTGCCAGGCACGTAACGCATCATTCCATGGCAATGCTCCTATTCCCATTTGCTTAACGCCTTCCAACATGGCTTGAGAAATCACATCTACATCCGCTTTTTTGATGGGATATCTAGCAAGCGTCAATGCACCCAGACGATCTTCTGCACAACTAGAGACCACCTGTTCTCGACTATCCCACTGGACTTTAGATCGCATTTTTATATGGCTTTTTTGCTCAGCTCGTAATTCAGATAGGGTCACTGATGCCGCCAAAAAAATTCGGCCTTCACTTGATCCTGCATCCAATTGAGCTGCAACTAGATAGTCACAACCACTCAATAGGTCCCCGTTTGGCAGGGAGGCTCCCCGCCCTGATGAGAGCAGATAACTGGAATTAGAAGCAGAGCGTAGCTGTGCAATTCGGTCAGGATAAGCATTGGCCAATAATGCACCGATTGAAACCCTATCTACAGGTGACTTGCCATTTGATTTCAACGATCGACAATATTGGCTACTCAGCTGATCTACTCGCCTGCATGCCCTAGCATCACCACCTGCTATTGTTACCGCCTTGCTGCCTTGATCCCGCCAGCACTGAAGCAGCTGCAACCGCAACTCTATGTCTACTGGTTTCTGCTCACCCATAACCTTTGGTAACAGATCCCGCTCAGATAACAGCGCAGCCAAATCAGCAGCTACAGCGCCTTGCCCCGCTACTTCAGCCCGCAACAACATACGAGCTAGCCGTGGGTGCAGTGCCAGGGTTGCCATACGCCGACCTGCTGTGGTGATTCGTCCCTGCTCATCCAAAGCACCCAATCGCTTCAGTAGATCCTGCGCTTGCGCATAAGCGCCTATTGGCGGGCTATCCAACCAACTCAGTTGGGCAGGATCACTTATCCCCCATTGAGCCAGTTCAAGGGCAAGTGGAGCCATATCTGCATCCAGAATCTCTGGTGAGGTATGTGCCTGCAAACCAGATTGTATGGATGAGGTCCACAACCTGTAACAAACACCAGGGGCTAATCGTCCAGCACGTCCCGCCCGCTGATCAGCTGCTGCACGCGACACCCTCACAGTCTCCAATCGAGTCAGCCCAGTGTTGGGATTAAATCTTGGCAGACGAGACCAGCCTACATCGACCACTGTGGAAATGCCCTCAATCGTTAAACTGGTTTCAGCAATGGCTGTTGCTAGAACAATTCGACGATAACCCTGTGGATGAGGCTGAATAGCCTGATCCTGAGCGTCTCGTGAGAGATCACCATAGAGTGGGCAGATCACAATATCGGACCATATACCTCTAAGTGCATCATCAATCCGTCGAATCTCGCCAACACCTGGAAGAAAAACCAGTATATCTCCCTGTTGCTCAAAAATAGCTCGTTTTACAGCTGTAATTGTTAGATCCGGCAACTGCTTTTTAGGCAGCGTATCAAGATATTGAACATCAACAGAAAAAGATTGACCATCGCTACAGATAACCGGTGCATCACCCAACAGGCATGAAACTGCTACCGTATCCAAGGTGGCAGACATCACCAACAATCGTAGATCATCCCGCAATCCCTGGACAATATCCAGGCAGAGTGCCAACCCTAGATCTGCATGCAGATTACGTTCATGAAACTCATCAAAGATAACCAACCCTACACCTTCCAGTTCAGGATCATGCTGCAAACGTCGGGTTAAGATACCTTCTGTAACCACTTCAACACGCGTCTGTTTTGAAACCTGGCTATCAAAGCGCACCCGATACCCTACAGTCTCACCAACCTGCTCCTCCAGTAACTCAGCCATGCGCAAGGCTGAAGCACGAGTAGCCAATCGACGAGGCTCTAACATAAGAATGGTTTGCCCTTGAAGCCAGGGCTGCTGCAACAGTGCCAAAGGAACTACAGTGGTTTTACCTGAGCCAGGTGGTGCAGAGAGCACAACAGTCTGTGTGGATTCCAAAGCCTCGCAGAGCTCAGGAAGGACATCATTGATAGGTAAGGAGGGGATGTTTTTCATTCACTTGGTGTGAACTGAGAATAAAACAGAGTGCCTAACTAATCGGCTATTTATGACGCTTTCTGGTAACCCAGCCTACCAGCCCAATAGAACCCATCATCGCACTAATAATGATGGTTTGCTGGTCAGCGCCCAGCCATTTTGCACCCAAGCCAAAAGCAGCGGCACCTATTCCACTAAAGGCCAGCGCTCGAGTAAAGTGGCAAAATTTACAGCCCGCACTGCTTTTTTTCTTTTTCATACCATCGCTGCGGGTGAAAGGCTCACGTACTCACGAGAGCACTCAATATGCCGATCCAGTTGACTCCCTTCGGGGAAATCCTGCGCAATCAGCCAAATCTGCGTAATCTCATCACTCAGCTGCGGCAGTACTTCCAAGGTACTCAGGGTGCGTTCAGCATCAAAAAAAGCGAAGGGCTCATCCAGAAAAATAAACTGCCTGCCCGTCATGGCACTATCAATCAGCTTTTGTGAAAGCGCTAATCTAACGGCCAGCATAATCTGTCGCTGTGTGCCACTCGAGACCTCATCCAAGGCGGTAAAATCACGCTTTTGATTGGAGAAGACCTGCACATTCAACTCTTCATCAATCTTTAGATGCTCATACCGCCCCTTGGTAAACATAGGGAGCGTATGCCCGACCAACTCTCGTAAATCACGGTTAAAACGTTGTGACAGGGTGGTTTCTGCACCTACCAGCAGCTCTTCTGCCAACTGTTTTATAGCAATCTGGTGGTGACATTCAGTGATTTTTTCCTGCTCTTCTTTACTTGACTGAACCAGCTCATTGGCCTGTATTACACGCACCTGCTCTTGGCTTATTGCTGTAGTGAGTCTTTCTATTTTATCACGTCGAATTTGGCTCTGTTCATTCAATTGATACAGCTCTCTATCTACCAGCTCACGTGCTTCCTCTGGTTCTGCTGCGTACTCTGCTATAGCAGCATAAATCCCCGTAAATTCTTTCTGAGCCGGAGGCTGGTCATCACTTGGAGTAGCTTCTGATGATGGATCTCCACCCATTTGTAGCGTCATTAGCTTTCTTGCCAGGCTTACCGGGGCATCACTTAAACCTTCAATCCGGTTTTTCATGATAAAGATACCGCCGATAGCGATGATTAACATAAGCCCTGAAAGCGCACAAAATTGCACCCACATGTAGCCATCAGGGTCTTCAGGTTGCATGGCAAAATAGCCTGAAGAAATCAGCCCTAACGTTAGCAACGTGCATAAAATCCGCATCGAGCGACGGCCACGATAGGCTCTTTCAAGACGCGGAATATTCTCTTCATAAGCCGTAGCAGCCATACCCAGCGCCAATGATAACTGATCACTCTCTTTTTGCTCGTGGCTCAGCTCACTGTGCTCTCCCTCAAGCGCTTGAAGATGCCCCTCTTCAATGTCCAGCTCTTCAAGCTTGGCTGTGATAGTGGCTATCTCTGCCTCACACTCTTCAACTGCCGCTTGTGCCTCTTGGGTTTCACGCTGTATATCGGCTGTGACCGACTCAAAGGTGGTCAAACCCGCCATGGTTTTTACTGCCTGGCTGTTTCTATGCGGCGTGGTGATTTCTCGTTGGGCAAGATAGAACGACTCAATAAACTCATCATAGTCATACCCCAGCAACTGAAGCATGGCATCACCAACTGCTTGCACGCCTGATGCAATGGGATTCTCAAGATCATCAGTCTTGCAAAGACGTGCGCTATGATGTCCATCATTATCTAAAAAGCGACTGATCTGATAGTGATCACCATCTGCAACAGCAAAGACAAGATCAACGGTGCAACGCGTCTGCCCCCAGCAGATGATTTTTTCGGGTGCCTCTGCTCCAAACGAGTAGGTTCGACCAAATAGCACAAAGCAGATTGTTTCACCAATGGAACTTTTGCCTGATTCATTCTGACCACTAACAGCAATAACGCCCTCTTCTGGTAAATCTGAAAGCTCCAGGCTGGAATATTTGAGCACATTCTCAGCAGAAAGGCTGACAACGATCATTTCAGGCTCCTTCTCATCCGCACCTGTAACTTCCGCTTGGCAAGTTTGACTGCCTCTGCAAACAATGCCTCATCAAAAGCCTCACCTGAGTTGCTCCGACGTTCACACTCATCTTCACAGTAGGCGTTGAAGTGTGCTTCAGGCCCACGAATATCTGAGGAACTAAGAGGTTTGCTCTTATCTTTTTTCGACATGAAAATCTATTTCCAACGATTGCTATAAATAGGCTTTACAAACAAGCTATGCATTCTGCCACAGAGTACTATTCAAAAACACGAAACCTCGCAGTTAAATCAGGTAGATCCACTCCGCTCAGTTCCAGACTAAGGCGGGCATCCAAGGCGACTGGCTCAGGAAAACGCAGCTTTGTCTCCATTGCCAGTGAGGGAATGATAATCGTGGCACGCTGATTCTGAAAATCAACCACGACGCCTTCACCCTGCCATTTCGGGTTGCGTTTAAGATAGATCAGTTTCCAATGCAGATTAGAAAAGCGCTCAGCCTTACGGACACTTCCTGTAACTGCAGAAGCCGCAGCCATTCGCTCAGTCACGGCTTTTATTGGCAACAGCTCTCTACCTGAAAGATGCGCTGTTAATTGCTGATGCACAACAAGATCAGCATATCGCCGTAACGGGCTGGTTGCACGGCAATAGACATCTAAACCCAGACCAGCATGCCGGCCTGGGCTACAGACCGTTTGACTGGGTTTGAGTGACCGGCGACAAGCATACATGGCCGCCAAACCACTGGGGGATTCTGTGATATCTGAAGCTGCCTGAGTGGCAAATGGAATGGGGATATCCCGTTCCTGTGCAAAACGGGCGGCTGCCTCTCCTGCCATCAACATGGCATCTGTCACCATATCTCGGCTATCTTTTCTGTTCAGCGGCTCAATCTGTATCTCTTCATTTAACAGCTGCACACGCACTTCAGGTAGATTAAGTTGCAGCGCATCTGCTGCCTGCCGCCTTGCATGATAACGTTGGGTTAAAACCTGTAATTGGTCAAAGGGAGCGGTATGCAGCAGATTATCTGCCTCCGCATAGCTAAGGCGTTTAACCCGAATCCAACTACGCACCACCTGAATATCGATCAGCTCAGCATCATCTGCCAGCCTAAAGCCAAATGAGAGTGCCGGTGAGGTTTCAGCTAATCCTAATCCTAATTGCTCAGTTACCGCCCAGGGCAACATCTGCACTGTAGTTTCGGGTAGATAGAGATTAGCTGAACGAGCACGCGCTTCCAGGTCCAAAGGGGAATCAGGACTAACAAGTGCCGCCACATCTGCAACATGCACCCAGATACGATCACCTTCCAGACTGATCGCATCATCAGGATCTTGATTACCTTCATCATCAATAGCAAAAGCCAGAAGGTGGCTCATATCAACCCGCTCATCATCCGGCAATGCAGGAACAGCAATATCTGGGGATGCAAGCGATTGATTTAAGCGTTGCGGATAAGGATTAAAGGTCGGCGCCCAATACCCCAAACTAACCAGCAGGCGGTGGGCGTTTTCAGGTGTTTGCTGCCGATCAAGTATCTGCAAAATACGGCTGCTTTTGCTCTGTTTAAAAGCAAGCCGTTCTACTTCGAGTAGATGACTATGATCTTGCGGGATAATTTTGGAGGACTTTAGGCGAGCTAAAAATGCTGTCCACTCCTTTTCTGCTATGGTTTTCGCTTCTCGCTGTTCACGATCTGTTGCAACCTGCTCTTCTGAGCGTGTACGGATGCATGCTGGTTCTCCCTCAAAATAGAGGCCATCTGCCACCAGCTGCCAAGCTGCCCACGCTGTTAGCGGCGTGTACTCACCGTAAATCAGTTCCGCCAGCTCCAGCAGATTAGTCTCACTCTCTGCCAACAGCTCCCAGCTTTCAGTAACCTCGCCTTCACATGGCTTTAATTCAGACAGCGTAGCAAGTGGGCCAGGATGCAGCAGTGACAGGTCTTTCAACCGAACGCGCTTCAAATTTCCACCTTCCAGTTCGATCTCAATTTTATCAGTAACACTGAGAACGCGAGCTGGACGAATCTTGTAAAGCGCCAAACCTCCTGGTTTAAAATTATTTTCCTGCATAAGGTGTTAGCTACTTTGCGTTAAAAAAAATTAATGCGATTATAGAGGGTCATTCACTATCTTGCTATCTTGCCAAAATCATGAATAACAATTGGAAAACATTTCTTGAATCCCATGCTGGTTCTGTAACAGACGACAACTGGGTTAACTTTGAACAGTACACACAAACATCAGCCAGTGCACTCTGTGATCTATCACACCTGGGGCTAATCCGTATCACAGGCAAAGACAGCGTTGGTTTTTTGCAAGGGCAGTTTACTAACGACATTCGGGAATTAACCGCAGATAAATGCCAATTAAACGCTTACTGCAATCCTAAGGGGCAGATGCTGGCTAATGGCTGGTTCTTTCGCCGGGATGATGAGATCTTCCTTCTGCTGCCCACAGCAACCCTTCCGGCTGTGCTTAAGCGACTCTCGATGTTTGTGCTGCGCTCAGAGGTCAAACTAAGTGATGCAGGTGATGAACTCATTCGTATTGGTCTTATTGGGGATCAGGCAGAGAAACAACTTGCTGCCATTATTTCCACCATACCCTCAGCACCACAGCAGGTTACACAGGCTGATGATTTAACCATCATCCGTCTACCTGGTATCATTCCACGCTTTGAGATCATTGGCACTGAACCGTCAATTGAAAAAATTTGGGCAACGCTGGCAACTCAGGCTCAACCCACCAGCTCCAGTTTTTGGGCACTGCAGGATATTCATGCAGGCATCCCCACTGTCTACCCTGCTACCGTTGAAACATTTATACCGCAAATGGTAAATTTACAACTACTCGATGGCATCAGCTTCACCAAAGGTTGTTACTGTGGGCAAGAGGTTGTAGCGCGGACTCAGCACAGAGGAACACTAAAACGCCGCATGTATCTGGCGCATATCAGTGGTAATCAAAATCCCAGCGCAGGCGATACGCTATTTTCTCAAAGTGCAGAACATGGAAAATCAGCCGGAACCATCGTCAATGTCCAACCTGCTCCTAAAGGCGGCTTTGATGCGTTGGCCATGGTGCAGATTCCCTGCTTTGAAGCGGATGATATTCATCTAAATGATGCCGCAGGTGAAAAACTGTGTTTTCGGGAACTTACTTACCCCTTTGTCACAGATGTAAGATAAAGTTCCTGCACTAGGTTACCGATATGGTACTAAACTAAATCACATAAACTCTTTTATGCTGGAACGCCAATAAAAATGATCACTGATGAAGAATTTTTAGCGCAGTTACAGGCTGCAATTCGAGACAACAGCATCGTACTCCCTACCCTTCCTGAAGTAGCACTTCGAGTACGTGATGCCGTTGAACGGGACGATGCTACAGCACAACAAATATCTGAACTGGTTGCCACCGATGCTGCGCTCTCTGCCCGTCTTCTTCAAGTAGCCAACAGCCCGCTATACGGTGGACGAGTCAGCATCGACAGCATCCAAATGGCCATTACTCGACTAGGCACTCGCATGGTAAAAACCCTCGTGGTTAACCTTGCCATGAAACAGATCTTCCAGCCCACAACCCCAGCATTAGAGCAACGTCTACGCCGACTATGGGAAGAGAGTGTTCAGGTAGCAGCTATTAGCCGGGCTCTTGCACATCAGATTCCACATCTTGATGCAGAGCAGGCCATGCTGGCTGGCTTAATCCATAGCATTGGCTCATTACCTGTGCTCATCATGGCTGAGAACTTTCAAGAGCTAATAGATGACGAAACTCGGGTTGATAACCTATTGGTGCAGTTAAGCCCAATTATTGGCCGCCAAATTCTTGAGGCATGGAACTTTCCTGATACGCTGATATTAGTTCCCGCTCATTACACTGATCTAAAATACGATAGCGGTGAAAGCGCTGATTATGTTGATCTAGTACAGGTTGCCACTCTGGAGTGTAATACTGGCGCAGCCAAGACAGCAGGCCCCGCTGAATGGGCGCAAGCACCTTCGTTTGCTAAGATTGGTTTAGATCCAGAGGTCTCTGTAATTGAGATTGAAGGTGTTGCAGAACAGGTTGAAGAAGTTGAACAGATGTTTGAAATCTAATATTGACATCCCCTCACATCTGCTGATGCAAACGTGAGGGGGTATTTGTATTTACTCGGCTCTCATATGAGGAAACAACAGCACATCACGGATTGATGGTGAATCAGTAAACAGCATCACCAATCGATCAATACCAATCCCCTCTCCTGCTGTTGGTGGCAGCCCGTGCTCCAAAGCACGCACATAATCCGCATCAAAGTGCATCGCCTCATCATCGCCTGCTGCACGTTCCTCAAGCTGCTTCTGAAAACGCTCAGCCTGGTCTTCTGCATCATTCAATTCAGAAAAACCATTGGCAATCTCACGCCCACCCACAAAGAACTCAAAACGATCTGTTACGAAAGGGTTATCGTCATTACGGCGAGCCAGCGGTGAAACCTCCGTTGGATAAGCGGTAATAAAAGTAGGGTCCATCAAACGGTGTTCAGCTACCTTCTCAAAGATCTCAATCTGCACTTTACCCAAGCCATAGGTCTCTTTTAGTGGTATCTCCAGCTTCTCTGCAACAGCACATGCCCGATCCAGATTATCCAGATCTGCTTCCAAAATATCTGGCATATATTTGAGGATCGCCTCTTTTACCGTCAAACGCATAAAAGGGGCAGCAAAATCATAACTTTCGCCCTGGTATTGAACAGTAGTTGTACCCAAAACCTCTTCGGCCATACCTCGTAACATCTCTTCTGTGAGGTTCATCAGATCCTGATAGTCGGTATAGGCCTCATAGAATTCCAGCATGGTGAACTCAGGGTTGTGGCGAGTTGATAACCCTTCATTGCGGAAATTTCTATTGATCTCATAAACCTTTTCAAAGCCACCTACAACCAACCGCTTCAGATAGAGTTCTGGGGCAATGCGCAGAAACAGATCCATATCCAGTGCATTATGCTTGGTAGTGAATGGGCGTGCTGCCGCACCACCTGGCACAGCCTGCATCATGGGTGTCTCCACCTCTAGGAAATCACGGTCATTTAGAAAGTTACGAATATACTGCACCATACGTGTGCGAATACGGAAGGTCTCCCGCGTCGTCTCATTCATGATCAGATCAACATAGCGTTGGCGATAGCGTTGCTCTTGGTCAGTAAGACCATGATATTTTTCTGGCAGTGGACGCAGAGATTTAGTCAACAAACGAATGCTGTCACATCGTACTGACAACTCCCCTGTTTTGGTTTTAAACAGTTGTCCTTCAGCGCCCAGGATATCACCCACATCCCAGCCTTTTTTAAATTCCGGGTAGACACCTTCTGGCAGATTATCTCGCTGCACAAACAGCTGGATACGACCAGACATATCCTGAAGATGAGCAAAGCTGGCTTTTCCCATGACTCGACGACTCATCATGCGCCCAGCAACGCAGACCCGAACACCTAGCTCCTCTAACGCTTCTGGTGTTTTCTCTTCATACTCTGCCATGATTTCGCCCGCAACCGTATTACGCCGAAAATCGTTAGGGAAGGCAGCACCTTTTTCACGCAGCTCAGTCAACTTGGCACGACGTTGTGCAATCAGTTTGTTTTCATCAATAATTTGTTCAGTCATAGTTAACTCAGCTTCAATTTAAGAATAATGTTACAGCCCACTTTTCAAGCTAGCCTCAATAAACAGATCCAAACCACCATCTAAAATGGCTTGGGTATTTCCCGTCTCAACACCGGTACGCAGATCTTTGATACGGGACTGATCCAATACATAGGAGCGTATCTGGCTGCCCCAGCCAATATCAGACTTGCTATCTTCTACGGTCTGTTGATCAGCACTGCGCTTCTGGATCTCCAACTCATAGAGTTTGGCCTTGAGCTGCTTCATAGCTGTGGCCTTATTCTTGTGTTGAGAGCGGTCATTCTGGCACTGCACAATGGTATTAGTCGGCATATGGGTGATACGCACTGCAGACTCAGTCTTATTCACATGCTGGCCACCTGCCCCACTGGCCCGATAGACATCGATACGCAGATCAGCTGGGTTGATATCAATCTCAATATCATCATCAATCTCTGGGGAGACGAAGACAGCAGCAAAGGAGGTGTGGCGGCGATTGCCAGAATCAAACGGGGATTTTCTAACCAGGCGATGTACGCCAATTTCAGTACGCAACCAACCAAAGGCATACTCACCTTCAAAATGGATAGTTGCACCTTTGATGCCGGCAACATCACCCGCGGAACACTCAATCAGCTCAGTTTTAAACCCACGTGCTTCGCCCCAGCGCAGGTACATTCGCAGCAGCATTTCAGCCCAATCCTGAGCCTCTGTACCTCCAGAACCTGCTTGAATATCAAGGAAAGCACTACAAGCATCTGTCTCTCCAGAGAACATGCGGCGGAACTCCAGCTCTGCCACCTGTTTTTCATAGGCTTCTAGATCGTCAACAACAGCATCAACCGTCTCTTCATCGCCCTCTTCAACCGCCATCTCTAATAGATCACGGGTATCGATAAGTCCGGTATGTAGCTGCTCCAGCGTTAGCACTACCGCTTCTAAGGTAGCGCGCTTCTTGCCCATAGCCTGGGCACGTTCAGGGTCATTCCAGATCTTGGGATCTTCAAGCTCCCGCAAAACCTCCGTCAGCTGCTCTTCCTTTTCAGCGAAGTCAAAGGTACCCCCTCAGAGACTCAGATCGCCCCTGTAAATCGCTGATTTTGTTAGTGATCGGATTTAGATCCTGCATAACTGATAACCTAAACGAAAACCGCGCATCTTACACCACAAAGAAGGGTGTGGAAAATCATAAGCATATACTCAATAAACTGTATGGCATGAAGTTTTCTACTATTAAAGACGCTATTATTATTAATAATGAAAAATTTCATCACACTTACAATCTTTTTGGTCATTGGCTTCTTTCTAACAGAAGCGGTGCCCAGCAGAGAGATTGCCTGGGTCTGCGGCATATTACTGCTTACAATCTACCTTTTTGGCTTTGAGATTGTCCCTGTCGATGTCGCTGCCATCTGCATTATGGTGCTGTTAGGACTCAGTGATTTTTTTGCCCCCTGGCTTGGGCTGGAATCTGGCTTAATCCCTGTTAAACATCTGTTTGATGGTTTCTCCAGTAACGCCGTCACCTCTATTATTGCCGTGATGATCATCGGTGCAGGTCTCGACCGAACAGGCGTAATGAGCAAGGTTGCCACTCATATTCTTAGAATTGCCGGAAAGACAGAAAAACGAGTTGTACCACTCATTTCCAGTGCGGTAGGTATTGCCTCTGGCTTTATGCAGAATGTGGGGGCAGCAGCGCTCTTTCTGCCTGTTGTCAGCCGTATCTCTGCTCGCACAGGCCTTCCCCTTTCCCGCTTACTGATGCCAATGGGGTTCGCTGCTATTCTAGGCGGCACCATGACCATGGTTGGTTCAAGCCCCCTCATTTTACTTAATGATCTCATCATTACCTCCAATCAGCTATTGCCCGCTGGTTCTAAAATGGAGACCTTTGGTCTTTTTGATGTGGCCCCCATTGGCATTGCACTGCTCATTACCGGCATTGGCTATTTTTTTCTGGTTGGCCATCATATCCTGCCCAACAATCAGGCCACAGGCGCAGAGGCCACGCAGGCCATGGATTATATCGCTGAGACCTATGGTGTGAACTATGAGGTTTACGAGGTTTTAGTCACCCCAGGCAGCCCAATGGTCGGGGCGAATCTAGATACAATAGAGACGACTCATCGCATCCGTGTTATTGCCGTCGATAAAGGCGATGGCTTGCGCTTTGGGTCATCAGGCGTTGACCGTGAGCTGGGTATAGAACCTGGGGCAATTCTAGGTGTATTGGGAACTGAAACTGCCGTTCAGGCATTTGTTAGCAGCCACAACCTCAAAATCAAACCTGACCTGGAGATGTTTGCTGAAGCACTGGTTCCTACAAAGGCCGGTATTGCTGAGGTGGTCATCCCTCCTGGATCAACACTGGTTGGAAAATCAGCCCGTGATATCTGGTTACGCAAAACCTACGGTCTTTCACTACTGGCCATTCACCGTAATGGCAAAGTCATTACCCGTGAAGGCGAAGGTGTCCGGGATACCCCTCTGCAATCAGGTGACTGCCTGGTCTGCCACACTCGTTGGATGGATCTCGCCCGACTGGAATCCAATCGAAACTTTGTTATCGTCACTACCGAATACCCACATGAAGAGTTGCGGCCACAAAAGGTCGGTTTTGCCGTACTCTTTTTTCTACTCGCGCTGGGGCTTATTCTCTGCACCGACATCAGACTCTCCATCTGCCTATTCACTGGAGCCATCGGCATGGTTCTCTCTGGTGTCATCTCTATGGATGAAGCTTATGAGGCGATCAGCTGGAAATCAGTTTTCATACTCGCCAGCCTTATTCCACTTGGAATAACGGTAGAAAGTTCAGGCACCGCCGCCTGGATTGCACAACAAACATTGGCACTATTTGGTGATCATCCTGCCATCTGGACTGTACAACTTGCCATTGCCCTCCTCGCTACCTTCTTCACCTTGGTTATGTCCAATGTTGGTGCCACCGTATTACTGGTTCCTTTGGCTGTAAATATAGCCATTGGTGTAGGCGCAAACCCTGCTCTATTTGCACTTACCGTAGCCATTGCCACATCCAACTCCTTTCTCATCCCCACTCATCAGGTAAATGCCCTCATTATGGGGCCTGGTAACTACCGCGTGTCTGACTACATCAAGGCCGGCGGCATCATGACCATACTATTTCTAGCCGTATTACTCATCATGATGAATGTTGTCTATTAGCCCCCCCCCCTAAAGAAAGTAAATAAATTCTTCATATTGTCGCTATAGCTTATAGTTAAGGGGACTTTTACAGAATGCAGTTATGTCAGCGCTAAAAATATCCATACCAAAACTCACTCCGGGGCATGAGCTATCTATTGGCTCTCAGCCTGATGAGATTAAATCCTGGATAGAAGCACTGCCACTATTTGATGCCATTACCACTATTCAAGAAGCCTTACCTGTGCTTATTGAATTAAATCGCACTGAGATGGACAACACACTGCGTTTTAACACCATGCAGCTTTTTTCGCAGGCACTGCAGCACCCCATTGCAATCACCCGTAAAAAATATCTGGCTATTCACCCCCCATTAACCGGCAAACATAAAGAAGCCTCCACTCACATTAAACAGCTACTTAATGAAATGGCCGGTGGATATAAAATAATAATTAATAGCCATACAACTGACTCAAATCAACGCATCTCCATTCAAGAGATTACACAAACCATCTACTCAGCCATTCATTACATTGGGCGACTATTACTGGATAAATACCTCTGCTATGAAAGTCAAGCACCCAGCATATGGATGGAACTGACTAACCTTTTTAAATTTGCCACATCGCTCTGCGTTGAAACAGCACCACTTGATGTTGGAGAGAAAAAGCAAACAACTATTGAGCAAGCTTATCTACAGATTCTTTTATTGGTTGCCATTCACCCCTATCGCTTAACCCATGGTGAAGCAACACTGGTTTATCACTTAATGAAAGACTGGAGTCGCCACTGCAAGTTATTAAAACCCCCAGTAAACTGGAAGCCAACCAATGAACTGATCGTTAAGGCAACGGCTTATGGCCTGGTATCTTGCGCAAAAAAAGGTGCACAATTAAGCGACCTAAAAGATATTAGAATTATTAATATTGACAGGTTAAAAGCCTTTATGAAAACCCATTGTGAAAATGGAAAAGGTGCTTCTTCAACACTCTCTGAACGACTCATGAGAAATATGTTTACCCGCCTTCTTGAGGGATGGCATGCAAGCAATGTACGCAAGAGCACACGAACTCATTGTAAAAATAAAATTGAAATCATCTTGGGGCTTAATGCCTGCTACTTAGCATTTGGTGGGAAATGCCCAAAAGCAGATCAACCCACTCATATGAAGATGCGGCTCATCCCCATAGATGGTGAATATGATGACCCTTGGGCTCCAATAATAAACGACCATCAGCTTGATGCAGGAGATGAATCAAAATTCAATGTTGATGATCCAATGCATGATGTATGGGATAAGCAGACATTACGTCCATCTACGAAAGATTTACCAAAAACGCCTACATTTAAACGCTACGCAGCAACCCAAACAGATTACAGTGCTATGGGGCTATCAGTGCACTTTGATTTTTCAAGCGGACTAAAACCCTGCGTAGGAGATCTCATCAGTTTCAGATCAGGAGATAGCGAACAGGATGAATGGCAATTAGGTGCTATTCGCTGGATGGAATTTTCACAAGAAAAAGGCACATTGGGAATCAAGCTGTTTTCATACGCACCTTCACCAATAGCAATCAAGGCGCTAATTGGTGTGGGTAGAGGCGGTGATTTAATGCAAAGTTTGCTACTCTCACCAAAAGGACTTAATCACCCCGATGCTAAAATAATTGTACCCGCATCCGTTTACGATACAGGTACACAACTCTATGCCGAACTACACAAAAACCCAGCAAAAATCACATTAACCACACTACATGATTTCAGCAACTCATTTGCTTGTTTTTCTTATAGAAGGATAACGCAGTTTCAACATTATTAATATGTGCTTAACAATGTTACAGAGACACTAAACAAATAAGTTTAAAAACTATTTTTAAACCTAATGTCAATCAACTCTATTTAACTACAACTTTCCCAATCATCCCTTTGTGGATATAACAAAAATAAATATACTCACCCGGACGACTAAAGGTATGTTCAAACATCTCTCCAGACTTTAATTCAATTACCTTAAGTTCTTTATTTTCTGGTTTTGTTCCAGGCAAACTTGCAAAATCATGTGATGGTTGCTTGGTATCATTATTAATCCAACGAACCGTTTCACCAGCCGATATAGATATAATTGCTGGCGTAAATTGATCTACCCCATCAGGAATCACAACATCATGCACTGCACCTTCATCCGCAACTGCTTGCCCCACATTAATCAATAAGCTTAAACATAATAAACAACGTACTAATCCTAGAAAATCTTTCATAAAAAATAACTCCAAACTTTCAAAATAACCGTATCAATATATAGGCCTCTAACCTACATATTCGGCATAACTTTACAATACTTAAGAGCACCCATAAGGTTTTTGTAAATACAATGGGTCTTCAGTTTTACATCACTAATCAAAGCAATAAAACGACTAAAAATTGATTAACGTCGCTTGTATTGCTGATTTATATCATGTGCATAAAGATAAAATCAACATTTTTATAGTGTATATTGCGCTAAAACAAGATCCCTATAGAGCAATCTTTTAGCAAAGAAAACGATGTCAAACTACGCAGAATTATTAACTAAATCAAAACAATGGGCACAAAAAAATCCATTACGAAATAACATCAGAATCATAGTAATTTATTCTTACAGGCTGTCGATGAGAACCCCAATGGCCAGGCTCAGCTTCAAATAGGCCCGCACAAAGAACACCACAAGCGGAACATCCACTATTGGGTGTTAAATTCCAGTCTTCCAGTTCGTACCAATCACGCTGGATAAGTAACTTGCCACAATTGTGGCACCAGGTACTATCACCTCTCCAATCATGGGCATTGCCAATATAGGCATAATGCACTCCATTGTTCATAGCCGTCTCACGCGCCCGCATCAATGTACTGAGTGGTGTCGGAGGCACATCAAGCATCTTCCAGTCAGGGTGAAAAGCACTAAAGTGCATGGGCACATCAGGACCAAGATGCTCAACCACCCATTGAGTCATTTCATTAATCTCTTTTTCAGAATCATTTTTTCCTGGAATCATCAACGTAGTAAGCTCAAACCAAACATCAGTCTCCTGCTTTAAATAGAGCAAAGTATCCAAAACCACCTGTAGATGCCCACCTGTGAGTTTATGGTAAAAATCTTCGCTGAAGGCTTTTAGGTCAACATTGGCTGCATCAATATGACTAAAGAATTGTTCACGTGGTTTATCAGCTGAGATATACCCCGCTGTAACAGCTACTGTTTTAATGCCCTGTTCATGGCAAGCAATCGCAGTATCATCCGCATATTCAAGAAAAATAACGGGATCATTATAGGTGAAAGCCACACTGCGGCATTTTAGTTCACGGGCTTTTCTGGCAATCATCTCAGGTGAAGCGGCATCCGCCAGAATGTCGATTTCTCGCGATTTGCTCATATCCCAATTCTGGCAAAATTTACACGCCAGATTACAGCCCGCCGTACCAAAGGAGAGCACAGGGGTGCCCGGTAAGAAATGATTAAGTGGTTTTTTCTCTATAGGGTCAATACAAAAACCACTGGAGCGGCCGTAAGTGGTAAGAACAACCTGATCATTTTCACAAGCTCTGACAAAACATAACCCCTGCTGACCATTCTTTAGCTTGCATGCTCGTGGGCAGACATCACATTGCACACGACCATCATCAAGCCTATGCCAATAATGTGTAGGAAATGAACTCACGGTAAACCCCTCTCTGATCATTCAATACTATAGTATAGATATATAAACGCGAATGATTAACCCGATCCAACAGATGCAAGATAACCCACTAAAAGCCCCCATTCTTAGAATTCTAAAAGAGAGCACAGATGATCTTAGTGAATATGCACTATTCAAGCATCTGGAATCTAATTGTGCCGCTTTTCAGGGTGACGATAAAAGAATTGATATAGCGCTTTTCCGCAAACATTTTATGGTGATGAATGCGCTGTATCAGCTTCAGGATAGTCTTGTAAAAGATGGGTTATATCTGGCTATTTCAGCACTGTCCATCAAGATTGAACCCATCAAGGCTGGCGAGAACAAAACACCTGCAAACTGTCCTGACGCTAAACTGCGCGACTATTATCTGGATTGGTCACAACTTTCTGAAACAACCGAATCAGATGTGAATACGTTATTAACAATTTTCTGGAAACAATACTGCGCATACGACAAGCACGCAGATGCATTTAATACTTTAGGGTTGGATAGCGATGAAACATGGCCAGCGATACAGCAAACCTACCGCAGGCTGGCCGCTGAATCTCATCCAGATCGAGGTGGGAATAATGAACAGTTCATCGCTATACGAGAAGCATATGAAACACTAAAACTTAATCGAACTCTTTATAATCGAAAGTGATCTCATCATGCTCACCTATCTTTTTAAGTGCATAGAGATCAAAGCCATCAAACTCCGCATTACCTGTCACCGAGTGATTTAGATAACGAAGCAGGTTCTTTCCGCTACGGCCAATTGGGTCTGCATCTTCCTCTTCATAAACCCATAGCACATACATGCCATTACGCTTTGCCTGCGGACCCTCGTAGGTACCGATGTATTCACCTTTTTTAAATTTGCGCTTAGCAAATAGACCCGTGCCGTGAATTTGAGATTTCTTGCTGTATACGATGTCTTTGAGTTTTATTTGTAAAGTCATATGTTTTAGATTATTAATAAATAAAGAAGCGTTATTGCCCCGTTATTCAACCACTATCAGCAAGGTATGATCAATAGACTTCACGTAAAAAAATGTGCTGCCTGTTACCTGTGAATATACCAAAGGTGGCAAGACCTTGTGGATTTTCATCACCGATACCATACCAATCATACTTTAACCAGGGTGGGGCATTAGCTCCAAGATTCAGGGAACCTGAAGCACCATTATCAGGCGCTCTCAACCAGACATTAAGATCACCTGCTGCCAGAGGCGGTTCAGCATAGGTTCTATCTATAATTGCTTCCACACCTACACACGCAATACCAGACTCATTATCTATAGATGGACTTTCCCATATACAGGTATTTACTGCCTCCAAAGCATCTGAACCATTCGGATCAGTTAATAAAAAGGTTATATCTGAAGCATTGCCAACACCACCTGTGCAAACATCATCCACATTTGGAACAAAACCAATGACCACATCATTTATTTCATCATACTCATATCTCTCTGTTGTAACGGGTATATTTAAATCAAATAGTTCTGAGCCAGAGTTAATGCCAATTTTTAACCGTCCATAGAACACCCTCTTTGGTATCTCCGCTTCCAGCTCTGCTGTATTTGGATCTTCTATGCCACCAAATGAAATACCATTCGGCGCAGCTGTTCTACCAAAGGTATATGTATATTTACTGCCATCTACAGGACCGCCATCAATGGAAACATTGTCACCATCCTGCAAATCAATTGAGAGTGCTATCTGAGCGGTAAAATCATTCTGGGGAGCTATAGCACGGTTAAACGACTGCAAGTCAGCAGCATTAGCTTCATCAAAGACAATTGTTATAACACCATCTTCACGTGTCTGGCTTAAATCTGGACTAGTCTTACTAAGTTCAGCCACTGGCGAATAAGTGGCATTATTAGCCGCAAGCTTATCCCAGTCTGGTAATGTGTAATTCGTTGTTGTGCCTCCTATGGCATTAAGGGCAGTTAGAGTGAGTCTTGGTATCGAAGAATAATTAAAACTTTCACCTATATAGGTAAACTGACCTGCCTGACAACCCGGCCTAAATTCTGGATCAACGGGAAACACTGAAAAACTTGCTGGGATAAACCGCCCAACTGGCACACTAACAGAGCTAGTAACATCTCCCGCTCCCAGATAATCACTAACTTCATTTTGATCTTCCTTAACATGTGCAGTTAGATTGGTAATACCAACCTCTGCCCAGGTAAATACACCTTCTGCAGAACCATTCGCAATACCAGTGGTAAAATCAAAATCTGTTGAAATTGTAACGCCTGGATCTAAACCTCCGTCTACTTCTGCAGGAGCAAGTATTGTGGAGATCAGCTCTACACTTTCCCCCGTCGTTTCCCTGCCAAAATTAGGCGTAGCTTCGCCATTGGTTTCTACAGCGGTAACCTTAACGCAGAAATCGTCTCCGGCAATAAGCGTTTTATTATTTGTATGATCAAGTGGAGGGAGTAATTCAAATGAACTACTCGTACTACAATCACCCTCTGTCGTTAGATTTGCAGTAATCGATAACACAAAATCAGCCGGTATTAATACAAATGGATTTGTTGCGCCTTGAATGCCTGTTGGCAACTCAGGATCATCAACATTATCATCCTTCATGCTTAGTGTGATCCGTCCAACATCCTTGTATTTCGTAGTAACTTGAGCCTGACCATTTGTAAATAAAACATCTTGCCCAATAGCATCATTTTCAAATGATGCTACGGCCACTCTATCAACAGTAACCTGCCGTGTTCCAGCTATTGGATCATTGTAGTCTGACCAAAATTTTAATGGTTTAGGCTCAGCACCAGTATATGACTCAATAATCCCACAAACCGTATCAGTAGGTGTCTCACCATAGGCCGTAATGTACAGAGGAAAACTGTTGCCTGCTATCTGAACCGGAATGGTTGAATTAAATTCTGATAGATTGAGCGGTGCGGCACTGACAGTAAAGCCATTAGGTGAGAATACGATATCACCTTCGGCATCATTATCACGTAATGTATTATCATATACATCAACATTGATAGTTGAAGCACCCTCTCTATACTCAAGGGTAAAGGTAACTGGCAACGTCTCAGTACCAGAAAATGTATAGGTTGCCTTACCATCATTTGCCGTTACATCAGTCAAAGTACCATTGCCATTAGTAGCAATCCAACTCCCTTTACCTGATTGCGTATCCAGTACAACAGTTCCGGTATAACCCGTAAGATCTGATCCATCGCTCTGCTTTGGCCTGACCGAAATAACCTCACCGACACAGTGAATGCCAAAGCCATCATGGTTGATTAGGAAATAACTCGGGCTAGGAAGCAGTGAACCACAGCACTCATCTGCCCCCATATCAATACCGCCCCCCATTGGCCTACGATCATCATCAATATCATCTGCAGGCGCGCCAATTGATGTACCCTGATCAAGGATCGGTGATCCAGCCTGTATGTGAAAATCTCCGGCTGCTGTCGGCTTGTTGCGCGATGCCCGCTGTGAATTTACAAAAAGCGGATCCTGATCAATGTTTCCTGTTCCACTGTAACCATCTTCAATATCTGAATATGTGACCGTAGTCGTACCACGTATTTGCGACCCCCTGACTGCTCTATTACCCCAGAATATGCTGTTCTTAATAGTTGCAGTTCCAGAGTTTCTTAAGCCTCCTCCTCCTCCCCACGGTCCCCAGACGTAGTTGCCGGCAAATGTACTGTTGTAGATGTTAACAGTACCATAATTCATGATCCCACCACCTTCACTCCAGCGTTCACCATCTGCTACGTTACCTGTAACTATGCAGTTAGTGAGGGTTACTACTGTGGAGGAGCCAACAACGATAGCCCCCCCCCGCTGGTGTGTTTCATTTCCTGAGATAATTGTTTTAGAGAGATTTACTGTAGTGCCAGTCCCTTGCACAAACATGGCGCCGCCATTATAGAGATTGGCTGTATTGCTATTTATAGTTGCACCGGTAATAGCGACATTAGCGCCGTCGCCAACATACAAGGCTCCACCACTACTATTCACTATATTATTACTAATAGAACCACCGGTGATTGTTGTTGTCGCAGCTAATCCTTTGATGTAAACCGCCCCCCCCTCATAGGCGCTACTATGGTTATCCATGTCTGTATCAACTATTGTCAGCAGCGAATTAGCATTGTAAATTGCCCCTCCCCTATGGCTGCCAGTGCTATTGTTGATTGTGGAATCAGTGATAGTTGATGTAGCCAAAAGAGAGTCCAGATAAATCGCCCCACCATGGTAGAGACATGTGTTTCCGCTCAACGTGGTGCCGGTTATAGAGAGCGATTCAGCCCCCCCAGTCATATATATGGCACCACCATGTGCCCCCGAATTGTTACTAAGGGTGCCGCCAGTAATTGCTACCGCTGCACCACTGTTTACCAGGTATAAAGCCCCACCTTCATTACTGGTTGTATTACCATCTATAGCCGTATCCGTTATGGATAATGGCGTACCATTACTATAGATAGCGGAACCTCTGTTGCGTGCCGAGTTATTGTTGAGGGTAGAATTCGTGATGGTATTCATGGCTGAAACACCGCTTATATAGATTGCAGCTCCTGCATCCGACCCTGAATTTCTATCAAGATTAGTATTTGATATATTTAGAACTGCACCAACACTGTATATCGCCCCCCCTCTTCCCCCACCCGAACTGGTAGCGGCAGTGTTGTCAGTTAGGATTGAATCACTAACAGTTATGCTAGAAGCAGAGCCAACATAATAGATTGCAGCTCCTTCAACCATAACAGTAACATTTCGCACCATGCTCGTATTGGTTATGGATATTGCAGCCATATCACTATAGATTGCGCCGCCTCTATTTCTACCCGTATTATCACTCAAAACGGAACCGGTAATGGTAAGCGTCGACGAAACATTGGTTAGATAGATCGCACCACCTAAATCATTAGCGTTGTTATAAGAGAAATTCGAGTTAGTAATGGTAATAGGAAGAGAGCTATTTACAGCATAGATGCCTCCTCCCTTGGCAGCACTGTTTTTATTGGCCAAGGATCCACCAATAGTGCTGTCGTGAATACTAACCCCACCCCCATCAATTTTTATACCACCACCGGAATAACCTTCAGAAACACTATTCCCCTTAATAAGAAGGTTTCTCAGCGTCGGTGCAGCTCCATTTGAAATCAAGATACCCTGAGTAAAGAATTGTCCGTTAGACTGGTTATCAATGGTAAAACCATCAAGGGCAGTGCTTACATTTAAAGCACTACTGGCAAAGGTGATAACAGGTGCATTTGATCCATCGCCCTGAATGGTTGCACTTGCTGCACCATTCTGTGATTGGATGGTAATGATTTTACTGGCGTAGTTTAGCGTCTCACTATAGACGCCATCTGAAACAAGGATCGTGTCACCATTCACTGCAGCGTCAATAGCATTTTGTATGCTTAAATAACTACAATTTGAATTAATACAGATTGCAGCAGAACTACTACTGGAAAAACCCAATAAAAAAAACAGCAGCAGGATTGCAGTTATATCTATAATTACTTTAATTTGCTTCATTTGCTTCTTCTATCAGCAACAGGCAACTTCTGCATAGCATTGAACTCTAACTCACAATTAACAGCCATCATGGCGCTCTTTTTAAGCATAGTCACCGCATACCATTACTACCATTTTCCAGGTTGATAGAGTCATTTAATTCCCCACATCAGCACGCATCAGATACAACTGCTTCAAGCCTACGGGAGACAAAATCAGGTTGCCCAAACCCACCAAATCTGGCTTCTGTGGTAAACCGATACATACAAATATTATCAGCAGTATAAGAGACCCAATTACATGTTACATCCACACCAAAGCCATTAAGGCCATTTGCGGCAAATACCAGGTTTCTTGTTCTCTCTGCTCCTTCATTTCCACAGGTAAAATTTCCAGTACCATTTATGACCTGATAAATGGCCCATTGAAGACCACTCTGTGCCGCTTTATAGGCTCTGGCACCTTGCACGGCATAATCAGTGGTCTGATACTGCATTACACTGGTGGAAACCATATAGCTACCCATCATGCCAAGAATTACCAGGATAAAGATTGCAGCAACCAGAGAAAACCCGCTCTGCCTGGCCATGCCATTACCCAGTGTCATGATGCATTCACCACATGAACCTGGTGCATAAGCGTCACTGATTCACCACTATCTGGGTTTGTAACAGTCAGCGACATCCGTACTATTTCTGGTCGTTGCGAAGCACTTGGGACATATTCAATATCACAGTCAGTCAAATTCACACTGACCGGATCAGCGCTAACCCCAGCATCAGTTAAAGGGGAAGCCGCTGTAACAGGCTGTGCTGCCTGAATCGGGTAACCAGCGTAGCGGGTCAAGGTGCCAGTTACTGGGTCACAGATATAGGTAACTGGGGTGTCAATTACATAAAGCCTATTCTGAGATGATTGCCGTTTAAATTGATGGAAAGGAGCCATAGTGATGGTATGTTCAATGCCTCCATTATCTGCAGCAGACCCTATTGTTATAGCCGTATCAATTGGCGTAATGACATGGCTCCCTGCTACTGCATCGTAGATGTTGTTTCCTGCCTCTCCTCCTGCTGGCAGGTTATAAATCACAAGCCGAATTCCTGTTGAAGCCACAACAGGGAGCTGTGTACTAAAGGTGCCAATTGTGTTGAAAGAATCATCCGGAGCTGTAACATCCAGCTCATCTAAAATACCAGTAAGGCCATCCCGATAAGCAACCCCCTCCACCACATTGACCATCTCGATCGCATTACCATTTACCCGAATGCTATTGGGCAATGCCCTGCGGATATCCCGCTGCATACGTCGCAGCGCCATCTCCGCATGATCAACCAACGCTGCCCGTTGAGTCAGTGCAACATAACCCTGCATTGGCCGGGTAATCACCGCACCGACAATTGTAGCCATAATGCCTGTAATGAGTATCACCAAAAGCAACTCCATCAAGGTGAAGCCTTGGTGGCTGCGTGGGCGATAGAACATCACAGAGCGGGACCGAAACACCATCAATATCTCGTACGGTAAGCACTTATAATTATTGGACTCATACCTGAAGTATGGCTTACTGTAACTGTAACCAGCTGTGCATCAGCTGCTGCAACTAGTTGACCGGCTGGCCCTAAAGCACCATCATTAACAACAGTAACCGCTACTGAATAATTACCCAGCCCTGGAATAGGAGCATCATTTACATCTGTGGCTACATTATCAGCCAGCGTATCGTAATCATTTACATCATCAAAACTGCCGCGCACTTCACCAGCATCCGGACCCAGAACACCTTCTAAAACATCACCCGTTTGCCCATTTGCAGCATCTTCGTTAAAAGGTAACAACATAATCTCTTCAAGATAGGATTCAGCAATAGCTACTGCCTGATGCTCCACCATCGGATCAGCACTGTGGCGACTGGTCAACAGCATCACCACCAACACCCCAGTCACAGCAATACTTATTATCACCATCGAGAGAACAAGCTCTATGAGGGTGGCACCTTGCTGGTGTTTCGTATTGATATGAATCACTGCACTAAACCTGTTTCAGCCCAGATTGTAATAGTGCGTGTGCCAACATTTACTGTAGCAGTTGGAGATACCAGCGGTGTCCCCCCAGTATTTATCGCCCGACCAAAAGAAGTAAACTCAATAGGAAAACCGACCACATTTGAAAAGACAACATCAGCAGGCGCAGCTGTGGGGTAGTCAGCTCCCGTGCGTGGATTGATGATAGGGACACCACCGATAAAATTACCATTCTCACAAGCCGTTCCTCGAGTCATGCCGTAACTATCTGGACCTGTCGTGATAGTGAACTGTATTGGGCAACCTGTCCCCACTGCTATCTTTTGTGCATAACGAAGCGAGGAAAGCACCTCATCATAAAAACCACGTGACTCAAAGGTTTGAGTGCCCATAAAACGCGGGGCAGCAGTCGCCATCAATACCCCCATGATAATCATAATGATGATCAATTCTGTCAGCGTAAAGCCCTGCTGTTTAACTCTATATTTTACAGGCATGACATCTGTCTCAACTGAATATCACAGATCATTTCAATGGAGGTTCAATGCATTTTAAATAAACATGGCACCAATAAAAAAAGGGTGTGACATCACCTATCACACCCTTCCTATACCTACGATAGCACTGAAAAAATAGCAATAGTAATTTCTGCTCTTCTTAAGCAACACCGTTAATCTAATGGCACTTACACTATTAGCAACCAGTCACAACAATTGTAATACCGGGGCCATTACCGGGATCAGCACAGCTTGCAGCAGTATCGACTCCTGCTGGAGCTGTATAAGTAATGACACATGAAGCAGGTGTAGCTGCATTCACTGCAGTAATTGTAGTTACTGCTGCAGCAGTAGCATCACCTTGAACCAAGACATAATCCGTTGCACCGCCCTGGTTAATGCTGGCAGCAAGATCAATATCAGCTGCAGTGGGATAGCCATTGCATAAGTTTACATCCTGACCATCCAGATCCACTGCGCCATTAGCAGCTATCTGTTGGGCCAGATATCCTGAATGGGAGATTGCTGATGCCGCACGCACAGCGCCGAAGGCCGCCTGTAGTGATGATGTTCTGGCCTGATTTTGAAGATTCAAAAATCTTGGCATTGCTGTTGCGGCTAAAATGCCCAGAATAATAATCACAACAACCAACTCAATAAGTGTGAAACCTTTTTGTCTATGCTTCATTAGTTTATCCTCAGACTAATCTTTATATTTAGTATGTCGTACTCGCACTGAATCCAGTTATTAAATCTGCCACCCATCAATTCCAATCTGATGCTGTAATCTATAACGGCACTTGCTAATGTAACTTAAGTATTACCTAATGCCACGGAACTCATCTCCCACATAGGCAGAAATACACCCAGTGCTAGTATCAATACCATGCCTCCAATAATTATGAGCAATATGGGTTCTATGGCATCACCAACAAAATTCAGATCATAATCAACCTCTTGCTCGTAGTACTCTGCTACTTCATCCATCATCTCATCAACATTACCTGTCTCCTCTCCTACTGCCAACATTTGTAGCACTAGTGGAGTAAAAATACCGGTCGCTGTCGCTGTTTTTGTGAGGGTTTCACCACGTTCAATGCTGCTTTTCATCGCATTGATATGTTTTTCAATATAGCTGTTATCCAGTGTTTTTGAGACCATGCTTAGTGCTTGTACTAAAGGTATTCCTGCGCGCAGGGACATTGCAAAAGAGTGCGTAAATCGCCCCAGGGTAGTACGCAGAATGATGTCCCCAAGAATAGGGGTTTTAAGTTTTAGGCGATCCCAAGTACAACGTCCCTGCTTGGTTTTAAGATAACTATCGCCGCCAAACATTAACAGCACTATAACCGCTATCATATAAGCCCAATAGGTCATAAAAAAATGCGAACTAGCAACTAAGATCTGGGTTGGCAGAGGCAAGTCTGACCCTAAACGGGTAAAGGTGCTGCTAAAGGCTGGGATAACAAGAATATTGATAACAGCTGCTGCTATGGTGATGGCGGCAAGCACAATTTTTGGATAGCGTGTAGCGGCTTTGATGCGATTGCGATTGACCTTTTCTTTCTCAAGGTGCTTGGCGATCTGCAAAAATGACTGTTCAAGGTGGCCACTCTGCTCACCAACATTGATAATGTTAACAAACAGGCCTGAGAAGATGTCTGGATGACGAGCCAATGAGTTTGAAAGATCTCTACCAGACTCTAAATTTGTAACCATATCTTTCATTGCGCGGATGAGATATGCATTTCTAGCTGTTTGAATCAGGCCATTTATCGCCCTTGTAATCGGCACGCCAGCTTTGGTTAAGGTATGCATTTGACGTGCAAATAGTGCTAAATCAGAGAGATTGGGTCGCCGCTCACCAAAAGCCAACTTTGTATCATCGCCCCCTTTAACGCTCTCATTTATGGTTATAGGGGCAACGCCCCTATTCATTAACTGACCCGCTGCACTATTCTCATCTGTTGCATCTATATAGCCATCAACACTCAGCCCCGAATCAACAGATCGACCTTTGTAATAAAACTGAGGCATTCTATACTTGCTCTGGTGTTGTCAACAACTGCTGTTCATCAACAGACTTCAACACATCAACTTCACCTGCAATGCGAAAGACTTCATCCAAGGTTGTATCACCTTTCAAGGCATAGCTTAAAGCCGAATGAACAAGCGGTTTAAAACCAGGTTGGGCAAGCGCCATTTCTGAAAATAGTGCCGTATCATTTTTACGTAAGGCATCAACCATTGTGCTATCTATTTCAAGCAATTCAAAGACACCAAAGCGCCCCTGATAACCTGTGTTGTGACAATGTTGGCAACCTACCGCTTTTTTTAGCTGGATATTCTTTATCTCATCTTTATTTAATATGGTGGCCAACCATGCTTTTTCATGCGCATTGGCCTGGTAAGGCTCTGTACATGTTGCGCAGACTCGACGAAGCAGTCGCTGTGCCAACACTCCTAAAAGTGACGCGGCAACCAGGAACCCTTCTGCCCCCATATCCAGCAATCGATTTGCTGTGGTTATGGCATCATTGGTGTGCAGCGTAGAAAGCACCATATGCCCTGTCATGGCCGCTCTTAAGCCTATCTCTGCGGTCTCCTGATCACGCATCTCACCCACTAGGATAATATCGGGATCTTGGCGCAGAGTTGAACGTAATACAGATGCAAAACTTAAACCTATTGCTGTATTTACCTGAACCTGGTTGATGCGTGGCATCCGGTATTCAACTGGATCTTCAACGGTAATAATTTTTTTATCTGGCTGATTCAGCTCATTCAGCACGCTATAGAGCGTGGATGTTTTGCCGCTACCCGTGGGTCCAGTAACCAGAACCATGCCATGCGGATGGTGAAACATTCTTTGAAACCGCGCCAGCATCATTGGATCCATACCAAGGTGATCTAACTTCAGCATACCTGCCGATTGGTTTAATAAACGCATAACCGCAGACTCACCATACTGAATCGGCATGGTGGATAATCGAACATCAATTTTGCACTGTTTAACCCGAATCTGAAAACGCCCATCCTGAGGACGGCGTTTTTCAGAGATATTTAGGTTACTCATGAGCTTAAGGCGCAATATAAGCGCCGCTGCAATATTTTTCTCATTCATGACGTGCTCTTGAAGCACGCCATCTACCCGCTGACGAATCCGCAGCACTGTTTCATCAGGTTCAATATGAATATCTGATGCACCTACCTGCACTGCATCCTCAAATAGCTTCTGAAGCAATTTTACAACTGGGGCATCAATAACCTCTGCTTGCGCCATTAATTGCATTAAATCTATTGCATCTTCTGTAAGCGATGCCCCTAGCTCTACTGCCAGATTGCTAATCTCATCGGTTCGACGATAGACAATATCAAAGGTTTGCAGTAGTTCTGGCTCATTAACTACAGCGGGCTGAATAGTCGACTGAAGAATACGAGTCAACTCATCAAATGCCATAATGTCAGTTGGATCTACCATGCCTACAATAAAACCAGTAGGGGTATCTTCAAGCACTATCGCCCGAATACGGCGCGCATGCGTTTCCGGGAGTCGCCTAACTATTTTAGGATCGTAACTGGTTTTTTTTAAATCAATGTAGGGAATAGACAGTTGGTCTGCCAAAAAATGCGCCAACTCTGTATCTGAAATATAGCCAAAATCCTTAAGCACCCGCCCCAACTTTCGCCCACTACTATGTTGCTCATCCAACGCCTGATTAAGTTGATCTGTTGAGATTTTTTTATGCTGGACTAACAGCTCTCCAAGCCTGATTTTTTTAGCTTTAACCTTTAGCATTCTATTACCATTTATCTAAAGACTTAATACGATCTTGCACATAAGTCGATACACTTGCTGAAAGTGTTCCTGTTGCATCGGCTTTTCGGTACGCAATTACTGCATCGCTTTTCTGCTGTTGCTGCTCAAGTGATATACCCAACCCCATCCACCACACACCTACCGTGGGCTGCCATCGCAAAGCCTGCTGAAAATAAGCTATAGCTTCAGTGTGTTTTTTTTGCTGTTGGTATATTGCTGCTAATTGCGCATAGTATTCTGGATCTTGCTGTGCATTACTGCGCGCGCTCTGCATCGTTATTATTGCGTCGTCAAACTGACCTCTAAGCATCATCAATCGGCCATATAGTTTGGCAAAAGGAGCATGATCAGGTTGCATATCCATACCAAACATCAGCTCTTTTAGCGCTTCATCTGATTGATTGGCGTTAATTAGTAATGCCACAAGTGTATAACGTGCTTTTAGATGAGCTGCATTTAGTAGCAGCGCTTCTTTCAACTTAGAGGATGCCTGATATAAATTACCATCTGCATTTAAAACCAGTGCTTGCTGATAAATTTGCTCGGCACGCTGCTCATTAGTTACTACTCTAATTGGTTTGTTTATCGGTAGATTATCAGAAGACTCAAGATGCTTATAATTAGATTTTAATGACTTATTGTACTGTTCATCATCGGCAAACGGGGGCGTTTCTGTGGCTGTCTGTGATTTTACAAACATACTGGAATCTAACACCATCACAGGCGTATAGCCTGTTTGATCTATTGCGTATTTCTCTTTCTTTTGTGATTCACTGCCGTTTTTAGTCGCGCCTACATTGGCACTCAGCAATAAACTCAGCTGCTTATTATCGCCCAAAGAGAGACTACTAACCTCCTTAGTAAAAACACCACGCAGATGGTTACTGAAAGATGATGTTGCTGACAGAGGCACAGGCTTACTGCTAGTGACCACCTCTTTTACCAAAGGGGGGGCTATTTCATTTACCGATGCCAACGCTATTTGATTATTTTCTGGACTAAAATTTGGTGACAATTTAAGCGTAACACTATATGAGTCATTTTTTACACGAGAGGCATTGGGGAAATTATCATAAATATAATTCATTATTTCTGGATTATATTTAGAAGCAAACCAAAGCAATATAGCAATAACTAAAACGAACAAACCAACACCTATAAAAAAAGGCTGTATGCGTTTAGATCTGTGTGTATAGGAAGCAGGAACTGTACCGACAAATACGCCATTGCCAGATAAGTAAAAACCTGATCTTCTATGATTTAAATCCGTAAGAACCTGATTAATTAAGCTCATCAGATACCTCCCATCCAATAGAAAACAGCACCCACGAGCAATGCCAATACCGCTCCAATAAAACCTTTTTTTGCAACTGAAGGAAAAGAAGCCTGCAAGCTAGTTGCGCCTTCAGTATCATAAACAGCGGACTGTATAAGTTCAGGAGTAATGCCCCAGGTTCCCTGACCAAAGGCGGCCATAAGTGATTTATGAGCAAGTACATTAATCAATCGAGGTACGCCTCGACTCGCCTTATGCAGTAGCTTTAGTGCCTTCGGTGTAAAAGGTTGTCGCCCCTGATAACCTGCCTGACAAAGGCGATGATAGATATAATCACCAAGACAATCACAATCTATTGTTTCCAGTCGATGAGAAAATGTAATTCGCTGCCTAAGCTGCCGCATGCCAGATTCAGCCAAGCGCTGATCAAGCTCTGGCTGCCCAAAAATAGCAATCTGCAGCAACTTTTTCTTTTCAGTCTCAAGATTGGTTAATAGACGCAGTGCCTCCAAACTCTCATTCGGCAGGGCTTGGGCTTCATCTAATATTAATACTACATTTTTTCCTTCTTCGCTCAATGCTAACAAACGATCATGAATCACTTGATTTATTTGAGACTGGCCTGCGCCTGGAGGCATTTCAATGCCCAATTCATTAGCAAGCACCAAGCGCAACTGCACAGGTGTGAGATAAGGGTCCGCAATATAGGCTGTTATATATTTTTTACCCAAAATTTTAAGTAGCTTACGGCAAAGCAACGTTTTGCCTGTGCCAACCTCGCCCACTACTTTAATAAATCCCTCTCCCATTTGAAGGGCAACCAAAAGGGTATTAAGCGCAGCTTGATGACTGGGAGATGCAAAAAAATAAGATGTATCAGGGGTTAAGGAGAATGGTGCTTCCCGTATGCCAAAGTGCTCTAGATACACGCTACATTTCCCAGGTATTTTCTATGGTGAAGTGCCAGAATTTATTGGTATTTCATGCGTCTCTTTATGCTCTGTACGCCAATTACCAATATCATTCTGCATTTGATTAACTCGCATACCTGTATCAAGTAGACGATTCGCTTGCTCTTCATCAGAATCAATAATAATAGGACGCAATAAAATCACCAGCTCAGTTTTTTTCGCAGCTGTCTTATCGTGATGGAAGGCTCCTCCTATACCTGGTAGATCTTTAAGGCCTGGTGTTCCTGCATTATCTGTCTTAACGTAATTTTCCATCAGGCCGCCTATGGCAATAATCTGACCACTTTTTGCCCTAACCAGGTTATCTGATTCACGTACACTACTTAATGCCAAAGGTAAGCTTTGATCTTCACCAAATACTTTGATTACTTTGATCTGATCATTCACATCACTAACAGATGGGTGAATATGCAATGTGACGTTGTCATTCAAATCAACATGTGGCGTCACATCTAATGCAATGCCAGAAAAGAAGGGGGTTAAAACAATTTCTGGTGTCGTAGTTGAAGCACCCGCGGAGGTAGTAGTTGAAGCCTTTACCTCAGTAACATAATACTCATCTGACCCTACTTTAATCACTGCTTTTTGATTGTTAAGTGTTGAAATTCGTGGGCTTGAAAGCACCTGTACACTGCCCTGTGTTTCCAGCAATTCTAAATACGCTGTAAAGCCTCCAAATTTTGCAGCGGCTAAAAAACTACCGCCAAATGCGGCCATGGGAAGGGAGAGTAAACTAGTAGCTGATGAAAGCGATGAACTGCCACTGTCAATAAGACCAGCACCACCTGTTTGACCCACAATAGCTTTATTTTTATGCAAGGCTGACCAGTTAATACCTGATTGAAAACCATCATTAAGCGTTACCTCAATGATCTTGGCTTCAAGTACAACCTGCCGATTTAAATTAAGATGCATGCTCTTTAAGAACTCTACAACAGAGCGATGATCTTCAGGGAAAGCCTGTATAATTGCTAAACCCGATAGCTTATTCAACACAACACTGGCACCTGTACTTTTTGACACCATAGCTTCAAGGGAACCGCCTAACTCACCCCAAAAATCAGAGCTTGTTGTGGTTTGCACAGCGCTACTGACCTGCCCTCCGCTATTCGCTGAGCTACTACCCTCTTTGTTACTATTTGAATCTGAACCGCCTGATGATGAACTGCCACTCTGCTGCGTTAGTTGTCCAGAGCTGATCCATGTGTGAGAGATTCCCGTCCTTTTTAGATTCAGGTAATCAATCTGATATACCCTTGTTTGTAGTTGTTTTGGTACAACCAGATAACCCATCTTCGTCAGTCGATATTCATAACCATAAACCTCACGTATGGTTTCCATTACCTCACTAATAGTGACATTCTTGAGGGTAAGGGATATATCACCCGTAACTGATGGATGCACGACCATGTTTTTTGGAGTGCCGGCAACCAGCCCCATAAAAAACTCTCTGGCAGGAACGCCTGCAACAGCGATGTCAAAACGAAATTCAGGCGTCTTTCTCTTTTGTGGCAAATCTATTTTTACTGGTGGCAATAATGATTGAACAATAGCGGGGGGTGGCGGTGCAGTTTGTGTCTGCTCCTGTTTAAACGCCGCATCAATTTCACGACTAATCTCTTTCTGTTTAATCTGTGAACTCTCTTGGCAGCCCATCATTGCCAGAGAAATCAATAAAAACATGAGGCTTTTTAAATTCATAGTTTGCTTATACCGGCTGCTTTTCTTTTTACATCAGACAACAAAAAAAGCTCCATTTTTTTACCTGCGTTATCAAGCAGAACGCGATCAGGCTCAATTGCAATAACACGTGCTCCCTCAATTAACTCATTGCGTTTTAATATTTGCCCATTAATAACAGCAACACGGCGGTTAGGTGATATCAATATAGATGACAGCGTAAATATAGATATAACCTCTTTATCTTCAATTACCATATTATCTAATATTGGGCGAAATGGCGGCTCAGTGGGATCATCCAGTGCTATAACAGAGGCAGAAATCCCACTCATCATCAACAATACAGCCCAATATTTTTTGTTATTAAACACCAATCCACCCCTCATGCAGACTTAACGTAGATACACCTATGGTGACATGTGCTTTAGGATGTTCTTCAACGGTATATTCAATAGAATCCCAAAACAGTTGCCATGGCAGTGTCTCTAATGCCTTTAAATATTTAATTGTTTGGTTAAAGTCACCCTCAAATTCGATAATAAGTTGATGTCGGTATATTCCAAGCATTGGAGCTGCTGTTTCAAACTCTGAATTGTTACGCTGTGCAGCTGTTTTTCTTGCGTTACCATCTACTAGCGGCTGAGCAGCGAGACTTTTAACCCCAATTACATTTAATCCCGAAATTTGTACCAGCATCTGTTGTAGAACATTTGCCATTTTTTGGGGGGAAATGAGTTTTTCAGCCAACACGGATATTTTCTTGTCCAGCTCACTAAGCTCATAGCCATAACGTGCCAGATCATCATTCATTGCTTTTTCAGGATTTTTTTTAGTTTTCTCTAATAGCACTTTAATCTGATCATCTAATGCAACAATACGCTGCTGAACAGCAGCTGTCTCAGCTACCACTTGTTTGTTTTTATGCTCCATTGGCACCATAAGAAGTTCATTCCAAAGCGTAAAAAGAATAACCAGCACGGCACCAGATACCAAAGCACGCTCACGCAGACTTAACGCATTAACCTTACCTAGCAATTCTAATATTTGACTCTTCATCTCTTAGGTTCACCCTCTTCAATCTTTGTACCAATTGAAAAATCAAGATGCCAAGCTTCATTTTCAGGTCTAGTTAAGGTGAATGTTTGAAATACTCTGCCAACATAAACCGTTTCTGTAGCCAATCGTTGCAGATACCTTGGAACTAAATCAGCCGTGAGGACGCTGCCATCCAAAAACATCTGCTCTCCACCATCATGAATTCTGATTTTGGTCAGCCATAATTCGGCTAGGCGCTGTCTGGCAAGCGCCTCAAAATAAGGTGAAAAACCAATAACATTACTAATCGTTTGGTCTTGAAGGCGACTTACTACTCTGGATTTTTGTCTGCGCTCAAACTTCAATAATTCCAATTTCTGTTCCAACTGCTGAGTTTTACGTTTTGGGTAGAGTTTTGCTTGCAGATCCTCCATTCTTTTCAACTGATCTTCTTCCTGTAGCTTTGTTATTTGTAGGTTAAACACCATCTTTTGTTGGTCTTGATACCCAAAATAATAAACAACAATAAAAATTACTGACATTGCCAAGGCAGCTGACAATGTCATTTGAAAAGAAAACAACCTCCATTGCTTACGAACAGCAGGTTGATAAAGGTTAACTTGCTGCATTACTTTTGTTTTTCCTGTGTACGCAATGCCGCGCCAACAGCCAGTAAGCCATCAGCCTGCTGTGTTAAATCCAAGGGTGTTTTAACTGTTAACAACATATTCAAATCAAGCACACGTACAGAGATACCAAGATGAAGCGCAAGATGATGAATAAAAGAGGGTAATTCAGTATTGGTTGGAGTGACAACTAAGCTGCCAATAGGAGTCTGTCCATAATAGCTCTCGTAGTAACCCATGGAACGTTGAATCTCAAGAATCAGGTCATCAAGGCGTGTACTATCTTCAAAGTTGACTCCAAATTCCCCAGCCAGCGACTCTTCAATTGATCGTAGTTGACGCAGGTTGATACCAAGCCCACGTGTCAAATGAACCATTAAGGACTGTGTTAAATTAACCAGACTCCACTCCTCTGCCACATGAAGCAGAGCCACACCTACTTCATCTTCTGGTAGGTATGAAGCAATATTTCGTAACGCCAACTCAGTAATATCAATTGATGACAGATTAAGACCTGATGATTTAACCAGCCCAATCAATTCCTGATTTTTTAATGCCTGCATTGCTACAGCATAGATAAGTTTAGGGCGGCCAGGCCCCGGGTTGTTTTGTTCAGGAATTTTAAAGCAGTCAATAATGGCTTCATCAATAGGAAAGTCGACAAGATCTTTAATTTGCCACTTTAGCGCTGATTTAAGTTCTTCCTCCGCAACGGCAGGGGTTTCAACTTGCAATAGATTGTACCCATTCGGCTCAAGAACCAAATTACAAGGGGTGTTGGTTAGTCTGTTCTTTTTAACCAGCGCTGTAAGCATTGCCTCCTGCTCTATTTTGCCTTCATAACAGACACTCTCCAGCAGTTCCAATCTGGGTAATTGACCATTACTGGATATCACATGAGCTAATGAGATCTGATCTGAAGATAGAGATAGACCTACAACCCCTTTTGTTTTCAGCCTGGCTTTTAAGAACATAAAGCAAACCTGGGTTGTATTTGTATTGCATCAATCTGTAACAGCATATTTTGGTCACAATAGCGCTGAATCATTTAACTAACGAAACCATTCCATTGTTACCCGTCAGCATCTGCTGCCAATCAAACAACCTTAATAACCGAGTGGTTTGCTTAGCAATTACATCAAACTTTCCCAATAACTTACTGTTATCTTTCAAAGTGTAGATGATCAGAAAGAAATTTTATATATTAGCAACACCTTATTTTTGTGGATTCTTTTTTGCTGCCTGATCCAGCACACGCAGGCGCTCTAGTTTCTCTGTGATTTTTATCTCTAGTCCTCGGTCAACTGGCGCATAGAGGGAGAGCCCCTCCAACTCTTCAGGCAGGTAACTCTCACCAGCTGCATAAGCACCCGGCTCATCGTGTGCATACCGATACGCCTTGCCATGGCCCAACTCCTTCATCAGTTTTGTCGGCGCATTACGCAGATGGATAGGGATCTCCAGTGAGCCAGATGTCTTGGCAACAGCCATCGCTTGCTTAAAGGCAGAATAAACCGCATTACTCTTGGGGGCACATGCCAAATAGACTACCGCCTGAGCAATAGCCAATTCGCCCTCTGGGCTGCCCAAGCGCTCCTGGGTCTCCCAAGCACTCAGGGCCAGGGTGAGCGCACGGGGATCAGCATTACCTATATCTTCAGAGGCCATACGTACAACGCGACGTGCTATATAGAGTGGGTCACAGCCGCCATCCAGCATTCTTGCAAACCAGTAGAGAGCCGCATCAGGAGCGCTCCCTCGCACTGACTTATGTAGTGCTGACATTTGGTCATAGAAAGCATCACCGCCTTTGTCAAACCGGCGCACACCCCCTGCTGCCACCTCTTCCACCACCACTCTGGAGATTACTTTGCTATCAGAAAGGTCTGTAATAATCTCAAGCAGATTCAAGGCACAGCGGGCATCGCCATCAGCCGCTTCAGCAATCAGATGCCGCAAGTCAGGTTCCAACTGGAAACCCTGTTTGCCTAACCCTCGCTCCTCATCTGTGAGTGCCTTATCCAGGATCTGCTCCAGATCCTCCACCTTCAACGATTTGAGAACGTAGACCCTGGCTCGCGACAACAAGGCATTATTAAGTTCAAACGAGGGGTTTTCAGTCGTGGCGCCGATAAAGACAAAGGTGCCATCTTCCACATGCGGCAAGAAAGCATCCTGCTGTGCTTTGTTAAAGCGGTGTACCTCATCGATAAAAAGAATGGTGGGACGCTTCTCAGTTTGCCGAATAGCCTTGGCCTGCTCCACAGCCTGGCGTATTTCCTTCACTCCGGCCAGCACTGCTGAGAGGCTCAGAAAACAGGCACCCGATCGATGGGCAATCAATCTTGCAAGGGTCGTTTTGCCCGTACCAGGCGGCCCCCAGAACACCATTGAATGCAGATGATCTGTCTCAATAGCTTCATACAGCGGTTTGCCCGCGGCAACAATCTGCTGCTGGCCAAAAAATTCAGCCAGATTTTGTGGCCGCATCCGATCAGCTAATGGACGCGTCAAACACTCCTGCTTAGCAGTAGCAAAAAGATCATCAGCAGCCATAAGCGCAATGCCGCAATCTAATCTCCATAACTATCACTGCCCTCAGGCGGTTCAAATTCAAACAGCTCATCCGGCAAGGCGAGATTCCGCTGGATATCATAGAACTGAAAGCGAGTCACCTGACCAAACTGATCGGCCATTTCCATGCGGCGTAACTCCTGCCCCATAAAAGCCAACAAAATGCGTACAAACTGACTCTCTTTATCACGCGGAATCAGCTCCACCCAGGCCATGCCCTGACTGGCGCCAATATCAATCACCTCGAAGTTATCTTCAATCGGGCTGGCATCGCTCAATAATTGGGCGGGTGTACCACTTAGCGCATCCTCTTGTGAGCGATGACTGATCTGATCCAGGTCGCTGTCATAGAGCCAGATCCGATCACCATCTGCAACAATCAGCTGTTCATAGGGCTCACTGTAATCCCAGCGAAACTGGCCGGGGCGGCGCAGGTAGAAGACCCCTTGAAAACGGTCAGCCTGATTATGTGATTGATCCAATACAGACTGCTCAAATTTAGCCTGCAACGTGCCTAAATTATCGAGAAATGCATCAAGATGAGTTACTCCTGTCTCTGCCCACAACAGGCCAGAAAAGAGCACCAACACAGCTCCAGCCAAAATAGATCTGTTCAACAAATTATTACCTCACTCCGATTACCCAATAGCTCAACTTTTCAGAAAATCAATTGTATGAATTAATTCTGTCAGATCAATATTACTTATCTCTAGATCCTGTAGAAGATAGGCCTATCTGGTGATAGCAATTGATCTGTATTACGTCAAGTGCTGAGCTAGTGCATAGATCAACAGATGATATGACTCTCTAATCAAGCATCCGAAATCAGTTGCCTACAACAGCATTATGCATCCCTTATTACAGGCCAGGCATAGGAGGTTTTCTGTAGCTAAGATTTATAAAGTCGCATGAAACGAGAGGAATTATATACACAGGACGGCCAACACATATAAGTTATCATGTAAGCAAAGCGATTTTGCACAGGAAAGTGCTAAATCTCTAATGAGATAGCGACACTATTACTTTCTTAAATATTGTCAGCTTAGCTATTGGTTTTTTTTGAACTGGGATCCAGTTCCTGACCAGCCTTTTCGTTTACTCTTTCGCGTAACTCTTTTCCAGGTTTGAAATGAGGTACATACTTTCCAGACAAAGCGACTGAATCACCCGTCTTAGGGTTCCGCCCCATTCTTGGTGGGCGATAATGCAACGAAAAGCTACCAAAACCTCTGATCTCAATGCGCTCACCAGATGCCAATGCTTGGCTCATTTGTTCAAGAACGCATTTAACCGCAAGCTCCACATCACGAGATGCTAGATGGCTTTGCTGCTTGGCAATGGCTTCAATTAAATCTGATTTCGTCACTTAAAGTTTCCCCATCTAGATATTGGGGCAGCAAAGCTGCCCCATGTACTATTTAGCCACTTAGGGATTAAGAGTAATTAGCCCTTCTCACCCATTTGCTCTTTTAATAGATCACCCAGGGTTGCTTTTCCAGCGCTGGCTGCAGAAGCATAGCCTTTGATAGCTGTTGTCTCTTCCTCAACATCTTTGGCTTTGATAGAAAGTGATATTGTACGATTCTTACGATCAACGCCAAGAAACTTGGCTTCAATCTCTTCGCCTTCTTTCAATACTGAGCGAGCATCTTCTACGCGGTCACGAGACAACTCAGAAGCACGTAGATAACCCTCAATACCTTCTTCTAAGGTAATAATGGCACCTTTAGCATCAACCTCCTTCACTACACCCTTTACTATGCTACCTTTGGCATTTGCACCAACATAGCTAGAGAAGGGGTCTTTATCAAGGTGCTTAACACCCAGTGAGATGCGCTCACGTTCGGGGTCAACAGAGAGGACAACAGCTTCAATTTCTTGTCCTTTCTTATAGTCGCGAATCATGCCTTCGCCAGCTTCATCCCATGATATATCTGATAGATGAACCAGCCCATCAATATTCCCATCCAATCCAATGAAGATACCAAAATCGGTAATGGATTTGATTTTTCCGGTGATATGATCACCTTTTTTATAATTGCTAGAGAATTCATCCCATGGATTGGCTTGGCACTGCTTCATACCAAGAGATACACGGCGACGCTCTTCATCGATATCCAGTACGGTAACTTCAACTTCGTCACCGAGCTGCACCAACTTGGATGGGTGAACATTTTTGTTAGTCCAATCCATCTCTGAGACGTGAACCAGACCTTCAACACCCTCTTCGATCTCAACAAAGCAGCCATAATCTGCAATGTTGGTAACCTTACCAAACAGACGTGTGTGCTCTGGATAACGGCGTGCGAGTGCAACCCATGGGTCATCACCCATCTGTTTCAAACCAAGAGAAACACGGCTACGATCACGGTCAAATTTCAGAACCTTCACGTTAATTTCATCACCGATCTCAACGACTTCTGAAGGATGCTTGACGCGTTTCCAAGCCATATCAGTGATATGTAGCAGACCATCAATACCACCAAGATCAACAAACGCACCGTAATCGGTAAGATTCTTGATGACACCTTTTATTTCCATACCCTCTTGCAGGCTTTCCAGCAGAGCTTCGCGCTCAGCACTGTACTCAGACTCAACAACAGCACGTCGAGATACAACAACGTTATTACGACGACGATCTAACTTAATAACCTTAAATTCAAGGTCTTTGCCTTCAAGGTAAGCAGTATCACGTACAGGACGAACATCTACCAAAGAACCTGGTAAGAAGGCGCGAACTTCACCTATTTCAACAGTGAAACCGCCTTTAACTTTACCATTGATTCGACCAACAACAGTCTCTTCAGCTTCTGAAGCTTTTTCCAGAAAACGCCAGGCTTGATCACGCTTAGCTTTTTCACGAGAGAGGCGAGTGGCACCAAAGCCATCTTCAACAGCATCCAGCGCAACATCAACTTGATCGCCAATGGCAACTTCAATATCACCATTGCTATCAAGAAACTGCGATCTGGGGATTACACCTTCGGACTTGAGTCCTGCATTAACAACAACGGTGTCTGATGTGATGTCAATGACGGTACCGATAACGATGGCACCTGTACGGAGCTGAGTGTTGGCAATACTCTGCTCAAATAGTTCTGCGAAACTTTCGGTCATGGGTTTGATTTTCCTAGTATGCCGCATTTTCGTTTGCCCGTTACTGCATGGTCAAACGGTTAGTTTAAAAAATTAGCCTTTGGGTGTTCACCCCATAAGCCACTTATTTAGGTGCTGAAATATCCAGTTTCGGATAGATTTTCTGTACCCTATCCAAAACCAATTCCAACACCTCATCTATCGACAGTGAGGTTGACTCTATATTTAGCGCTGCGGCCGGCGCTTTTAGTGGAGCCACACTGCGATTCTGATCACGATCATCACGCTCTTGAATTTCAGAGACCAGACTCAGAAGATTAGCATTCAAACCCTTCTCTTTCAACTGCTTATAACGTCTTAAAGCTCGCTCTTCTGCACTTGCAGTAAGAAAAATCTTGATTTTGGCATCAGGAAAGACAACTGTGCCCATATCCCGCCCATCTGCCACAAGGCCAGGAGCTTTGGCATAAGCCCGCTGCCAATCCAGCAGTGCAGCACGCACTTGTGGGACTACTGCCACTTTTGAGGCGGCATTTCCTGCTGCTTCAGTACGAATTAAATGACTAATATCTTCATTATCTAACAGCACCTTTCCAGCATGAAAGTTCAAATTCAGTTCTCTGGCCAATTTGGTTAACTCAGCAGCCTGCTCTGCTGAGATTCCCGCTCTTTCAGCTGCAAGCCCCAATACGCGGTAGATTGCCCCACTATCTAACAAATTCCAACCCAGGCATTCTGCTACAAGCTGACTGATGGTGCCTTTACCAGAACCACTGGGGCCATCGATTGTAATAACCGGAATCATGATGCTGATGAGATATTCAGGCCAGCTTTAGCCGCAAGCGAAACAAACCCCGGAAATGAGGTATTTACATTGGCACAATCTGTAATTGTAATTTCACCTGATGCACGAAGTGCAGCAATTGCGAATGACATAGCGATACGGTGATCACCATGACTGCCAACCGTACCACCTTGAATCTCTCCACCTTTGATAATCATGCCATCGGGTGTGGGCTGTGCATCAATCCCTAGCGCAATCAGCCCATCCGCCATTACCTGGATGCGATCACTCTCTTTTACACGTAACTCTTCAGCACCTGTCAGAATTGTTTCGCCTTCAGCGCAGGCGGCAGCAATAAAGATTGCGGGAAATTCGTCAATAGCGAGAGGAACCTGGTCTTCAGGGATATTAATCCCTTTCAATTTGCTGGAGCGCACATGCAAGTCTGCTACAGGTTCTCCACCTGCATCGCGCTCATTAAGCACTTCAATATCTGCACCCATTTCACGAAGTATATTGATAACGCCGATACGTGTGGGATTGATGCCTACATGCTCCAGCATCAAATCGGATCCTTCAGCAATAGTTGCTCCAACCAGAAAAAAGGCTGTTGATGAAATATCAGCAGGAATATCCAAGTTACACGCTGTAAAATGACCACCACCAGAGAGCGTAGCTTTAGCGCCTTCCCGTTGAATATCATAACCAAACCCACTCATCATACGTTCGGTATGATCACGTGTGGGAGCAGGTTCTGTTGTACTGGTTTTCCCTTGAGCATAAAGTCCTGCTAAAAGCAGGCAAGATTTTACCTGTGCACTGGCAACGGGCATTGGGTAGTCAATGCCTTGTAGATGATCAACTGGGTGAATAACCAGTGGTGCAGTACCTGCATCTGTCGCTTCAATATTTGCACCCATTTTTTCCAGTGGTGTCGTAACCCGCCGCATTGGACGACCAGATAGCGACCTGTCTCCTACTAGCGTCACCTCAAACCCCTGCCCTGCCAACAGCCCACAAAGCAATCTCATCGATGTGCCTGAATTCCCAACGTCAAGCGGCTCTTTTGGCGCCTTCAACCCCTGCATGCCGACACCATGAATTGTTACTCGACCATTATCAGGCCCTTCAATTCTAACCCCCATTTGCCGAAAGGCATTTAGGGTCGCCAGCGCATCATCCCCCTCAAGAAAACCTGTTACTTGGGTGATGCCCTCAGCCAACGAACCAAACATAATGGAACGATGAGAAATGGATTTGTCACCTGGAACACGCAAGCTACCTTGTAATTTACCGCCAGGTTTGATGTTAAAAATTACTGAATGAGATGGATTCAATTTTTGGTAATCCTAAAAAAGACTTAATTACATTACGTTCAATTTGCAAAGCGATCACGAGCTGCTTTGGCTCGCTCAAATATTTCAAGCAGATGATCACCGTCACCCTCTCGCAAAATAGTAGAAAGGTCGGTCAATTCTGAAGCAAAGCGCTCCAACATTTCACCCAAAGCATCTCGATTAGCCAAACAGATGTCTCGCCACATAACTGGGCTACTAGAGGCTATGCGAGTGAAATCACTAAATCCGCCTGCTGCATAACGAAAAATCTCGTCATTCTCTTTCATCTGCGCCAGGGTATCGACAAGACTAAAGGCCAACATATGCGGGAGGTGACTGGTCGCTGCCAGTACTTCATCATGATGTTCAACTTCCATATGTGTCACATCAGCGCCACAAAGCCGCCACATAGCATCAACCGTCGCCAATGCCTCTGGAGCTGTGCTACTAAGGGGTGTCAAAATAATACGGCGGTTTTGATATAGCGTAGGAAAGGCAGCCTCAACACCACTATGCTCAGTCCCTGCAATAGGATGACCAGGAACAAAATTAGATGGCAATTGACCAAAGGCCTCAGTGGCTGCCTGTACAACACTGGCTTTAGCGCTACCGCCATCAGTAATTATTGCATCTGCCATTAGATGCCCCTGCATGGCTTGGAAGGTTGATTTCATTGCGCCCAGAGGGACTGCAACAAAAACCATATCAGCACCATCAACCGCTTCAGCTACATCATGCGTATAACGATCAATAACACCAAGCTCAACGGCTTTTTCCAGATTGGATTTTCCACGGCCGCAACCAATCACCTCGACAACAGCATCTGCTTTACGCAAGGCTTGCGCCAAAGATCCGCCAATCAACCCAACGCCAATGATGGCAAGGCGCTGTATCTTCATTTCAGTACAGACTCCAAGGCTTGAAGAAATCGTTGGTTTTCATCTTTTAATCCCACCGTAATACGAAGATAGTGAGGTAAGCCATAACCACCAATTGGACGTGTAATACATCCTTTATGTAATAGCTGGCTATCCACTTCTGCAGCTGAGCGCCCCACATCCACACAGATAAAATTACCTACCGAAGGAATATAATCCAATCCTAGCCTTTCAAACCCGGCTATAAGCTGATTCATTCCAACCCTATTAACAGCTACCGATTGCTTAATATGCTCATGGTCGTTAAGTGCGGCATGCGCTCCAGCGAGCGCTAGTGCATTTACATTAAAAGGCTGCCGGACTCTATTCAACAGCTCTGTCACGTCAGGATGAGAGAGGCCATAACCCACTCGCAATGCAGCCAACCCATAAGCCTTGGAGAATGTTCGAGTTACAATCAGATTTGGGTATTGCTTTAGCCATTGAGTCGCATCTGGGTAGGCTAACTCTTCTACATATTCAGTATAAGCCTCATCAACAACGACAATAATATTAGAAGGTAAGCTATCAATAAACTCTAGCAGCTCATTTTTAGCCAGCCAGGTTCCCGTTGGGTTATTTGGATTTGCAATAAAAACAACCCTGGTTTTTTCACTCACCAACTGCCGCATGGCTTTTAAATTATGGCCAAAACGCGGCCCTATTGAACCATCATGAGCTGGTGCAACCCTAGAGGTTGCCCCTACAGCCTGGGTACAGATAGGGTAAACTGCAAAAGCATGCTCAGAAAATATTGCCTCAGAACCTGGAGCTAAAAAGACACGGGCAATCAAATCCAATACATCATTTGATCCATTGCCTAACGTGACCGTTTCAACCCCTGTGCCATGAAATTCAGCCAATGCTGTACGCAGTTCAAAACCACCCCCGTCTGGATAACGTGCCAACTCATCTAATAAAGCGGCAGCCGCCACTTTTGCTTTTGGACTGGCGCCAAGCGGATTTTCATTGGATGCCAACTTCACTGAATCACATATGCCAAGCTCACGCTCTAGCTCAGAGACTGGTTTGCCTGGAACGTACGGATGCAACCCAGAGATACCAGGAGCTGTATATTTTAGAAATGGATTAGCGATTAATTTTTGCATGGATATATACAGGTCAATAAAGCAGAAAAAGGGGGACTTAGGTTATTAAGAGAGTATTTTTAAATCACCTTATTACCTTTAATTTGTAATCTGCCAAAGCGTTAAAGGACTGCTTTTGGGTAGGAGCCAAGAATTTTACAGACTTGAGCCTCACTCTTTAGACTTTCAAGTACTTGTGACACATTGTCGTCATCTTTATGGCCATCGATGTCTACAAAAAAAACATACTCCCATCTACCTCGACGTGAAGGCCGTGACTCAATCCGTGTCATGCTCACACTGTGTTCAGCCAATGGCGCAAGCAAGCGATGCAGGCCGCCAGCAACATTGCGTGTAGCTAATAACAGTGAAGTTTTATCTGCGCCACAGGGAGCCACTTCCTGCTTACCAATAACCAGAAAGCGTGTGGTATTACCTGGCTCATCTTCAATGCCTTGAGATAATATCTTGAGTCCATAGATCTCAGCAGCCGTTTCACTGGCAATAGCTGCTGAATGAGGATCGGCCGCAGCCATTTTAGCGGCTTCTGCATTGCTACCAACACTTACTCGCTTAGTGAGTGGTAAATTATGATCCAGCCACCCTCGGCACTGAGCTAACGACTGTTGATGTGAATAGACAGTTTCTATCTCTGCCATCTCTTCAGTAACAGCTAAGAGATGATGATTAATGCGCAGAGAGACTTCACCGCAAATTTTCAAGGGTGAGTTAAGAAACATATCCAACGTATGGGTTACAACCCCTTCCGTAGAGTTTTCTACTGGAACAACACCATAGTGGCATGCACCCGACTCTACATCCCGAAAGACCTCAGGAATTGAGCCAACTGATTGGGTTTGAACCGAGTGACCAAAATGTTTCAGGGCCGCTGCTTGGGTAAAGGTGCCATCTGGACCGAGAAAGGCGATTTTCATCGGTTCTTCCAGTGCTAGGCAGGCAGACATAATCTCCCGGAACAAACGGGCAATCTCCTCATCATCCAGTGGCCCTTGGTTTCGCTCCTTAACCTTGTGAAGCACATTGGCTTCACGCTCTGGACGATAAAATTCTGCCTGGCTATCAGCCGCTAATTTAATCCGAGCTACCTCTTGAGCTGCTTCTGCTCGCTGGCTGATTAAGACCTGAATCTGTTCATCCAGTGAATTAATCTTATTCCTGATAGCTTTGAGTTGTTCGTTGTCGCTCATACGGATCAGTTAGGTAGTGTGTATCGTCACAGACTGCGTACTGAAAGTACGCCATCAATGTTTTGAATCAGATCCAATGTGGCTTGTGATGGTTCTTGATCCACATCCAGCAGTGTAACAGCAATATCACCACGAGATTTGTTTAGCAGGTCAGTTATATTCAATCCTTCCTGCGCCAGATCAGTAGATATCTGACCCACCATATTTGGCACATTGCTGTTCACAATAGCAATGCGGTACCCTCCAGCACGAGGCAGGTTGATCTCAGGGAAATTAACTGAATTACGCACATTGCCATTTTCCAGATAATCACGCACCTGATTAGCCACCATGACGGCACAATTATCTTCCGCTTCACCGGTTGAAGCGCCAATGTGTGGCAGGGCAATAACACGAGGGTGCTCTTTTAGCTGATTGGTTGGAAAGTCGCAGACATAGGCATAAAGGCGCCCCTCATCCATAGCTGCACAAACCGCATCATCATCAACAATGCCATCCCGTGCAAAATTAAGTATCACTGCATTTTTACGCATCAGCTTTATACGCTGCGCATTAATCAGATGCTTGGTCTCTTCCATCAGTGGAACGTGAACCGTAACAAAATCCACCTTAGAAAGCAGATCATCAACACTAACTGCCTGCTCAACTTCAGCCTCCAGCTGCCAGGCACGCTGCACGGTAATGGTTGGGTCAAATCCAACAACATTCATACCCAAGGCATGCGCTGCATTGGCAACCTGCACACCAATAGCACCTAGGCCAATCACACCCAGAGTGCGACCTGGCAACTCAAAACCTACAAACTGTTTTTTACCCTTCTCAACCTGAGAGTGGATGGTGGCATCATCACCACTCAACCCCTGAGCATATGACCAGGCTTGACCGATATTTCTGGCGGCAATGAGCATGCCAGCAACCACCAACTCTTTTACCGCATTGGCGTTGGCACCAGGTGCATTAAAAACCACTATACCGCGCTCACTCATTGCCTGGATTGGGATATTGTTTGTTCCCGCCCCGGCACGACCTATTGCCCTCACTGTCTCAGGCACATCCATATCGTGCATCTTGAATGAACGTACCAGTACGGCATCTGGATGGGCAATTTCAGAAGCAACCTCATAGCTATCCCGTGGCAGCCGCTCCAAACCAGCTACTGAGATATTATTCAGCGTCAGAATTTTATACATTATTTTATCTGTCCCCATCGCTCTTCAACTGTTGAAGAATGCTTATAATTTTTTGTATTATATGGGCACAAACCACGTGCCCACTCTACCCATCTCTTTTAACCGTTGCGTTTCTCAAAATCCGCCATAAAGTCTATCAAAGCTTGCACACCCTCTTCTGGCATTGCGTTATAAATGCTGGCACGCATTCCACCGACAGAGCGATGCCCCTTTAAGGTGACCAGGCCTGCCTCTTTTGCTTCAGCCAGGAAAGTAGCATCAAGATCAGCATTGGCCAGAGTAAATGGCACATTCATCAACGACCGGCAGTTAACATCAACAGGGTTGGCATAAAAGCCCGAGCCATCAATCGCATCGTAAAGCGCCTTTGCCTTACGTTGATTGATCTCAGCCATGGCTACCAAGCCACCTTTGCGCTTCAACATCTGGAACACCAGACCTGCCAGATACCAAGCATAGGTTGGCGGTGTGTTGTACATGGAGTCTGCATCGGAGAGCACCTTGTAATCAAACATGGCTGGGGTACCTGGAACCGCCTCACCAATCAAATCCTCACGCACAATAGCTACCGTTAGCCCAGCAGGCCCAATGTTCTTCTGAGCACCCGCATAGATAATGCCGTACTTTGAAACATCAACTGGACGGGAGAGAATATTAGATGACATATCTGCAATCAGTGGCACATCACCTGCCTCAGGCAGATATGGAAATTCAACGCCACCAATCGTCTCGTTAGGGGTAAAGTGAAGATAGGCTGCATTTGGGTTGAGGTCTAACTCTTCCTGGCTGGGTACGGTTGTAAAACGGGACTCTTCACCAGTACCCACAACGCTGGTTTCACAGAACTTCTTTGCCTCAGCAATGGCCTTTTTAGACCAGGCACCGGTGTTGATGTAGTCCGCATTCGGGTTTCCACGCAGTAGGTTCAACGGAACCATAGCAAACTGACTGGAAGCACCGCCCTGCAGGAACAGCACCTTATAGTTATCCGGTATAGCCATCAGCTCACGCAGGTCAGCCTCTGCCTGTTCTGCAATGGACATGAACTCTTTACCACGGTGGCTCATCTCCATTACAGACATGCCACAGCCATGCCAATCCAGCATCTCTTCCTGCGCCTGAAGAAGAACCTCTTCGGGTAGTACAGCTGGACCAGCACTGAAATTAAAAGTTCGCGCCATAGTAAGTCTCCGCTTTAATTAAGCTATTTAATATATTGTTTATACTTGAAATTTAAGAATCACTTTCTGTCTCAGAGCCTGCATCATCATCTAACTCAGACTCTTCACCTGCTTCAGACTCTTCACCATCCAGCCCTTCGATACGTGCAATGCCAATCAGCTTCTCTTTTTTGGTCAGACTGATCATCTTCACGCCCTGGGTATTTCGACCCACGACGGAGACGTCATCAACGAGCGTTCTAACCAGCGTTCCACCATCGGTAATAAGCATGATTTCATCTTGCTGCTGGACAGGTACTGCACCAACCACGGCGCCATTTCGATCGCTGGTCTGGATTGAGATAACACCCATACCACCACGACCGTGGACCGGGTAGTCTTCAATAGCAGTGCGTTTACCAAAACCATTCTCAGTTACGGTAAGTATCATGCCATCATCAGGAATAATCAGGGCAATAACCCGCTGATCATCAGCCAGACGGATACCACGCACACCACAGGCTGTACGTCCCATCGGGCGCACATGGCTTTCATCAAATCGAACGGCCTTTCCCGCACTAGTAAAGAGCATCACATCCTTGGTGCCATCAGTAACTGCGACACCCACAAGCTGATCATCTTCACGCAGGTCAACGGCAATAATGCCATTGGCACGAGGGCGGGAGAAATCAGTCAAACGGGATTTTTTAACGGTGCCCGAGCTGGAAACCATGAAGACATATTTGTCGTCACAGTACTCACGCACAGGCAGCACGGCATTGATACGTTCACCCTCTTCCAATGGCAGCAGATTGATCATGGGCTTGCCACGTGAAGCTCGGCCTGCCTGGGGAAGCTCATAGACCTTCAACCAGTAGACCTTACCCCGGCTAGAGAAGCAGAGCACCGTATCGTGGGTGCTAGCCACAAACAGCTGGTCGACAAAATCCTCTTCCTTGGTTTTGGTGGCTGACTTGCCTTTCCCACCACGACGCTGCGCCTGATAAACATCCAGAGGCTGAGCCTTGGCATAACCCGCATGCGAGAGGGTAACTACCACATCCTCTTCAGTGATCAAATCTTCCAGGCTGAGATCAAGCCTGTTCTGTAAAATCTCTGTGCGGCGCTCATCACTAAATTGATCACGAATGCTGCACAGCTCTTCACGGATCACACTCATCAAACAATCAGCACTGGAGATAATGTCAAGTAGTTCTTTAATTCTTTCTATTATCTCACTGTATTCACTGATTATTTTATCTTGCTCAAGCCCCGTAAGACGGTGCAGACGCAGATCTAAAATAGCCTGAGCCTGAACCTCAGAGAGTCGATAACCCTGGTCAGTTAAACCAAATTCAGCACTTAGCTCTTCAGGGCGCGAAGCATCAGCTCCTGCACGCCCAATCATGGCCTCTACAGCACCTGATTTCCAATGACGTGCCAGCAGCTGTGATTTGGCCTCAGCGGGATTGGGAGCGGCTTTGATTAAGGCAATCACCTCATCAATATTGGCTAGTGCAACGGCCAGCCCTTCTAATACATGCGCCCGACCTCTTGCCTTGCGCAGCAGATAGATTGTCCGACGTGTCACCACCTCACGGCGATGGCGAATGAAATATTCCAGAATCTGTTTGAGGTTCAGCAGGCGGGGCTGGCCATCAACCAGGGTCACCATATTGATACCAAATACACTCTGCAACTGAGTCTGTTGAAAGAGGTTATTCAGAATAACTTCAGCGACTTCACCACGGCGCAGCTCAATAACCATGCGCATGCCATCTTTATCAGATTCATCCCGCAGCTCAGTGATGCCTTCAATGCGCTTCTCTTTAACCAGATCAGCAATCTTCTCCAGCAAGCGCGCCTTGTTTACCTGGTAAGGCAGCTCATGGACGATGATCGTCTGCTTGCCATTGGACTCATTGGTTTCAATCCCAGTCCGGGCACGCATATAAATGCGGCCACGCCCAGTGTGATAAGCCTCATGGATACCGCTCGCACCATTGATCAGTGCAGCAGTCGGAAAATCTGGCCCTGGCACATGTTGCATCAGCCCCTCGATGGTGATCTCAGGGTCATCAATCAATGCAATAGTGGCATTCACAGTTTCAGTAAGATTATGGGGTGGAATATTGGTGGCCATACCCACTGCAATACCGGAGGAACCATTAACTAGCAGGTTAGGGACACGGGCAGGCAGTACAACAGGTTCGTGCTCTGATTCATCATAGTTGACAGCGAAGTCGACCGTCTCTTTGTCCAGATCATCCAACATGCTGTGGGCGATCTTGGCCATACGGACTTCGGTGTAACGCATGGCGGCTGGCGCATCACCATCGACCGAACCAAAGTTACCCTGGCCATCCACCAGCATATAGCGCATTGAAAAGGGCTGAGCCATACGAACGATGGTATCGTAGACCGCAGTATCACCATGAGGGTGGTACTTACCGATAACGTCACCGACAACACGAGCTGATTTCTTGTAAGGCTTGTTCCAGTCATTGCCCAATACATTCATCGCGTAAAGTACGCGGCGATGCACAGGTTTTAAGCCGTCTCGTACATCAGGGAGTGCTCGTCCTACAATTACGCTCATGGCGTAATCCAGGTAGGACTGTTTCATCTCATCTTCGAGGTTGACCGGTATAACTTCTTTCGCAAATTCGGCCATAAATTACTCAGCTGGTGCTTAAATAAGGAAGCCGGATTCTAACACACCCCGACATAGCCCTGCACACTTAAAACGGCTTAAAACGGCTTTCAGGCCGCCTGAGATTATCTTGCCATTAAATTCGCCATCTTTTCTGAGCTTGGCTGAAGAACAACCCCCATCTCTGTAACGATAGCATCGACTAAGCTGGCTGGCGTCACATCAAACACAGGGTTCCAGGCATCTACACCCGAAGCACCCAGCTGTTTTCCACCACAATTAAGCACCTCAGCAGCATCACGTTCTTCAATTGGAATATCAGCGCCCGTAGCCACAGACATATCAACCGTTGAGGTAGGTGCAGCAACCATTACTTTGACACCGTGATGCTTTGCAGCCACTGCCAGACCATAGGTTCCAATCTTATTTGCCACATCACCATTGGCCGCAATACGATCAGAGCCAACGATGACCCAACCTATACCACCTCGGGCCATCAAACTGGCCGCCGCTCCATCTATCAATAGCGTGACAGGAATATTGTCCTGATTCAGCTCCCACGCGGTGAGGCGGGAACCTTGCAGCCACGGACGCGTCTCATCCGCATAAACCCGCTGAATCTTTCCCACAGCAAATGCACTACGAATGACACCCAAGGCTGTGCCGTAGCCGCCCGTCGCAAGTGCACCTGCATTACAATGGGTGATAACAGAGGTTGGTTCTGTAATAAGCTCTGCCCCCAAATCGCCCAAACATCGATTGGCTGCAACATCCTCTTTATGTATTGCCTGGGCTTCGGCCAGCAACCTTGGCGCTGGGTTTTCAGCACCCATCTCTGCAATGACCTTCTGCATACGATCCAATGCCCAAAACAGATTGACTGCTGTAGGACGTGATGCAGCTAATGTACTTAGATCAGCTGCAATAGCAGACTTCCATCTTGCCCCCTTGTTTTCCCAGGCATTACGAGCAGCCACAACCACACCGAAAGCTGCTGTCACACCAATGGCCGGGGCACCACGCACTACCATGTCACGAATAGCATTGGCGACCTCTTCCACAGTAGTCAGCCTGATAAACTCTGTCTGTAGTGGCAGTATGCGTTGATCTAACAGGTAGAGGTGCTCATCATGCCAGACGACTGCATTATCAGCATGAACGGGGATATTTGGCATTGGTACTTCCATCTTTAGGACTCTCGTGGCAAATTCACTCTATTCTGCCACAGCGGCAAACGAACTACATGCCAATAACTCTGGAGCTGCAACCTAGTGAAGATCGACACCCTGATTAACGCCCGCTGGATTATCCCTGTCATTCCAGAAAACCAGGTATTAGAACACCATAGCCTGGCCATACAACATGGTCGCATCCTTGAGATTCTTCCTACCGCCAAGGCTGAACAGAAGTACTCACCCAATAACACAGAAGAGTTGACTGATCACGCCCTGATACCGGGTCTGATCAATGCCCACACTCATGCTGCCATGTCACTACTCCGTGGCCTGGCTGATGATATGCCACTGATGACCTGGCTGAATGATCACATCTGGCCTGCTGAAGGCAAATGGGTGAGTGAAGAATTTGTGGCTGACGGCACTCAATTGGCTCTAGCAGAGATGCTGCGTGGTGGTACTACCTGCTTTAATGACATGTATTTTTTTCCAGAGATTACCGCCAGAGTTGCAGCTGCTGCGGGAATGAGAGCGGTTGTCGGTCTTATCGTCATTGATTTCCCATCTGCATGGGCCACTGATGCAGATGATTATCTATGCCGGGGGTTAGAGGTTCACGACCAATACCGAGGGCACAATCTCATCAAAACAGCCTTTGCCCCCCATGCCCCCTACTCTGTCTCTGACAAACCATTAGAACGCATCCGCACCCTGGCAGATGAGATGGATATACCCATCCACATGCATGTTCACGAAACCCACGATGAAATCAAACAAGGGCTGCAGCAATTTGGCACCCGACCAATTGAACGACTGCAAGAGCTGGGGCTACTTTCCCCCTCCCTGGCTGCCGTACATATGACACAACTAAATGATGATGAAATTAGTGCAGTGGCTGAATCTGGCACACATGTCATACATTGCCCTGAATCCAACCTGAAATTGGCCAGTGGTTTTTGCCCCGTAAACAAACTGGTTAAAGCCGGGATTAATGTTGCCATTGGCACCGATAGTGCCGCCAGCAACAATGACCTTGATATGTTCAGCGAGATGCGAACCGCCGCACTGTTAGCAAAAGGTGTGGCACAGGATGCCAGTGCAATTCCTGCCTTCACTGCACTTCGCATGGCCACATTGAATGGTGCCATTGCGCTGGGCATTGCAGATCAAACCGGATCTTTGGAACCAGGCAAATCAGCTGACATCACCGCAATCAACTTTAATCATGCTGAAACCAAACCCATGTACCATCCTATCTCTCAATTGGTATATGCCACAGGAAGAGACAAAGTCAGTGATGTTTGGATTGCAGGCAAACAGGTCGTACGCAAGGGCAACCTGACAACTATAAACATAGATGAGGTAGGAGAACGGGCATCTGGATGGGAAAACAAAATCCGTGAGGAGTAACCATCTAAATTTTAGCCTCATGATTTAAGGCTTATAGACTAAATATTTCATACATATAGACAGCGCAAATACATGGGGGTTGAGCCTGGAATCAACCCCCCTGCTAAACTTAATACTATTGTTGCTCTCATCCTGCTATTACTGACCTACCCCCTCATCTCTGGGTTCGATATACATTAAAGCGTTACAACCGGTTGATTTAAAGAGGTGCATGGCACGGGTGGCAAGTTAAACATTACATCTTGCAAAAAACGTTTTGAACTAGTGTTGCGGTAGAAACTTAAGCGACAATGCAAAATCATTTTGATCCTACTGATAATACCATGCGGTATATATCGACAAATCACTGGTAGCCATGGCTGTAGCCGCCTTCGAATCGATATCAATAACCCACTTCAATCTATGTTAGGATGACCTGTTGCATACACCACCACTTAGTGGGGTCCTCTCGTTGACATCCGGCAAAATCAGGTCGGCACGATTCTGTTGCCTCCCCTGAGATTACTCAACTTGAGGAATCATCATGACTATTGTTCAGCCCACTCCGCCACAGGCCCGCCCTTATTCTCAGCAGGCACCACCGATTTCCACCATCCAGACCCTCACCAATACCGCTTCACCCTCCCCTTCATCAAGCCCGCGCATCACCAACTACAATCCTCTCGCCAATAACAATTTGACGATACCCGTACAGCTGCAGCCTCTCGATACCAAGAAAAAAATCACAACCGCTGTTGTCTATTGCGAAGGCAATTTTGGTGCTATCGACGGTAAAACCGCTAACGGGCTTGTTCGATACTCAGAGAAATATGAAATCCTCTCAGTCATCGATAGTGAAAAGGCCGGCCTTGACACAGGCATGGTGCTCGACAATAAGCCAAATGCCATTCCCATCTGTAACAATCTCACCGACTCACTGATAAAGGCCGGTTATGTACCCGACTACTTCATCTTCGGCATGGCACCATCCAGTGGCATGTTATCGACAGATGAACGCAGTTTGATGCTTAAGGCCATGGACCTCGGGATGAACATCGTCAATGGTCTGCACGAATTTTTGAACGATGATCCAGAGTTCTCTGCACTGAGTGCAGAGAAAAATGTGGAGATCCTTGATATACGAAAACCACGCCCTCATAAAGAGCTGCGGATGTTCAGTGGCCGCATCGCCGAGGTCACCTGCCCACGTATTGCCGTACTTGGCACTGACTGTGCTATCGGCAAACGCACCACAGCCACCATCCTGACCCGCGCCCTGAATGATTGTGGTATCAAAGCCGTCATGATCGGTACCGGCCAGACCGGCTTGATCCAGGGCGCTCGTTACGGCGTCGCTCTTGATGCCGTCCCGTCGCAGTTCTGTGCAGGCGAGTTGGAAGCCACCATTGTCGAAGCATTTGAAATTGAGAAGCCTGATGTCATCATCATCGAAGGGCAAGGCGCACTGGGGCATCCCGCTTTCTCGACCACATCCTTTATCCTCCGAGGCAGCTGCCCCGATGGTGTTGTGTTGCAACATGCGCCAGGACGATCCCATCGTTGCGACTTCGAACAGATGGCGATTCCAGCACCAGCCACTGAGATCAATCTCATTCAAACCTTCGCCGATACCAAGGTCATCGGCCTCACAATCAATCATGAGAAGTTAACCGACACTGAGGTCACCACAGCCATTACGCAGTATGAGCATGAACTCGGCATCCCCGCTACTGATGCATTGACCCGCCCTACCAAACATCTGGTGGAGATAGTCCTTTCGGCATTCCCCGAACTTAAGGAGAGAGTGACCGCACACGCACAATGAGTGCGCCGCGATTAGAGATCGACCTCGGTAAAATCGAGCACAATGCCCGCACACTGGTTGAACGACTAGGCCGCTGTGGCATCTCGGTCACGGGAGTTACCAAGGCGACGCTCGGTTCCCCCGAGATCGCCGCTGTGTTACTTCGGGCCGGGGTTCTTGGGCTTGGCGACTCCCGCATTGAGAACATCGAAGCGATGCACTGTGCCCATGTCGCAGCATCAATGACACTTATCCGTTCACCGATGCTCAGTCAGGTAGAGCGTGTTGTGATGCATACCGATGTGAGTTTCAACACCGAACTCGATGTCATTAGCGGCCTCTCATCTGCTGCACAAAAGGCAAAGCGGACACACGGAATCGTGCTCATGGTTGAGCTTGGCGACCTGCGTGAAGGCATCATGCCGGGCGACCTGGAGAAGACAGTGCGTGAGACACTCCGCTTTCCAAATATCGTGCTCAAAGGCATCGGTACTAACCTTGCCTGCCGCAGCGGTGTGTCACCCGATGCAAAAAACATGGCCGAGCTTTCTGCACTGGCCGATTCGATAGAAGCAACCTTCGGCACCACACTCAGTATCGTTTCTGGAGGCAACTCGGGTAACCTTCAGTGGGCACTAAGTGGCGCAGATACGGGACGTATTAACAACCTCCGCTTGGGGGAAGCGATCCTGTTAGGGTGTGAGCCGCTGCACCGCCAACCGATCGATGGCCTACACACCGATGCCATCACCCTCGTTGCGGAAGTAATAGAGTCAAAAATCAAGCCATCACAGCCATGGGGCGAGATGGCGCAGAATGCTTTTGGGGAGAAGCCATCTCTCACAAATCAGGGCGATATCTCACAGGCAATCCTCGCTATTGGGCACCAGGATATCGATCCATGCGGTCTCCAACCACCTCCCGGAATCGAGATTCTCGGAGCCAGCAGTGACCATCTCATCACCGATACCAGTAGCTGCAACATGTCGGTCGGTGACGAAGTCAGCTTCCAGCTAAACTACAGCGCACTGGTTCGTGCCATGACCTCACCCTTTGTCGCTAAACTCATGAGGGTTCAGCGCAGTCACACATCCCCGCCTTCCAGTTACATCATCCACTGAATCGGTTGTTTCCCTACCTTTTTTAGATAGTCATTGGCCAACGAAAAACAACCGGAACCCATAAACGCGGCAAAATCCTTGCCGGTTTTGCTGGCACCCAATGGGCTTGGGTGCGAGGTTTTAATCACACAATGTTTAGAGGTATCAACCGTAGCGCAAACACCCTGTGCAAAACGGCCCCAGGCTAAAAACACCACCCCTTGTTTATGCTCATTAATATATTTGATACAAGCATTGGTGAAGGTTAACCAGCCCTGTTTGCTGTGGCTATTGGCCTCCGCAGCTCGTACGGTTAACGATGCATTCAACAGCAACACACCCTGTTTCGCCCAGGCTTCCAAATTTCCAGAAGCAGGAATATTCATACCCAGATCACGACTGAGTTCTTTATAGATATTACGCAACGAGGGTGGAATTTTAATGCCATCAGGCACACTAAAACTTAAGCCGTGAGCCTGCCCTTCACCGTGATACGGATCTTGCCCGACAATAACCACTTTAATGTCATCAAATGGGGTATATAAAAAAGCGTTAAACCACTGATCGTTGGGCGGGTAAATCACCGCCCCAACACGCTGTTCAGCTTTTAAAAATTCACGCAACTCCATCATGTACTCTTGAGCAAACTCATGCTCAAAGTGTGCTTTCCAAGCAGGATCAAATTGATCAATAACTTTAGTGTCCATTACAACTATTCACCTACGGCATCTATTATTACTATTAGCATCACAATACAGGGGCGTGCTCTGGGTATTGGGCTTTGTGCTCATATGCCGCTCTTTTGTTGATTAGATATGTGTCACCATCTGTCGATATCGCTCCATAATTTGACTCATGACAGGTTCAAGTTCACTGGGTTGAATGACCAGTAGGTCGCCTGTTTCCGCCTTTGAAAAAAGGTAATCGACGGCTTTAGTTGTCTCTGTGACAATTTCAATATTTTCCGCTTCAAAGCCAGCTTCGATGAGACCTTTTCGGACGAGTTCTGACGTCTCTCCAGTAGGCCGTTGTCGAGGATCAAAATCTGCCAATAAAATAGTGTCGTAAACCAATGCCAGGGCTTTGCCATATTCGATGACTTGTTCAGTAGTCCGGCTGCCGGTTCCATGACATAAACCGATTTTTCGTCCCGCTGATAGTCTTGGTAATAACTTGGCAAGGGCCTGCGCAGATTCTGGATTGTGACCATAATCAAGAAGTACTTTGAACTTTCGGAAATCAAACAGATTCATCCGGCCAGGGTTTTGGTTTGCCGAAGGATAAAATGTCATCATGCCATTGCGAATTTGTTCTATGGGCAGGTGTAAACCATGCAGGGCACCGATGGCGGCTAATGCATTGGCCGTATTAAAATCAACAATCCCACCAAAGGTAATGGGGATCTCTTCAAGCGCGCAGACAATAATGTCCAACCCGCTATTTCTAATGATAACGTCTCTTTCAACTACCGTGACAACGGTGCCCCCGCCCTCTACATGCGTTTTAAGTTTCTGATTTTCAGGGTCTAAAGAGAACAGGATGATGTTTCCACGTGCGCGATCCAGAACGCTCATGGTCATCGCATCATCTGCATTTAAAACGGAGGCCCCCGACTTACTGACGACCTCTACCACAGTAGACTTCACTAAACTAAGATCTTCCTGTGTTTCTATCCAATCCATCCCCAGATGGTCGTTTCCAATATTGAGGAGCACACCGACATCCAGCTGATCGACACCCAGCCCTCGCCTGACTAATCCACCTCTGGCGACCTCCAGCACAATGTGATCCACCGTAGGTTCTCTGATCACAATCCCTGCCCCCTCTGGGCCACTATAGTCCCCGGCCAGGATGGGAGTGCCATCAATTTCCACACCCGTGGTGCAGGCCAGACCGACATTTTTCCCAGCATACTTCAGTGTATGGGTGATTAATTTGCAGGTCGTCGTTTTACCATTGGTTCCAGTGACCGCAATAACAGGGACATGAACATAACCATTCGGAAAGAGCATATCGACCATCGGTTTTGCGACATCGCGCGGCTGACCATGAGTGGGTTCTATATGCATACGAAAGCCAGGGGCCGCATTCACCTCAACCACTTTAAACCCGGATTGACTCAGAGGGAGGGAGATATCCAGACCTAATGCGTCGATTCCTGCGCAATCCAATCCAATAATCCGTGCTGCCCGTTCAGCCATTAGACGGATATCGGGACTCACCTCATCGGTCACATCCGTCGCCGTGCCGCCTTGGCTAAGGTTGGCTGTGGCCTTTAAATAGACCGTCTCATCTTTTTTAGGACAATAATCCAAGCCAAGCCCTTGCCGGGACAAGAGTCGCTCTGTGTGGGTATCGATATCGATTTGCGTTAAGACCTTTTCATGCCCGAATCCGCGTCGAGGGTCCGCATTGGTCTTTTCAACAAGTTGTGTGATCGTGGATTTTCCATCGCCTATCACATGAGCGGGTTCCCGCTTTGCAGCGGCCACCAGGGTTCCATTGATAACCAGGAGACGGAAATCAAACCCCTCAACATACTCTTCCACAATCACATCGGGATGTTTGGCTTTAGCGGCATGAAAAGCCTTTCTCAATTGAGCCGGATCTGTCACATTTATCGTGGCCCCTCGGCCATGGTTGCCGACATCAGGCTTCACCACCACCGCCGCACCTATCTTATCAAATGCGGCTATGGCCTCCTCTTCCGTTGAAACCACGTAGCCATCGGGAACCGGGATGCCGGATTTTTTCAGATGCGCTTTTGCTCTGGTCTTTTCATCCGCCGTTTCGACAGCAATAGCCGACGTTTGGCAGGTCATGGAGGCTTGAATACGTTTTTGATGAGCACCGTAGCCTAGCTGAATGTAGCTGTCATTATTTAAGCGACGAAACGGAATGCCCCGTGATTTAGCCTCTTCCACAATACTCAAGGTGCTGGGGCCTAGCATATCCTCTTCGCGTAAAACCTTGAGATCGGCAATCACCTGGTCGATATCAAACCCCCGCCCTTCAGCAACCGCTTCAAATAAGGCGACGGCCTCTTTAGCCGCTTTTAAGCCTGCTGATTCGACGAGGTAGCGGAATGCCACAACGTAAATGCCCTTTTCCAACGTATCAAAAGTTTTCCCATAACCCACCTCCATGGCAGACAAACACTGAAGCTCAAGGGCGATGTGCTCGATAATATGGCCGGCCCAGGTGCCGCGTTGAAGCCTTTGGATAAACCCCCCTGGTTCCCCAATGGAGCATTCATGTTCTTGAAGGGTTGGAATAAGCGTTGTCAATCGATCGGTAAACCCTTCCAGAGTATCTGAAGGTCGATTCTCATACTCTTTGATATCCAAGACCATGAATATTGCAGAATGCCGCGTATAGCGACTGGGGCCACGCAATGCTCTTAACTCTTTTATTTCAATCATCTGCATTTCCTGTTGGTATTAACAATCGTCTCTGTTTGAAATCATACCCATACCCACTCACCAGAGAGTGAATGCGTAGATTTTCCACAGCGATGCCCCCTCCTTCTTCGATATCCAAGATATTGGAATGACCAATATCACTACCATCAACGATGATGACCTGGCCTGTACCAATCACCTCAACTGTCCCATCGCCCTTTAGCAACACACCAGAATCTTCACCAATGCCGACGCCTGTGTAGGTCGGATTTGTGGTGACAATCTGCATCAGACGGCCAATACGCCCGCGATCCATAAAATGCGTGTCAAAGACAATATTCTCAACAAAGCCAAAACCTGGCGTAGTGAGCACTCTTCCTTTAAACAATCCCTCTTCACTTTTGCCTTCATAAATCATGGTGCTGGAGAAGGCGGCAGCCCCGGCACTCGTTCCTGCGATGAGGGCGCCAGCTGCAAACCGATTTTGAATGGCATCGAGTACTTTTGATCCACCTAAAATGGTGGTTAAGCGGAGTTGATCGCCACCGGCAATAAAAATCAAATTGACATCTTCCAGGGGTTTCACACAAGCATCGTCGTTGGCTTGCACTCTTTCACTGATGTTGAGTATCTCTATCCTGGCTGCACCGAGGCTGTTGAATGCCTGGCGATACTCTTCCCCTCGTTCTTCAGGCTCTTCGCTGGCGGTGGTGATGACAACAACTTTATAGTCCACCTCGCTAACTTCCTGGATAACGCGCCTGAGCACCACTAATTCATTGACCCTATCTTCATTCCCTCCTATGGCAATCAGACGCCCTTGAGAAATAGATTTTGACTTCATATTATTTAATCTCTGTGAGGTGTGACCATGCCATACCGTTACGGGCACTCGACGCGAATTCATTTTTGGTTAAAACAATAAGACCGATATCAACAGCGTCGTCAAACAGCGTCAGTGCTTTTTGCACGACATCACCTGGGCTCATACCCTGTTCAAGCCAGCCATAGACCTCTCTCGCCAGAACCTTAACTGCGATAAACTCCCCATCTCCAGTACAGGCAACAGCTCCGATAGGGCCACAGAACAGGCCACACCCAGGAAAGGGGACGTCACCCACTCGCCCGAGGGCTGCCTTTTCTAAACCACCAGAGCTTAGCGCAGCCGCGAATAGTTTCCCATCATAGGCCACTGCACCCACCGTATCGCAAGAAGGCGTTCCACTCTTTTCAGCTGCTTTTTTCCCGGCAGCGCCGCCTAACGGTATTACGCGTATATTTTGTTCATCGGCAAAGGCTCTTGCGCCCTGACCGACCATGAGAATATATGGAGAATGAAGCAGTACCCCCTGTGCCAAATCGATGGGATTTTGCACTCCTTCAACACAGGCAACGGCTCCAAATTTTTCATCGCTTGTCATGCAAGAAGCATCCAGCTGGATGGTTTGGTCATCGGCCCGAAGCTGGGAGCCAACACCGGCATTGAACCGGGGATCGTCTTCTAAACATCTCACAGCATGCACAACGGCATCCAAAGCAGATTGGCCGCTGCTCATTAAATCCATACCGGCTTTGGCGGCTGATTGTGGGCCATCAGAATTTTGCGGATCTGAGCCCGCGCCTGCGTGGGTCAAAATAGCACGCTGGAATAGCTTCATGTTATACCTCTGTTGACACTAGAAAGGTGTACTGCTTTTAAAGCGCATTATCTGCCTAATATGGGAATATAGCCTGTAGGTATGAGGTGAGTGCATTTTGCGGGTCCCAACACGCTAGTGGTTTTGTTTGGATTTATTCTACCCCCCAAACCACTCTCTGATGGGCATTAAACCTAATAATAGCAGTTGGGCGTGTGTGCAGGACGTACCGAAAGTAGGCGTCTGAGGCGAGATATTGGTGCGGCATGTGCGTCCATCTAACTGCTCTTTTTAGGTTAAATCGGCTTAGCCTTAGAAACGCCCCTCAGAAATCATCTGCCGCCAAAACATAAGCGTAAGTGCCTTTGCCACCGCCACCACGCCGATAGACATTGTCCGCCACTTCATAGATTCTCTCTCGTGCGGTATCAAATGCCTTTAGAAATTCCGATTCGGCATTACTCATCTCCGGGCATAGCCGTTTGAGGGCCGCTATGTCCAGAAAGAAAGAGACCTCCATCGCACGGTCATATCCCCAAAAGATGACTTGGTTATGGATCTCATCGAAACTACGGCTTGGGTTCGGAAAGTGCAACTTCATCATTGGCCCGCCCACAGCAGTCACCGAATTGGATGTCATGCCTTTCAGGAATTTAAACATGTCACTATCCGTGTGTGGATAAAGCCAAGTTCGCCACTGCCGCAGCAACACATTAAGATCATAACATCGTCAAAATTATTCGATGGCATCATGATGCCCCCTGCTGTCTTGTTTTTAACGATATATAAATTCATCTCAAATTTCTTTTATTCAAACCCTGCAAGCGATTGCCAACCCGGGTATTGCTGAACCCACACCCTCACACGGTGACCGTACTAAAATGCTCGGGCTTAACGATTGTAATGTAATATCTGGCCCCGAAAAGGCTGCTCCAGATAGTCCACATTGGTAGGTTTGCTGTAACGATGGGCGTATCCCAAAGTGACCATTTTTTTACTAAACCGACCATGGTAGCTACGGCCAGGGTCAACCAGGATGACTTCACATTGTGGTTTGGCATGTGCGTTGATAAAACCAGCCAATAGCTCAACATGATCACCCTCGTAAAGCAGATCACTACCAATCACCAAATCAAACTTACCGAGTTCACTCGGTTCATCACCCCAACCCATGCGAACAAAGGGAATCTTGTTACCCTTGTTAAGTTCGACATTTTTGAGCAGAAAACCACCCACCTCGGGGTGATAATCCGTCGCGGTAATATCCGCCAGTCGCTGATTAAGCATTAAGCTGCTCAAACCAATACCACAACCCACTTCCAGAATTTTTTTGCCTGCAATGTCATAGCCAAACATAAGGTGCGCAAGCACTTTGCTTGATGGCCAGACCACACCGAACAGAGACCATATTGCGGAGGAGATGCCTAGTTTTTCAGCAACACCGTTTGCATCAAGGTATTGCTGTTTATCACGCAAAGTTCTGACATGGATATCTACATCATCAAACTCTAGCGTTTGATATCGAATGCGTAACAACGACATAAAACCTCTTTAAAAACCCGCTGCATGCTCAACCCAAATCTGAGTCACGACACAATATGACTATGGCTAACTCAACATCGCCTGATCCATAAACTGCCCTCAATTTTCTTCTAGAGGTCACATGCGCGGATGATAACGGAACCATCCTCTTCATAGACATCACTCTCTATGAGTCTTCTTGCCGCCTCTTGTATAGCCGTTCGATGCTGCGCTACAGACTGCATGGGAGTCTCATCTAAAGCACCGAACTGATCCTGTAATATCGCCAGCGAGATTCGGCAAAGCACACGGTTTTTGTCTACGTCTGCCGCAACAGTCGCCACTTTGGTGATGGTGTTCCAGCATTCAAGCCTAGGGAATGAAATCACTGTACCTCCTGAAGCTGATGTTCGATTATTTCCCAGGCTCGCCATGCTGTCGGCCTGAATTGAGTCACCGTACCCGACCATTTCCCAAAAGCGTTGAGGATTCCTTCTTTGACTTCTTTGCAGCCCGCTTCTCCAGCAATGTCATGGTCGGTTTTTTCTTCCCTTCCTTAGTGCTTTGATGGTTCTTGCTCTTGGTCATGGCTATACCTCCTAGAGGTAGATGAGTATGGTTCCACGCTCAGCCTGCGGCTGCGGTGGTCGAGCTTTAGGCTAGTCCCCGCCATAGAACACGGAGAGCTTGGATTCACACTTCGCTAACCCAGCGCAGATAACTCTTTATCACGCGGACAGACGAAGCAAACGAAGTGATGAGGGAAATCTTAATAAGGTGACTCTGCCGTTCAGCGGCAATCGCAATCCGGTCAGTCTGATATATCAATACATCCTTTTAGATGGTGGGGGAGTGGCAGAGTTATTTGCCATCAAGCATAAAGATATGAAATTAATATACGCTAAAACACATCTAATAGCTGTTTTATTTTCTTGTAGCAACTCGATTCAGCTTGGTGATCTCAATACTGCTTTCAACACCATAACCTCAGTTTTACCTTAAAAACAGCTTGGTTGACGATGACTCAGATCTAATGCTCTACTTAAATCTGTTGTAGAAATTTAGTAACTATTCAGGTGCCTAGATTCACAAACGCAGGCATCTCGCCCTGAAACAGGAGTCTGAGTGCCTCAGTTGATGATACCCCGTTTTTTCGACAGGTGGATATATAGCTGCGAATTCGACAGAAACACTTTGCCCCCATC
>JAJFJN010000017.1 GCA_021773975.1 Gammaproteobacteria bacterium | reverse complement strand
AAAATCGATGGCACCGGAAAGCAAATGGCGAGGATGCAAAGCGAAAGCCTGAGATCCAGATATTTGTTATGGCATTGAATTTTAGTTGGCTTTTTATTCTTTCTTAACCGAATGACGGTGATTTTTAAGTTAATGCCATTGACTGTGCACCCCCCCCTCACTGATTCATCACTGGCAGGTGGATTCATACCCCAGACTGAGGGGGGTGCGTCGCGCACCCCCCCCTGAATCATGTCTGGAAAGGTGGATTCCGGCCAAAATCCCAGGGGGTGCACTGTGCACCCCCCCCTCACTGATTCATCACTGGCAGGTGGATTCATACCCCAGACTGAGGGGGGGGCGTCGCGCACCCCCCTTGAATCGTGTCTGGAAAGGTGGGTTTCGGCCAAAATCTCAGGGTGTGCACTGTGCACACCCCTCACTGATTCATCACTGGAAGGTGAATTCAGACCAAAATGCTAGGTAGTGCGGTTATTGCCCCTTGTCATTGGAGCGCTGTTGGATGCTTTCCAGATGGGCTTTAACTTTACGGTCATGTGCTTCAGTGGCCGCTTGTTCTCGTCGTGCCCTGGCGGCTTCACGTACCCGTTGCTCTTTCACTGCTAATCCTTGACTGGTTTGTTCAAATTCACCAGACAAAACACACCGACAGAGTCTGTGGAGATAAGCCACAGGGTCACGTATTGGCTCCATACGGTTTTTGTTGTTAAGCGCACCAGCGAGTTGATCCAGCACATCCTGGCGGGCTTCTTCCGGGATTCGTTCAAGCTGCATGATGACTAATGGCCGTTCATTCGGCTTGAGTGCAGAAGGGAGGATCAGCTCACCGGGATCGATGTCCAGCTCCTCACGCGCACGCGCACGCGGAATATTAGTACTATGTGTAGTAGTAGTTTTTTTAAAAAAACTACTACTACAACAACTACTACTTATAGACGTTCTCAAATTGTTATTTTCACCAAGTTCAGAATTTGAACTCGGTGAATTTTCCCTATTTTTACCAAGTTCAGAATCTGAACTCGGTGGATTTTCCTCATTTTCACCAAGTTCAGAATTTGAACTCGGTAGATTTTCTCCATTTGCACCAAGTTCAGAATCTGAACTAGGTAGATTTTCCTCGCTTTTACCAAGTTCAGAATCTGAACTTGGACTAGAGTTATCAAAAGCTTCTGTTTCAGCTCTTTCTGTTATAAGGCTTTTTGTATTAAGTAATTCGGTCTGTATATTGCCAATGGCAGACCAGCTGCAACTGAGCAATGATCTTGCCTCAGTACTTATTCGCTGAAGTGATTGAGCTTGAAGAAGTCTGTTCTCTGCCTGTTTTAATACGGTGGGTGAGGCCGTAATATCCCCGCCTTCACTAATCTGATCTCGAATAGTATCGAGAACAGCACTGGCTATGGTACGTACCCGTTTGTAGCTGTGCTGAGTGGACTTGGCCAGAAAGGCCATATATTCATCATCCAGATAGAGGGTGTCCGCCAGGTTGAGAGGTTCATTATGCAAGGCATAGATGTTGCCTTTATATCGACCTCTAGCATCTCTTACGGTAGCACAACGGGTAATCCAGCGTGTTGCACGTAGGATGGAGATACAGCCAGCGAGGGTCGCCCTGGCCATAGGAAGATCCCGCTGGATCTCTCGGTAACTGGGAAAGGCTGTTGGCATGCCAGGCTGGGTAAACAGCGTTCGTAAATAGGCCCAGAGTCTGACATCGCTGGCATCCAGCGTTCGATCTAGGATCAGTAGCCTGGGGATCGGGTCTTGCCAGTTCCCAAAATAGAGCAAGGCACCTTGCTCTTCATGTGCCCCGCTGTTTTGATTGTTTTCAATATGTGCTGTATCAAGTGCTCTGAGCTGAGCAATTGCTGCCTCTACAAAGGTGATGATACTGCGAGCCTGGGGAGTGATGCCACTATCATCGGTATTGCTGGACATACAAATGTGGCCCGCTTTAGGCGCTTGTCTCTACATGAAATTCATCCGAGGCAAAGGTGCAGAGAAAATGAAATACAGAACCAAGGGGGATTTGGGTCTGTTGGCCGATCAAGACCAGCCGGTTGGGTATCGCCAGATGTCTATTTTGAGTCCATAACTGATAAACATGCGTCTCTTCCGGTTCAGTGAGGTGCCGGATGCGCCCACCTGGGTCAGTTATGTCCAATAGCTTGCGGCGCTGGACAAATGCTTCCCGCTCCATGGAGTAGAGCAGATTCATAAGCGGCAATGTCGCTTTTAATCGAAAGAGTGAGTCGATGGTCTCTTGCTGTTCCCGCTCTTGCTCAAGGTAGTCGATGGCCAATTGAAGTTTGTCCCGGTTGATGAGACCAGCGGTGTTTAGAAAGTTGCCGGCGAGTTGGGAAAGCCGGTCAGCTTCGGAGACATTCATTCGGCTTAACCGACCCACATCGGATGGCGCAAATCCAAGCTCTAACAGCAACGCAATGTTGCCATCTGCTGTCAATTGGGCGATATAGCGCATGATCTGGTGAGCAAGCCCAAGATAAAAATCCGCCTGGATTGCACCGGCACCAGCGCCTGGTTTATCGCTTACTATCGACATCTAAAAATGATCCTCATTAATCCATTTCCAATATGAGCCGTTACACAGCTATGTCGTATTCCAGAGCCGCATGTCTCCGGGATCTCCGACCTTGTTCCGGAGACGACGGCAGTTCTCCAGCAATAGCAATAAATCCCGAAAACTGTGGTCGTCTAACCCCTGTGGGTTGGACAAAAGCTGATGTGGGATATACTCCAGAGGCGTGGGCAGTCCCACGGTTTTAGCTACTCCCTGGATGCCATCTTGTTTAAGCGGTTCATATATACGCATCTCCTCCGTCATGGTGAGCCTGGCCCGGTCGTTGCTCAGCTCCCAGAGGGAGCCAGATCCGTTCACGACCTCACAGGTTCCCAGCAGTGTCCACCATAGAAATTGACGGCAGGCATCCCGACCGATGCCATAGCCCTTGTTACAGATCTCGAAAGGTGTTTCGGGGAGATCAACCAGGAAACCCATGCCGACATGGATAGGGCGGATACAGGCTGAAAGGTTATTGCGCTGTGTAATCTGAAGAGCCAGGATGAGATTGCGCGCACGCAGTGATTTAAGGTCTGAAGGTCCAGCGTATTGATCAATGACCTGAGAAGCCTCGTCTTTGTCGCCATCGGGTTGGGGTTGTTGTTCCGAACTTTGAGCATCACTTGCTTTTGGTGCTGAAGCAGGCTGCTCTATTGGCGGAGGTTGCGTGGTTGAATTGTTCTGAGTGGGAGTGTTTGTACTCTCGCCAGGTTGTGAATCTGATTGGGGTGGGGTGTGATGAGTATTTGTACTGTGCTCACCATCTTCTGAAGAGGATTGTTGATTCGTAACATTCTGGTGCTGTTCTCCGTAGAGCAGTGCATCCACTTCCATCTGCAGCTGATTAATATCCAAACCGCTCAGTTCACTGAATTGCAGATCCAGTTCAGTACGTACACACTTAAAATCCCAGCCGCTGTCATGCTGGCTCAGTATGTCTCCAAAGGCGAGCTGAAACTGCTCTGCTTGATCTTCACCAAACTGCTGGCACCAGAATTTGAAGTAGGCCTTCTCAATATCCCGGATATGGTCGATGTCACGTTGGACAAGTCCGTTCTGTAACACGGTAGGAATCAGGGGGTAGAGACGCTCAGCAAGATACTGCATGCGGATCACCTGTCGCTTGGAGACGGTATAGCCGACTTCTTTCAATCGCCGCATAAATTCATTGCGACTGAGTGATTCACCGGCTTCCTCTTCTAATTGAGCTTTGAGATCGTGCAGACCAAGGGCCTTGTCCAGCAGTGAAACTTCACCGCGTAGTTCGTTCTCGACAAGATGCGCGGTGAGGACATGAGACTCCGATATCCAGGGGCGGTATTGGGCATGGATGCGGTAGAAGCACTCCTCCTTTGTCTCATCCCACAGTTCCTGGAGGATCTGCAGGCGGGTATTACCACCCGCTTCCACCATATATAAGGTATCGCCAGGTCGCCTGGTGACATTGAGTGGTGTGTTAAGGCCCCGCTGTGCCCGGATTGATTCCTTGATCTCATCGTAACGGGGGTTTTTGTCACGGCGTGGATTTCGGTCATAGGGCCGGATCTGCTCCAGTGTCAGTACCAGTTGCATGACCGTGATGGGATCGGCCGGAGGTAGTTCGCCACCCTCATCCCCAAAATGGGGGGTGTTGAGTAGGTTGCTGATCTCATCACCTGTCGGACGTTTGCCAGCCATCAGCTTCCTCGCTCCGTATCCACTGGGTTGCAGTTCAAGGCAGTCCCTTCCAGATGTGGAAAGAGTTCATGCACCAGATTAAGCATGGTCTCCCGTGCGCTGGCGGTGGGGCCGGGTCGCTTTGCCTCCCAGCGGTGAACCGGGATGCGATGGGTTGCTGCTTCCCGGTAGGCCACGGTATTGGGGATGACTGTATCGAGAATGGTAATGTTGCCCTTCGAGGGGCCATAGGTCTCGCGCTTGAGTTGCTGTGCGATCAGGCGGGCATCGACAGTACGATCCTGACGATAGATGAGTCCTTTTAATGGGCCTACAGGTGCTCCCATGTTCACCATAGGGCGCAGTCGCTCGATCATGGCAATGGTGCCGCGTGAGAACTCCCTGGCTGAGAGGATTTCCGGTGGTATGGGGGATACCAGAAAGTCGGCTGCCAGCACAGCGGCATCCTGTAACACCCCGATGGCACCCTGGGTATCAATAAGAATGATGTCGTAGGACTCTTCCAAATTGGCAAGTAGATATCGGAGTCGGACGCGGCCATCTGGTGCATGCAGCAGCCAGGTTTCGAGCTTGCCTTGGGGATCGTCGGAGTAGATCAGATCCAAACGCTCAATGGCTGTCTGGCTGATGATGTTATCCGTAGAAGCCGCAGTGATGAGATGGGAAAGACCGTGCTGGGAACGCTGCTCCAGCGGGTAGTAACTGGAGAGGGTCGGTTGCACATCGGCATCTACCAGCAGCACTCGTTGACCGAGATCCGCCAGGATGGCCCCAAGATTTGCAGACAGGGTGGTTTTGCCAACACCGCCTTTGGTACTGGTGACAGTTATCTTCAGTGCCATATTGATATCCAGCCAATTGATATCGATAGGGCTTCATGGCTGTAGCCGCTTGGTCTGTTGCTCAATGCCTGACTCCCCCTATAAGTACTGCTCCACACTGGCCGCAGTTCGCATGATCACGGCCTTTGGATCTTGGTGATAAAGTGCTACTGCATTGGTGGCAGCGGTGCCGGTGATAGATCAGACAGCCTGGGCATACTGTACTGTTGCTCTCTACCGGCGTGGCATAGCTCATTTCACATGACTCACACCGACGTTCATGCCATGTCTCCATGGATGTGAGACGCTGCACGAACGCCGCACGGGTTATATCGAGCACGGGTTTTTCAACCAGTTGGATATAAACCTCGTACAGATCAATCAAGATGCGGGCCTTGCTGCGCTCTGCCCGTGAGAGTTTCTGATGCAAACGCCACACGATGTTGGTATGCAACATGCGTATGTCACTTCTCCGATGCCAGCTGTCCATGAAAGGCACCTGACCGGGGGGTGAGGGAACGCCGAAAAGCTGGCGGTAAAGCTGATTTGTCCTGTTCTTATCCAGCCCGGTCAGTTGACTGGCCAATACGGCACGGGCACCGAGCCGCATCAGATGGATAGCCTCCAGAACCCTATGGGCATCAAGGCATAGCTCCGAACTGCATTGGGCACAATCGGATGGGGTTGCACAGGGTAGTGAAATTGAGCGGTGGTAAGCCTGCCCGGATCTGTTCATGGTCATAAGAGGGTTGCCGTCTGCTCCAGAAGTGTTTTGATCTCCTCTTTCCGTCCATCGCGCAGGGCAGCGAATATCCTTGCCCACCACCAGGGTGCAGGGTGTGGCGTGAGTAATGGTGATTTGATCAACGATAATCGCGTCAGATCGCCGGGCGTCAGTGAACCCAGTAATAGGGCTGTCTCATCCGGTATGCCTGTTATGGCAGTGGTTAGTACCGGGTCATGCTGCGCTAGCTGGTTAACCTGGATCAGGTACTGGAGGTTTATTTGGGAAAAATCGATATTCATGATGACTGAGTGTTCGTTCCACCAGTTGAAGAGGCATCTTTTGTGTCAGCATCAAGGGCATCTTGATTCGCCAAACCTGTATCTATCGCTATGGCCACTAACCGGGCTTCAAAAAAGAGGCGACGGCCCACCTGGTGTTTTGCCTCCGCGAGTGCGACGGCCAGTGGTTGGCGGTGCCGCACGATGGCCATACGCAGGCCATTCGGTGTGGAGTGCATTACCTCAGCCAGGTGCTTGAGTGTCAGCAAGGGTCCATAGTGCTTGAGGAGATAGTCATATGTGCCAGATATGGGTTGATTCAAAACCTGTGCTCCAGAGTGCTTATTGATGGCTAGATGTTAGCCTTTCAAGGCACAAACAAAACGCACGATAGATGGCCATTTTTGGCCATCTATCGTGCTTGTTGTTGGAGGTGGGTTGTGGTAGGAAGAAAAAAGGAAAAAGTTATTAAATTTTCTATAGCTATGCCGCTATTCTCACTGAGCACATGAAATGAAACTCCAGGGAGCGGGCATGGACACCATACTTATCATTGATGATCAGGAAGTGAGTAGGCTGATCCTAAGCGAATTTGTTACAAAAATAGGGCCTTCTGTACAGGGGAAGGCCTTTAAAACACCATTCGATGCCCTTAAATGGGTCAGAGGCCACACTGTGGTTATGGTGATCGTTGATTTCTCTATGCCCGACATGGATGGCATTGAGTTTACCAAGCGGTTCCATACGCTCCCGTACTGTAGAGATGTTCCTGTCGTGATGATCAGTGTCCTCGATGATAGAGGCAAGGCAATCCGATGCCGTGCGCTGCAAGCCGGGGTATTTGATTTTCTATCCAAACCCATTGATTACACTGAGCTCAAAGCCCGTTGTCGGCAAATCCTTGAACTACGAAAGCGACATCGACAGAACCAGTACCATGACGAGGTTGCAGGCGTACTGTTTCGTATCACCCAATCCTTTAATGGCAGAGATCCCTGGCGCCTGGCGGATATCAGTCGCCAGATTGCCAAGCAGTTGGGGCTTTCAATTGAGGAATGTGACTTGATTGAGAAAGCGGCTCCGCTTAACGATCTTGGTCATATGTTTGCACCAAGTCAGGCAATATCACGTCCGGCTTTTCTACAGCAGTCTGAGCGAGCTGCAATGCAGCAGCATACTGTGAGGGGATATCAACTGCTCAATAACGGGGACTCAGGTTTTCTTTGCCATGCAGCAAAGATCGCCTTGTCTCATCATGAGCGCTTCGATGGGAAGGGGTATCCCCACGGGTTTAAAGGACGGGATATTACAAGAGAGGCGAGGATTGTTGCGGTGGCCGATATTGTGGATGCGCTGTTGTCAGATCGCCCTTATAGAAAAGCATGGTCGCATGAGCGAATACTGGATTATCTTCAGTCTGAGCGGGGAAAACGCTTTGATCCAGATTGTGTGGATGCCTTTTTGCAGCAATCGGATGAGATTCTTTTTTTAGATAGTGGACAGCATTCAGAGTTACATTATGGATAATTTTGGCTCCTGCTTCCTAAGTGTGCATATGGGGCAGGCAGGCGGTACATGGGCGTCATCTGTCAGTAGATAGTGGATGTGGCAGTACTGACAATAGCAGAAATAGGCAACTCCGATGCTGATGTCCCTTGCAATGACCCAGGCTTGGGTGATGTTTATGGGGTGGACATTTGGATTATTGCCGATTATCCCGCAACTGAGTTCTAGGTGGAGATCATAGGCCCTAAGCAGGGAGCATATATTAAGGGTGTTGAAGATTTCAGCAGTGCCGATTGAGCGATAAAGAGCCGCAAAAACTGAGGCCATTCCATGCTTGGGCCTTGTGGAGAGTATCCTACCTGTGGTTGGTATCTGACCAGATGCAGGGCGTGTACCATGAATCTCTCGGTGCAATGAACGTAGGGTTTTTGGGTTAACACCAGTGATGGAATGAATAATCGAAACTCTCATTTTGCGTTGGATCAATTCAGTTGCGATTTGGAGTTTCTGGAGATGGGTAAATTTCATTGCTTAGATGCTTCTTCAGTCGCCATCAAAAGCGTGTGAAGTCGAGTGGCAAGGGGGTTCCTGTGGCCACCATTTGCCACCTCTTTCCAGAACCTCGGATGGAAGCGTGGTTGAAATAGCATGACCTCTGAGCGGGCGATGCTGCTCATTTCCTCAATTGATAATTTGGAAATGCTGTCCATAACTACGTCATCGAGACCAAGTACGATGGCTGCTTTTTTTTGGTTACATTTTGCAAGTTCACGAGCTTTAAATAGAAATGAGATATTTAGCTCAAATATGTCCTGATCTGCTTCCTGCATAAGTTTTGTCCATACTGTTTTCGGTTACAAAATATCCCGATGAGACTCAAATACCATGAGTCATATATCTCATAGTGGTGTGTTTCGCTGGGGGGTGGAATTTGACCAAAGGTTTCCTGAATCATACTTTGTGACGATTCAGGCTAGGTAGGTCCAACGAGTGAATCAGAGTGGTTGCCTCTGATCGAGAGCGGCGCTATTTTAAGAGTCACGGCAACTATGGCAACCATAAAGTACGTGTGACAAGCCAATATTCGCAATATAGTACGATATTGGTTTTAGTGAAATGGTTCCTATTGGCCATTAATATTTAGATAATAATCTTGCAAAAACAATGAGATAAACTTGAAAAATAAATGGGATAAAATAGCATTTTCGGTACGTCTGCAAGAAGTGATTGATGGTGAACCAGTCGCCAGATTCGCTAAAAAATGCGAAATCGCAGAAGGAATGTTGAGAAAATACCTTCGAGCCAGTTCAATACCTGGAGCGGACAAGCTGGTGTGTATTGCAGAGGTAGGAGGGGTAAGCCTGCATTGGTTAGCGACTGGGAAGGGAGCTAAAGAGTCACAGGTTGGTTGGGATTCCATTGCACCATCACAGATGGCTGTTGTGCTGGAATTTGAGCGTTATGCACAACGGCAATCCGATATTGGTATGGAAATGCTAATCCAGGCTTTTGTGGATGAATACAACAATGGTCTCCTGGAAGTTGGACAGATTGGGGGTGTAGATCAGATATCCAAGGATGAACTGACCCTGTGGCGTGATCTTGTATGGGAGAAGCAGATAGCTGATACCTCTATCAATGAAGGCATCCTTCAGACCTCGATAGAGATTGCGGACGAACTTTTGGATACTACTGGTAAACGGATGGAAGCGGCGAAAAGAGCAAAACTGATTGCGGCAATCTACAAACTGAGTGCTACGACAGAAGGGGGGGTGGAGCGCTCAATGCTGCTCAATTTGTTAAAGTCACTGCCGTAATGGAATATCTATTCTATGACGGATCTTGTTGCATCCTGAGCCTGTGTGTACTTGAATTCTAAATATCCACGCCATAAACTATGCGGGATTTTTGCGGGGATTGGTTATGCATTGTCCTGCATTGTTGTGCAAAATGGGCAACGGGCGTCGCGGTATTATGCAATAAAAACAATGAGTTACAAATATTGCTGGTGATTTGTAATCAGCAGGTCACAGGTTCGACTCCTGCCGCCAGCTCCAATAAAATCAATAAGTTAGTGGTTCCTTCTTTTTAATCAGCTGGTCACGCGGTACACTTTCGGTACACCAACGTAACGGAAGGTACTGTGGCTACGATAACCAAGACACCCTCAAAGACCTGGAAGGCAATAATCCGCAAACGCGGATGGCCGACCACCATCAAAACATTCCGCACCAAACGTGATGCTCAGTGTAGCGCGTCACATGGTTTGCGATTCCTCGACATTTGGTTTGCGACACATCAAAACAGGTTTAGTGTGCCTTGGGAGCGGCGTCCGGCGTGGGTGTTTTCGTTCCAGATTAGTAGTTCTTGAGCTGCGGCTCCTTTGCTT
>JAJFJN010000016.1 GCA_021773975.1 Gammaproteobacteria bacterium | reverse complement strand
ACAAAACTACATGCAGGCATTGCTGTATATAATTATAGATGGCACATCCGTGTGCCAGCGGGCAAGGTTTCAGAATCCTTCTGAATAGTGACGTATCCTTGTGAAAAACTTGGCTCTCCCCTTTCCAGTTCCTTGGAGGCTTAAATTTACCGGTATTGATGGGTGTCGTCTATTGGCATTTGCTTTAGCCACGTAGGTAAATTGCTTATATGGATGTTCACCGGGCCATGACTAAATCTTATCAGCACATCACGGTAGCTAAGGCCTATCGGGGGCGGGTGTAATGTGGGTGCAGTGCGAGGGTATTAGCTTACGTTGGTATGGGAATGTATGATGCTATTTCAGTGATATTTGTTACAAAACTACATGCAGGCATTGCTGTATATAATTATAGATGGCACATCCGTGTGCCAGCGGGCAAGGTTTCAGAATCCTTCTGAATAGTGACGTATCCTTGTGAAAAACTTGGCTCTTCCCTTTCCAGTTCCTTGGAGGCTTAAATTTACCGGTATTGATGGGTGTCGTCTATTGGCATTTACTTTAGCCACGTAGGTAAATTGCTTATATGGATGTTCACCGGGGCATGACTAAATCCTGTTGGCTCATCACGGTAGCTTAAGGGCTATCGGGGGTGGGAGTAATGTGGGTGTAGTGCGAGGGTATTATCTTATCGGATATTTTTCACGGTGGTTGTGTATCAGCATATGTTTTTTTATTGTACTCACACATATCTTCAATAATGCAGGCACCACAGCGGGGCTTGCGTGCGATGCAGATGTAGCGGCCATGAAGGATGAGCCAGTGGTGAGCGTCCATCAGGAATTCAGCAGGCACTAAGCGCAGTAATCGCTTTTCCACTTCGAGTACGGTTTTCCCTGGAGCAATTCGAGTGCGGTTAGCGACCCGAAAAACATGGGTATCAACAGCCATAGTGGGTTGGCCAAAGGCTGTGTTTAACATAACGTTGGCAGTTTTACGGCCAACCCCAGGCAGAGACTCCAGATCCTCCCGATTTTCCGGAACCCTGCTGTTGAATTGTGTTTCTAGTATCTGGCAGGTTTGGATGATATTTTTGGCTTTGCTGTTAAAAAGACCAATGGTTTTTATGTAGTCCTTTAATCTCTCTTCACCCAGCAGTGAAATTGCCTCTGGAGTATTGGCTACAGGGAATAGTTTGGCAGTTGCTTTGTTAACACCTTTATCGGTAGCTTGAGCAGAGAGAATGACAGCAATTAATAGCTCAAAAGGCGTGCGGTAATTAAGTTCAGAGCGAGGCGCTGGGTTTTCAGATTGCAGGCGCTGAAAGATGGTGATGCGTTTTTCTTTATTCACGAGTGGCTGTGGTCATTTTTGTGTAAGTGGTAGTATGCCTTGGATTTTAAATTAAGAAATGATATCTATGCTAGATCGAATACTAAAACCGGAATTGCGGTCTAATCCAGAGTTCCAAGCCGCGCTGATTCGTTTTTCTATCTGGTTGTTTGCTGCCAGTTTTATCGGTATTGGTGGCCTGTCACGCTACTATCAAGTGGTTGATACCTACTACTACTGGTTATTTGGTGGCTATTTTATTATTTTTTGCGGATTGTTTATTAGCATTACCTACCGTGCTGTTTGGGAGGCTCGGCGTTATTTTTCGGTACTGGTAGATATTAGCGCTACTAGTTTTGCAATTTTTTTAACCAATGAGGTTATTAGCCCATTTTTCCTGCTCTACATTTGGATCTTTATCTCCCAAGGGACTCGTTATGGTAAAGCACATCTTACAGTTGCTTCATTTCTGAGTCTTGCATCATATGGTCTGTTGTTGATCTTGATGAATGGCTGGAGTGAGTACACTTTTGAGGCATTCTTTTTAATGCTCTCGTTGCTACTGCTGCCGCTCTACCAACATTCATTGCTACAAAAATTGAGAGAGGCGCGAGCTGAAGCTGAGCGTTTAAATCAGGTTAAAAGTGATTTTCTTTCAACCATGACGCATGAGTTGCGTACTCCCCTGAGTGGTATTGCAGGCATGGTTAGTTTGCTACAGGAGACGCCGCTGGCCGCAGATCAAAAAGATCATGTTGAATCAATCTTAAAAGCCTCGAATCATTTGGGGGCGCTGGTTGATGACGTGTTGGATATGTCAAAGATTGAATCAGGCAGGATAGAAATTGACTCTTCTCCGATTGAACTTCGCACTCTTTTGCAGGGCATCTGCACCAGTTTGATGAGTCAGGCCTTAGCCAAAAAACTGGAATTAATATGTCAGATAGATGAGCAGCTACCGCAGATGATTCGGGGTGACGAACTGCGGCTGAGACAGATACTGTTTAATCTTATGGGTAATGCTATTAAATTTACTCAAAAGGGTGAAGTTTTGTTGCGTGCCGAGCTAAGAGCTGCGGATAAGGATATGGCTGATTCATATCTTTATCTCGAAGTTGTTGATACGGGGATTGGCATCCCAGAGCATGCACTTGCTACGTTATTTGAACGTTTTGCCCAGGTTGATTTGTCGACTACGCGACGCTTTGGAGGGACAGGGCTTGGAACCTCTATTGCACAGCATCTGGCCTATTTAATGGGGGGTGAGATTGGGGTGCAAAGCACCCTGAATAAAGGGAGCTGTTTTTGGGTCAAGTTACCCCTCTTAAAATATGGAGTGGGTTTAAAGAGACCGCAGCACCCGGCGCTTCATGGGTTGAATGTTGTGATATTTGAACCCAATGCTACTCATTTGTCAGTGATAGTGAATGCCAGTAAAGAGGTGGGTTTAAATTGCCGAGCGGCCAGAACAATTGGTGGTTTGCGGGATGCTGTTTCAGCACTAAATAAACAGGGTATGTTGGATTTGATGATTATTGCCGATTCACCCCAAGGGCAGAATCTTTCAAGAATAGGCGCTATTGCCCGTGAACTTCCCCAGCAAGATTTGCCTATTGTTTATATAGGCTACAGTGTTCGTCAGTCTCTATATGATATGCCAAGTCATTATTTACTGATGAAACCTTTTGTCCCTGAGCAGCTCTGGCATCAGATGGATCAAGCTTTATCTTTAAGCAGTTGTGATATGTCAGGTACCCCTGAGCAACAGACTGCATCGGCAATGATTGAAGATAGAGGTATCCATGTTCTGATTGCAGAAGATAATGAGATTAATGCCAAGGTATTGGAGACGATCTTACTTAATAATGGTTATCAGGTAACGGTAGCAAAGGATGGGCAGGAAGCACTGGAGCTAACGGAACACAATAACTACCAGATCGCGCTGGTTGATCTGCATATGCCGCGTCTTGATGGTTTAGGCTTTATTCGTGCTTATCGTTCCGGCGAAGTAGATTGCCATATGCCGGTGATTGCGTTGTCAGTTACCACATCAGAAGAGATGAGGCAGGAGTGCCTGATAGCGGGTATGGATGAGGTCGTAACTAAACCAATTATGGCGAATGAGTTAATACTACTTATTCAGCACCACCTAGATTGTGATGCTGAGTTAGTTAAGTAAGATGCGCGGGTGTAGCGCTAAACCTTCTCAGCCATCTGTTCCAATAGTGCGGTTTGAGCGCAGATAGGCTCATTATTGTTAGTAGGCTGCTGGCATGTGTAGTTGCCACTGCTGTCAAGAATCCAGGTTTGAACATTGTCTGATAGATATAGCTCCAAGTCTGTTGTGATTTGTTCTTGTAGCTTTTTGCTGTCAATAGGAAAACAGGTCTCAACGCGTCGGAACATATTGCTGTTGGGGGTTAGACTTCCGGGTAGCCCTGGCATAAAGCCTGGAAAAGTCAGGTCAGGACGGTCAACCAGATCAGGTAACGCCATGAGACGATTCAGGTTGACAGGCCCATTCACCTGATAGAGATTATTTTGTACCAGGTTAAATTGTTTAAGTAGAAAATCAGCAATCTTTGCTGGGCAGTTATCAGCCGCCTCAAGACGTACGCCGCTACCATAACGGCGTGCTGGTAGCTCACCTTCCAGGGCATGTTTGAGATCAACAATCTCCTCTTCATCAACAGACAGATCGCTGTTTCGGGTGAGATGAAACTGGTGGTAGCCGGTTACCTTCATGCCAGGGAATAGATCGTCAATATGATCATGAATAATAGAGGAGAGAAAGGCGAAATATAATCCATTCTAGTTTGGTCAGTGATAATAGACGAATAGGATCAAGCTTGATTGAGCTGAATATATGGACAGTTTGGTGAAGTGTTAAATTTAGAATAGTGCTATTAAGGGGGGAAATAGCTTGCGCTGGTTGAGAAGTGCCATTATCGTATGCCGCGAGAGTTGGCCGGATGGTCGCCGTTTTTGCGAACGGAGGAAAGTCCGGGCTCCATAGGGCGAGGTGCCAGGTAACGCCTGGGAGGCGCAAGCCTACGGAAAGTGCCACAGAAAATATACCGCCAGCTTCGGCTGGTAAGGGTGAAATGGTGCGGTAAGAGCGCACCGCGCTGATGGCAACATCAGTGGCAGGGTAAACCCCACCTGGAGCAAGACCAAATAGGGGAGCAGGCAGCTTTGGCTGTAAACGTGTGGTTCGCACGGTTCCCGGGTAGGTTGCTTGAGGTGCATGGCGACGTGCATCCTAGATGAATGACCATTCTTTGACAGAACCCGGCTTACAGGCCGACTCTCACTTATTTTTACGTAATTCCCTTTCTTTTTAGCTCCTTAATAGGAACTACAATCCTGCATCTTAATAATCTACATTAAGTAAGCCTCATATCAGGCTGTTTTTTGTCATCTTATTTTTCTAATTTTTTTGTTGCGCATCCCTTTCTAAGTCGCTGTCTTTAAAGGATGTTTTTCCTATTCCACCTTGACAGTATGGTGATTGGTGTCTAAAGTTGGTGGAAAGTGGGGATAAGTGGTTAAAAATGGATTAACTGTCTTTTGGGGAGATACTCGTTTGTTCCGTGGTGTTAATAACATCAGCCTAGATGCAAAAGGCCGCATGGCTATTCCGACGCGTTTTCGGGAGTGCCTGGAGTCTTGCTGTGCCTCGCAACTGGTGATTACCGTGGATACAGATCGTTGCCTGCTCATCTACCCACTGCCGGAATGGCAGGAGATTGAACGCAAATTGGTAAAACTACCCTCCTTTAACAAAGCGGCTCGTCGTTTGCAGCGTATGTTATTGGGTAATGCCACTGAGGTCGAAATGGATGGGCAGGGGCGTATTCTGATACCCACGCCATTGCGCAATTATGCTGGCCTGGAAAAGCGGGCTGTGATGATTGGCCAGGGGCATAAGTTTGAATTATGGGATGAGGCGTGCTGGAACAGTCAATTGGATGAGTGGCAGGAGACGGATTTAGAACAGTTGGACCTTCCGACTGATCTTGAAACGCTCTCGATCTGAGTCATGGTAGCGACTCAGGCTCATCAGACGGTACTGCTTGACGAGGCAGTAGCGGCGCTGAATATCAAGGAATCAGGGTGCTATATTGATGGCACCTTTGGGCGAGGAGGCCATAGTCGGTTGATCATGCAAGCACTTGGGTCAAAAGGGCATCTGCTGGCAATTGATAAAGATCTGGCTGCAATTGAGTCGGGCTGTTCTCTTTTTGCAAATGATAATCGTTTTACGATTGAACAAGGCTCCTTTGCCATGCTGAGGCAGTTGACTGATCAGCATAACCTGACCGGCAAGGTGGATGGCATATTGCTTGATCTGGGTGTGTCATCACCTCAGCTGGATACAGCAGAGCGAGGTTTTAGCTTCATGCAAGATGGTCCTTTGGATATGCGCATGGATACGACAAGTGGCATGAGTGCGGCAGAATGGCTGGCTCAGGCTGAAGAGCGTGATATTGCCCAGGTGCTTAAAACCTATGGTGAAGAGCGATTTGCCAAGCGTATTGCTCGTGCCATTGTGACTGCTCGTGAAGAGACTCCAATTGAATCGACTGGCCAGCTGGCCGCCATTATTGCACAAGCCAATCCAGTAAAAGAGCCTGGTCGTAATCCAGCTACCCGAAGTTTTCAGGCGATCCGTATCTTTATTAATAGAGAGTTGGATGATCTGCGTGATTGCCTGGAGCAGGTGCTGGATGTACTGGCACCGGGTGGGCGTTTGGTTGTGATCAGCTTTCACTCCCTGGAAGACCGAATTGTAAAACGTTTCATGCGTGATCATGCGCGTGGCGATGATTTTCCAATGGGCGTGCCGGTAACGCAGGATCAGTTGCAACCGCGGTTGAAATTGCTGGGTAAAGCTATTCGGCCATCTGCAGCTGAAGTGAGATTAAATCCACGCTCAAGAAGTGCCGTACTGCGTGTGGCGGAGTCTCCATCATGAAGTATGGGCAGCCTATTTTAATGGGGCTTTTACTGTTGTCTGTATTGGCTTCAGGCATAGGCGTGGTGTATGCCAAGTACATTAGTCGGAAATATTTTGTAGAGCTGCAAACGCTGCTGGCAGCGCGTGATGCTATTGATACTGAGTGGGGTAGATTGCAGCTGGAGCATAGTACTTGGGGTACGCATGGGCGGGTTGAACGGCTTGCCAGAAAAAAGCTGGATATGCATATGCCAACAGCAGATGAGGTGGTGATTATCGCCCCCTGATCATGGCCGCTACAAAACGAAAAAAACGCGCGATCCAGGCGCAAAAACAGATCAAGCTTGAATTGCCAAGTTACATTGGTCGGCGACGCACACTGCTTGGCCTGCTTTCTGTTGCACTATTGGTCTTGGTTGTAAGGGCCGTGGATCAGCAGGTGTTGGAGAGGGATTTTCTGCAACATGAAGGTGAGCGCCGTCATCTGCGGGTAGTTGAGATGCCAGCTTATAGAGGCATGATTACGGATCGCAATGGTGAGCCATTAGCGGTTAGCACGCCGGTAGACTCAATATATGTTAATCCAAAGCTATTTAGTCCAGATCAGAAGATATTGGCAAAGCTGGAAAAAATGTTGGGTAACAAACGAGGTGAACTGCGTCGTCTATTGGCTCGTCATAGTGATCGCGGCTTTGCTTATTTGAAGAGGCGGGCAAACCCTGATGTGGCAAGCCAGGTAATGGCTTTGGCAGAAGCGCATGATCTCAGTGGTATTGGATTGCAGCGTGAGTTTCGCCGTTACTATCCAGATAGTGAGGTTTTTGCACATGTTATTGGCTTTACCGATGTGGATGATAAAGGTCAGGAGGGCATGGAGCTGGCCTATGATGACTGGTTGGTTGGTAAGCCTGGGGCAAAAAGAGTGTTACGGGATGGGCGATCCCGCATTGTAAAGGATGTTGAAAGTATTCGTGTGCCAAGCCCAGGAAAAACCTTGGCGCTTAGCCTGGATCGGCGGCTACAGTATCTGGCATATCGGGAGCTGAAAGCGGCGGTTCAACAGCATAAGGCGCTTTCGGGTTCAGCTGTTATTTTGGATGTCCGCACCGGTGAGGTGCTGGCGATGGTTAATCAGCCTTCATATAACCCCAATGGCTCGCGTAGCGGCCGGGGTGGAGTGCTAAGAAACCGCGCATTAACTGATGTGTTTGAGCCGGGTTCAACCATGAAGCCATTTGCAGTTACTGCTGCGATGGAACTGGGCAAAGTAACATCATCAACGCTCATTGACACTGCGCCAGGCACCCTGCGGGTAGGGCGCTCACTGGTTAAAGATCATCGTAATTATGGTGTGTTGGATGTGGCGGGTGTTATTCGTAAATCCAGCAATGTGGGGATAAGTAAAATTGCGCTGGATATTCCTCAAGAAGCGCTATGGAAAGCCTATTCAGAGTTGGGTTTTGGTCAGACAAGCGCGGTTGGTTTTCCTGGTGAATCAGCTGGGCAGTTAATCCCCTACCAACGATGGGCAAAAATTGATCAGGCCACTCTCTCTTTCGGATATGGCATCTCTGTTACACCGCTTCAACTGGCACAGGCATATAGCGTTATGGCTGCAGATGGCCTGTTTCGCCCTGCCTCACTGTTACGCCAAGAGCGGGTGCCGGAAGGAAAGCGGGTTATGAGCAAGGCAACGGCTGTTGCCATGCGCAAGATGCTGGAGTCTGTGGTTTCTGCAGAGGGAACCGCTCCTGCTGCTGCGGTGGTGGGTTATCGGGTAGGTGGTAAAACAGGCACGGTAAAAAAATCGATTGCAGGCGGATATGCGGATGACCGCTATATGGCTGTATTTGCAGGATTGGCTCCCGTGAGTGATCCGCGGTTAGCCATGGTAGTTATGCTGAATGAACCTTCAGCAGGTAAATTTTATGGTGGGCAGGTGGCAGCCCCCGTATTTTCTAAAATTATGGCGGGTGCTTTGCGTTTGCTGAATATTGCACCTGATGCTTTAAAGACCCCCGGAGTACGGCTTGCGGGTGGGATGGTGCAACCATGATGGCAGCTCAATTGATTAATCGTCAGTGGTACCTTTCAACACTACTTTTCCAAAAGGTTAAGGTAACACCGATACAGGACCGAACAATCTCTGGCATTACGATGGATAGTCGTAGGGTGTCATCGGGCAGCCTTTTTATCGCCTGTGCGGGTGATACGCATCATGGGTTGGATTTTGTATTGCAGGCTTTGGAGAACGGAGCCGTTGCGATCTTGTGTGAACCGGGCGCTTATTGGCCACAGGCCCAGATTGATGCGCTGGCGACTGAGATTGCTGTACCGTTGTTTGCTATGGAAGGGCTGAGCCAGCAGGTTAGCCAGATTGCTGCACGTTTTTATGGTGAGCCAGGTCGGGATATAAAAATGATTGGTGTGACCGGCACCAATGGCAAAACCAGTTGTAGCCAATATCTGGCTGAAGCCCTACAGAACACTATGCCCTGCGGCATTATTGGTACCTTGGGTAGTGGTTTTCCAGGGAAATTGCAGGCAGGCACTCATACCACTCCTGAGCCGATAGAGCTCCAGTCCACTTTGGCAGGTTTAAGAGAGCAGGGGGCACAGGCCGTTGTGATGGAGGTCTCCTCTCATGGGCTGGATCAGGGGCGTACTGCTGCGATTCATTTTGATTGTGCTGTCTTGACCAATCTCAGTCGGGATCATCTTGATTTTCATGGCGATATGGCAAGCTATGCAGCGGCCAAGCAGCGCCTGTTTGAATCCCCTGAACTAAGATGTGCCGTGTTGAATCTGGATGAAGCTTTCGGCTGGTCACTGTTAGAAACCCTACCTGAAACGGTGCAGGCAGTGGCCTATGGTCTATCACGTCCAGATGGCCCTCTGCCAAGCCATGTAAAAGGTTGGGTTTGGGGTAGAGAGATTAAACCTATACAAAAAGGCATGCATATCCAGCTGGAGAGTAGCTGGGGTGCAGGGGCTTTTGATAGCAAGCTGCTAGGGCGGTTTAACGTTAGTAATCTACTGGCGGTACTGGCTGTGTTGCTGGAGCAGGGTATGCCAATGGCAACAGCACTTCAACGGCTGTCTGCATTGCATACTGTACCTGGCCGTATGGAGTGTTTTGGGGGTGGTGATCAGCCGCTGGTTGTTGTTGATTATGCCCACACGCCGGATGCGCTGGAGCAGGCTATTACTGCGCTACGTCCGCATGCATTGGGACAACTGACCTGTCTATTTGGTTGCGGTGGTGATCGTGATCAGGGCAAGCGCTCACTGATGGGGGCTATTGCAGAGCGACTCTGCGACGGGGTGATACTGACAGATGACAATCCTCGTAGTGAGGATGGCGACCAGATCATCACGGGTATCCTGTCAGGTATGACGCATCCAAATGCCACACATATACAACGTAATCGTGCAGAGGCAATCAGCGGTGCAATTGCTAATGCTGCCGCAGGGGATCTGGTATTGGTCAGTGGTAAAGGGCATGAGACAACACAGCAGTGTGGCGATCTTTGCCTCTATTTCAGTGACCGTGAACAGGTGCAGAAGGCGCTTGCCAGAAAGGTGAGCCGTTGATCTCTTTCTCACTTACTGATACTGCAAAACTGCTCAACGGGCATGTTGTGGGAGCGGATGTCTCTTTTGCATCGGTTAGTACCGATAGTCGTACCCTTGCAAAAGGAGATCTATTTATTGCGCTACAAGGCCCAAATTTTGATGGCCATGCGCATCTCAATCAGGCGCAGGCAGAAGGTGCTGCCGCTGCCATGGTGAGTCGTCAGGTAGAGAGTAACCTGCCTCAGCTACAGGTGGCTGATACCCGGTTGGGTTTGGGTGAATTGGCTGCACACTGGCGACAGGCCAGTCGCACTCAAGTGGTGGCAGTAACAGGGAGTAATGGCAAGACCACCGTAAAGGAGATGATTGCGGCTATTCTCTCTCAGCAGGGTCGGACATTGGCTACCCTTGGCAATTTGAATAATGACATTGGGCTACCGTTGACGCTGTTGCGGCTACAGGACGAAGCCTATGCGGTAGTTGAGCTGGGGGCTAATCATCCAGGTGAGATCAAATATCTGAGTGACATTGCCCAACCAAACATAGCCTTGCTGAACAATGCAGGCAGTGCCCATCTGGAAGGTTTTGGTTCATTGGAAGGTGTGGCCAGGGCAAAGGCGGAGATTATCTCAGGCTTAGCTGAGGATGGGGTTTTTGTATTTAATGCGGATGACTCGTGGGCAGACCTCTGGCGTGAACTTGCCGCAGAGAGCGCTATTTGCACCTTTGGGCTACAGGCTGAGGCAGATGTCAGCAGCCCTAAAGCCGCAATTGAAACACACTGGAATGAATCAGGTTTTATTACGCGTTTCCCTGTAAAAGCCCCGCTGGGTGAAGTAGAGATTGATCTGCCACTGGCAGGCCGTCATAACCGGATGAATGCATTGGCCGCTATTGCAACAACCCAGTTAATGGGTATCAGCTTGCAACAGATTCGTGAGGGTTTGATGACGCTTCAACCAGTACCCGGGCGCTTGCAGCCACGTATTGGCAAGGGTGAAGTTCGCATTATTGATGATAGCTATAACGCCAACCCTGACTCTGTAGCAGCGGCTATTGCGGTATTGGCTACGGCACCAGGGCGGCGCTTTTTGATATTGGGTGACTTGGCTGAATTAGGCCAGGATGCTGTGCAGCTACATGAAATGCTGGGCCAGCAAGTCCGCGAAGCGGGGATTGAAAATCTCTATTGCCTGGGTGAGCTATCGAGCGCTACGGCTGCGGGTTTTGGAGAAGGTGCAAAACTATTTCAGGATCATGACTCGATGATCTGCGCTCTGAATGAAGTGTTAATTGAAGGCGATACGGTACTGGTAAAAGGCTCTCGTAGTGCTCGCATGGAGTTGGTGGTCAATGCATTGGTAGAGGGGACTGGAGACTGAAATGCTAGTCTATCTTGCTGATTACCTAACCCAGTATCACAGTGGCTTTAATGTCTTTCAGTATCTGACCCTGCGTGCAATTTTGGGTGTATTGACCGCGTTGATTATCTCCTTTGTTGTGGGGCCGATAATGATTCGTCGTCTAAGTTTTCATCAAATTGGACAGAGCATTCGAGATGATGGGCCAGAGAGTCATCTTTCTAAAGCGGGCACGCCAACGATGGGCGGTGCTTTGCTGTTGGTGGCTGTAGTTGTGAGTACCTTTCTATGGTCAGACCTGGCTAACCGCTATGTCTGGGTATTGATGATTGTGACACTGCTATTTGGTGCCATTGGTTTTGTTGATGACTACAAAAAATTAGTGCTGAAAAACTCCGTTGGGCTACCTGCTCGGCAAAAGTATCTATGGCAATCTATTGCTGGATTTGGTGCTGTCTGCTTCCTTTATGCAACCTCGTCGCTACCAGCAGAGACCCAGCTTATCATCCCCTTTTATAAAGATATCATTATAGATCTCGGCTTCTTTGGGTTTGTGGTGCTGGGCTATTTTGTGATTGTAGGTACGAGTAATGCAGTTAACCTGACGGATGGTTTGGATGGGTTGGCCATTATGCCCACGGTCTTGGTTTCTGGTGCCTTGGGTATCTTTGTTTATGTCTCTGGCCATGCCTCTTTTTCCAATTATTTAATGGTTCCGTATCTGCCTGGAGTGGGTGAGGCGGTTGTTTTTTGTGGGGCCTTGGTAGGGGCTGGATTGGGCTTCCTATGGTTTAACGCCTATCCGGCTCAGGTATTTATGGGCGATGTGGGTGCGCTTGCATTGGGAGCGGCCTTGGGGCTGTTGGCGGTGATTGTTCGCCAGGAGTTGGTGTTACTGATTATGGGTGGTGTATTTGTGGTGGAGACTATATCTGTGATTTTGCAGGTGGCCTCTTTCAAACTAACGGGGCGGCGCATCTTTCGTATGGCTCCGCTGCATCACCACTATGAACTGAAGGGATGGCCCGAACCGCGCATTATTGTTCGGTTTTGGATCATCACTGTCATCCTTGTTTTGATTGGGCTTGCCAGCCTGAAGATACGTTGATTTTATAAATCCTAATGATGAAATATAAATTGACATGAGCAGAGCCGCGATAGAGATGGGAAAGCATGCATCGCAAATGGGAGCAGAGAGCCCTCGAACCTTGATTGTAGGGTTGGGACTGACGGGGCTCTCCTGTGCCCGCTACCTGCAAGAGCGAAATGTTCCTGTTGTGATTATTGATAGCCGGTCAAATCCGCCTGGCTTGCCTGAACTACAAGAAGAGATGTTTGGCGTGTCGGTTGTTACGGGAGGTTTTGATCCGCGGGTCTTTGCTACAGCTGAGCGGCTAGTGGTAAGCCCAGGGGTATCGATACTGGAGCCGCAGATTCAAGCTGCATCTAAGCGTGGTGTTGAGGTGTTGGGTGATATTGAACTGTTTGCGCGAGAGGTGGCTGCACCTGTAGTTGCTATTACTGGTTCAAACGGTAAAAGCACAGTAACAACGCTGCTTGGTGAGATGGCTCGTCATGCAGGAAAAGAGACTGCGGTAGGAGGTAATATTGGCCTGCCTGCTTTGGATCTACTCTCAAGTAAGAATGAGTTGTACATCCTTGAGTTATCAAGTTTTCAGCTTGAAACCACTTACTCACTAAAACCCAAGGTTGCCGTGGTGCTGAATGTGTCAGCCGACCATCTGGATCGCTATGATGGCATTGAGGGTTATTCAGAGACTAAAAGCACGCTCTATAAAGGGGCTGAAATTCGCGTATTTAATCAGGATGATTCTAAGGTGATGGCAATGTGCGGTCAGCCGCAGGCAGGTGATCTCTTTTTTACGCTGCAAGAGCCCGCTAACTCCAATGTATTTGGTGTGCGTTTACAAGAGGGTGATATGTGGCTCTGCCAAGGCCAGCAGGCGCTACTACCTGCTAGTGAATTGCAACTGCCAGGTCAGCACAATTTGGCTAATGCGCTGGCAGCATTGGCAATGGGAGCAGCCTTGGAACTACCGATGCCTGCCATGCTTGAGACGCTATGTTCTTTTCATGGGTTACCTCACCGCACTCAATTTATTGCAGAACTTGCGGGAGTACGTTGGTACAACGACTCTAAGGCAACTAATGTGGGAGCCTGTATTGCTGCGCTGGAAGGGATGAAAGGCAGTGTTAATAGTATGGTGCTGATTGCGGGTGGTGAGAGTAAGAGTGCTGATTTCTCAGAATTAGCTGAAGTGGTTAAACAGACAGTGCGAGCTGTTGTGCTGATTGGCCGTGATGCTGCACTGATAGAAGAGGCATTGGGTGATGCTGTGCCAGTGACCAGAGCAGTTGATATGGACGCTGCTGTTATATATGCCAATGAGCTGGCTAAGTCTGGCGACTGTGTCCTGCTCTCTCCTGCCTGTGCCAGTTTTGATATGTTTCGTGGCTTTGAGCATCGGGGTGACTGTTTTATTGAAGCCGTACAGAGGTTGATGGCATGAGTGAAGCAACTCACTCAGAAATCCTGAGAGACCATCCGCGGTTTGTGTTGCCAGAACTTGATTACTGGTTGATCTGTGCTGCTGTTGCGCTGTTGGGCTTTGGGGTGATTATGGTGGCCTCAGCTTCCCTGCATGTAGGTGATCGGCTGGTAGGAAATCCTTTTTATCACCTCACTCGTCACGGTATTGCAGTGGGTCTGGGCTTGTTGGGGGCCTTGGTTATTTCGCAGACCTCAACAGCTCAGTGGGAACGTGCTGGAACCGCGCTCTATTTTGTTGGCCTGTTGTTGCTGGTTGCGGTGCTGATTCCGGGTATTGGTCGTGAGGCCAATGGAGCAGTTCGCTGGATTCCAATAGGGTCATTTAATATTCAAAGCTCTGAATTTATGAAGCTGTTTTTGGTGGTCTATATTGCAGGCTATCTGGTTCGACGGCAGCTTGAGGTGGCTCACAGTATCTGGGGTTTTGTTAAACCGATGATTCTGTTGATTATGGCCGCTACGCTCATCATGCTCCAACCTGATTTTGGTACAACCGCTGTGCTGTTGGCAACGGCGATGGGTATGCTTTTTCTGGGGGGTGTAGCGCTCTCACAATTTATGGTGTTGATGGCGTTGGCAGGAACGGCACTGGTCGGATTAGTGATCTGGTCACCCTATCGACTGCAACGTGTTACGGGTTTTCTTGATCCTTGGGCTGATGTTAATAACAGTGGCTACCAGTTGGCTCAAGCACTGATTGCGTTTGGACGAGGTGAGTGGTTTGGCGTGGGATTGGGTAACGGTATTCAGAAACAGTTCTATCTGCCAGAGGCACATACGGATTTTCTCATGGCAGTGGTTGGTGAAGAGTTTGGCCTGCTAGGAACGCTGGTGGTGATTGCCCTGTTTAGTCTGATTGTCTGGCGTGCCTTTCGAGTGGGTGCAGCAGCAGAGGCCATTGATCGTCGTTTTTCAGCCTATGTGGCCTATGGTTTTGGCCTGTGGATTGGTATGCAGGCCTTCATCAATATTGGTGTCAATATCGGTCTGTTACCCACCAAGGGCTTGACTTTGCCGCTGATGAGCTACGGAGGCAACAGCATTATTGTGGCTTGTATCGTCATAGGAATGCTGGCACGCATTGATTACGAAACACGGCAGGATGCCCCTGCACATAAATTGGAGCAGGTGAAATGGGCGAACGCGTGATGATTATGGCCGGTGGAACAGGTGGCCATGTTTTCCCTGCATTGGCTGTGGCTGAGGATCTGCGTGCTCGTGGCATGGATGTATTTTGGCTTGGAACCCGTAACAGCTTTGAGGCACGGGTGGTGCCGGAGTCTGGTTTTTCTATGGAGTGGATAAATGTACAGGGGGTGCGTGGCACAGGCATGAAGCGTTTGTTAGTGGCCCCTTTTAAATTGGTATTGGCCCTGTCACAGGCATTGGCCGTGCTGATTCGCAGACGGCCTCATGTGGTATTGGGTATGGGCGGTTTTGTTAGTGGTCCAGGTGGTGTGATGGCTCGTTTAATGGGTATTCCACTGATTATTCACGAGCAGAATGCGATTCCAGGTATGACCAATCAATGGTTGTCACGTATTGCCAATCGGGTGCTGGAAGCCTTTCCAGGCAGCTTTGGAGCAGAGCGGAAAGCGCAGGTTGTGGGTAATCCGGTGCGTGCTGAAATTGCAGCACTCCCAGCGCCAGCTGAGCGTGTAGCTAATCGTGAAGGTTCGTTGAGACTGCTGGTTTTGGGTGGCTCCCTGGGTGCTCAAGTATTGAATGAAACAGTGCCATATGCTTTGGCACAGATTGAACCGAATTTACGTCCACTGGTACGGCACCAGGCAGGTCGGGATAAGGACGAAGCGGCACGGGCGACTTATTTGTCCGCTGGCGTAGAAGCAAATGTGCAGCCCTTTGTTACAGATATGGCAGAGGCTTATGGTTGGGCTGACTTGGTTATCTGTCGTGCGGGTGCGTTGACAGTTTCTGAATTGACAGCAGCGGGTGTGGCCGCGGTGTTGGTTCCTTTTCCTTATGCTGTAGATGACCATCAAACGCGTAATGCTGCTTTTTTGTGTGACCAGGGAGCAGCAAGGTTGTTACCCCAATCTGAGTTGGATGCAGATAGCTTGGCAGCCTGCCTAAATGAGTTGCTGGGTGATCCTGCCCAGCTACTGCGGATGGCTGAAAATGCACGTGCTTTGGCACAACCAGAATCAACACGATGTGTGGCTGATATCTGTCAGGAGGTCTGTAATCCATGAATATGCCAACCAGTAGGCGACCAGCAGAGTTGATGAGCCGGGTAAAACGGATCCATTTTGTGGGTATTGGTGGCGTGGGCATGAGCGGCATTGCCGAGGTTCTACTTAACCTGAATTTTCAGATAACAGGTTCTGATGTGCGTGAGGGGCCAGCAACACAGCGACTGGCAGAGCTGGGCGCAAAGATTGTGATTGGGCATCGCTCAAGAAATGTGGTGGGTTGTGATGCGGTGGTGATCTCTAGTGCTGTGAAAGAGAATAACCCAGAGGTGGCTGCAGCACGGGTACAACGTATCCCAGTAGTGCCACGGGCAGAGATGTTGGCGGAGCTGATGCGGTTTCGATTTGGCATTGCGGTGGCAGGTACGCATGGCAAGACAACCACCACTAGCCTGGTCTCAAGTCTGTTGGCAGAGGGTGAATTGGATCCAACCTTTGTTATTGGTGGCAGGTTGAATAGCGCAGGCAGCAATGCCCGTTTGGGTGAGGGCGATTATCTGGTAGCAGAGGCAGATGAGAGCGATGCCTCTTTTCTCTACCTGCAGCCTATGCTGGCGGTTGTGACCAATGTGGATGCTGACCATATGACAACCTATGGTGGTGATTTCAGCCGCCTTCGCAGTACCTTTATTGAGTTTTTACATCACCTTCCATTTTATGGCTTGGCGGTACTCTGCATTGATGATGATGAGGTACGCGGGCTGCTGCCAGAGATAGCGCGCCCTATGCGTACCTATGGCACGGCAGCAGAAGCTGATGTGCGTGCCAGTGATATTCGACAGGAAGGATTAAAGACCTTTTTTAAGGTGCACCAAGCGGGTTATCCACAATTGGATATCACCCTGAATATGCCAGGCAAACATAATATGTTGAATGCCTTGGCGGCAATAACAGTGGCGCGTGAACTGAAGGTTGACGATGCTGCAATTCAGCGTGGATTGAAGGGTTTTGAGGGTATTGGACGGCGTTTTCAGGTAATGGGTAATTGCCAGACGGCTGCTGGAGAGGTGATGCTGGTTGATGATTATGCGCACCACCCACGGGAAGTGGATGCCACCATAGAAGCAGTGCGGGCAGGTTGGCCAGAGCGGCGGTTGGTAGTGGCATTTCAGCCGCATCGCTATACCCGAACCCAGGAGCAGTTTGAGGATTTTGTACAGGTGTTGTCGAAGTCGGATGTGTTGCTGCTGACAGAGGTTTATGCGGCTGGAGAGGAGCCCATTCCTGGTGCAGATACCCGCTCATTGATCCGGGCATTGCGGGCGCGAGGTCAGGTTGATCCCGTGTTTGTTGATCCTCTTGCGGAGTTGTCCGCAGTTTTGCCCGGTGTATTACAGGATGGGGATATCGTACTCACGCTTGGAGCGGGGGATATCGGTGGCATAGCTGCCAAGCTGGCGGCTGAGATAAGCCTTACAGGAGATTCTCAATGAGCCAATCCAGCATACGACAGTTGCATATGGGCTGTGGCGAGTCGCTTATGGCAACTTGGTCTGCACTCAAAAAAGCAGCGCCAAAAACCAGCCAGAAAAAAGAGGCTTCCAAAAATGGTAGATGGTCAGCACAAATGAAAAAGGCAAAAGGGGCATGTTAGTGGCCGGGCAATCAGACTGGCGTGGCGTGATGCTGTATGACGAGCCGCTTGCAAAACACACCACCTGGCGAGTGGGTGGCCCGGCGCGGCAGTTTTACTGTCCGGCGGGAGGCATGGATCTTATCCAGTTTTTGCAACAGCTGCCAGTAAACGAACCCTTGTTGTGGCTGGGTATGGGAAGCAATCTGCTGGTGCGGGATGGTGGCTACAGAGGCACAGTAGTGGCAACTCAGGGGTGCCTGACTGAAATGACGTTGATTGAGAAGGATCTATTGCGGGTTGAGGCGGGTGTTGCCTCGGCTCATGTGGCGCGGTTTGCAGTGCGCGCCGGACTCTGTGGCGTGGAGTTCCTGGCGGGTATTCCTGGCACCATGGGTGGTGCGCTGGCAATGAATGCAGGTGCCTTTGGTGGTGAAATCTGGCCGGTGGTTGAAAGGGTGGAGACCATTGACCGGGCCGGTCGGGTAAGGGTGCGCAAGCCAGAGGATTTTGATGTGGCATACCGTAAGGTTATTGCCCCAGCAGGTGAGTGGTTTCTTGCCGCCAGATTGAGATTGAAGCCGGGTGATACGGCAGAGGGGCAGAGGAGGATCCGCGAGCTGCTTGAAAAACGGGCAGCCGCTCAGCCTATTGGTCAGCCTAGTTGTGGTTCTGTATTTCGTAACCCTGAAGGAGATTATGCGGCTCGGTTGATTGAGGCTGCAGGGCTTAAAGGAATGACGGTGGGCGGAGCCTGCGTCTCTGAAAAGCATGCCAATTTCATTATAAATACAGGCACGGCAACTGCGGCAGATATTGAATGGTTGATTGCAAAGATACAGCAGCAAGTGATGGAAAAGAGTGGCGTAAAGCTGCAAACAGAAGTCTGTGTCGTAGGTGAGGCAGAGCACGAGTTATGACTGTTACAGCAGCAGATTTTGGCAAAGTAGCTGTGCTCATGGGTGGGCAGTCGGCAGAGCGTGAGGTATCACTTCGTAGTGGACAAGCTGTGTTGGCAGCACTGTTGCGCCAGGGTGTTGATGCCTATGCAGTGGATGTGGGGGCGGATGTGATGGCCCAGCTGGCAGATGCTGAATTTGATCGTGCTTTTGTCGCATTGCACGGACGTGGTGGCGAGGATGGCGTTATTCAGGGGGCGCTGGAAACAGTGGGCCTCCCTTATACCGGCAGTGGCGTATCAGGCTCTGCACTGGGAATGGATAAATACCGTTGCAAATTGTTGTGGAAGGGGTTGGGTCTGCCAACAGCTGATTTCGTCATGTTGCAGAGTGAATCCGATCTGGAAGCGGCAGCGGCATTGGGCTTTCCATTAATGATCAAACCTTCCCATGAAGGCTCCAGTGTAGGTATGGCGCGTGTCGAAAATAGAGATGAACTGTGTAGCGCATGGCAGGATGCGGCGCAGTACGATGCAGATGTGATGGCAGAAAAATGGATTGCAGGTGCTGAGTTTACAGCGGCTATTTTGGGTGATGAGGTGCTGCCCCTGATCCGGCTTGAGACACCGCATGTCTTTTATGACTATGCAGCAAAATATGAGGCTAATGACACCACCTATCTCTGTCCATGTGGATTGAGTGAAGAGCAGGAGCAGGAGGTGCAGGCATTGGCGCTCAGGGCATTTCGTTCTGTGGATGCCAATGGTTGGGGGCGGGTGGATCTGATGCAGGATGATAGCGGGCATTTTTTGTTGCTGGAGGTTAATACCTCACCGGGAATGACTGATCATAGTTTGGTGCCAATGGCGGCTCGTGCTCTGGGCATTGAGTTTGATGGATTGGTATGGCGAATCTTAGAGAGTACCTTGTAAAAATGGGACAGAAACGCGCCATGAAAAAGGTAAAAACTGAGAGGCTGATCTCCGTATTGGTTATTCGGTGGTGTCTGGCTTTGGTGCTGTTTGGTGCTATGGGTGGAGGTGTTGTTTTAGGGTCAGCTAAGCTGTTTGATCCGCAGACTTTTCCATTAAAGGTCGTGAGCATTAAAGGTGATTTTAAATACCTTGATCAGCAGAAGCTGGAACGAGCTATGTCAACAGAGGTTCGTGAAGGCTTTTTTACGCTGGATGTAGAGGCGGTGCATGCCCGGCTTTTGCAAATGCCCTGGGTGGCCAAAGTTGCAGTGCGTAGAGTTTGGCCTGATACCCTGCTGGTTTTTGTGGAAGAGCAGGTTCCATTCGCACAGTGGGGTACAACGGGGTTGTTAAATATGCAGGGTGGAGTGTTTCAGCCAGCAGAAAAAGATATTCCTGCTGGATTGTTGAAACTTGCTGGGCCGAAGGGGATGGAGCAGGAAATGGTTGCCCGTTATCGTGATATGCAGCCGCGTTTTGAGTCAGTGGGATTGCAGATTGCCAGTATTAAGCAGAATGCTCGTCAGGCATGGTTGATTGAATTTACAGATAAGAGTGCCATTAGGTTGGGTAGTCAGCAGATTGATAAACGTGTGGCGCGATTTATTCGGGTTTACCCTCAACTTAAAGTTGCTGGGCGAGGCCTGCCAAAGCAGGTTGATCTACGTTACCCCAATGGGTTTGTTGTGCATTGGGAGCTGAATGGACTGAATGAGGTATCTACTCGGTCAGTGATGGGTATAACCAAACAAAATGAGTTGGGGTAATGAGTAAAAAAAGTGAAATGAATCTCATTGTTGGTCTGGATATTGGCACCTCCAAGGTGGTGGCTATTGTTGGAGAGATCAAGGCAGATGGTGAGATTGAAATTATCGGTATTGGCTCACATCCCTCCCGCGGTTTAAAGAAGGGAGTGGTGGTCAATATTGAATCTACCGTTCAATCCATACAGCGGGCGGTTGAAGAAGCTGAACTGATGGCAGGCTGTGAGATTCAGTCAGTCTTTGCTGGGATTGCAGGTAGTCATATTCGTAGTTTGAATTCACAAGGTGTTGTTGGAATTAAGGATCAAGAGGTCACTCATAGTGATTTGGATCGGGTGATTGATGCGGCAAGGGCGGTGGCAATTCCTGCAGATCAGAAGATTCTGCACATCTTGCCACAGGAGTTTGTCATTGATGATCAGGATGGTATTCGGGAGCCAATAGGGATGTCTGGGGTGAGACTGGAGGCTCGAGTGCATATGGTGACCGGAGCAGTGAGTGCAGCGCAGAATATTGTTAAGTGTGTGCGCCGTTGCGGGCTGGAAGTGGATGATCTGATTTTGGAGCAGCTGAGTTCCGCCAATGCGGTGCTGAGTGAAGATGAGAAAGAGCTGGGTGTCTGTTTGGTGGATATTGGTGGTGGCACGACAGATATTGCCATCTTTACTGAGGGAGCCATTCGACATACCGCAGTGATACCGATAGCGGGTGATCAGGTGACAAATGATATTGCGGTGGCACTGCGTACGCCGACCCAACACGCAGAAGATATCAAAATTAAATATGCCTGTGCTTTGACTCAATTGGCTTCTGATAATGAAACCATTGAAGTGCCAAGCATAGGTAATAGGCCAGCGCGGCGACTTTCGCGCCAAACATTGGCTGAGGTGGTTGAGCCTCGATATGAAGAGTTGTTGCTTTTGATACAGGCTGAATTGCGGCGCAGTGGATTTGAGAATTTGATTGCCGGAGGTGTGGTACTTACCGGTGGTAGTTCAAAAATGGAGGGGTTGATTGAGTTGGCGGAGGAGGTTTTTCACATGCCCGTGCGTTTGGGTGTGCCGCAGTATGTCACTGGGTTGGCAGATGTGGTGCGGAATCCAATTTATGCCACAGGAGTTGGTTTGTTGTTATTTGGGCGAAGTCATCATACTAAAGGGGGCATGGAATTTTCACGAAGCGGCAGTGTGAAGTCAGTTTGGGCACGGATGAAAAGCTGGTTTCAGGGCAATTTTTGATTGAGAATTTTGGTAACTTCGATAACGAATTATTTCTACAGAATACAGCACATGATGTGTGCAGAGGAGAGCGGGTTATGTTTGAATTGATGGATGCATATAGCCAAAATGCAGTGATCAAAGTCATTGGTGTTGGTGGTGGCGGTGGTAATGCAGTTAATCACATGCTTGATGCCAACATTGAAGGCGTGGATTTTATCTGTGCCAATACGGATGCGCAGGCACTGAAAAACAGTGAGGTCAGAACGGTACTACAGCTGGGTTCCAATATCACAAAAGGGTTGGGTGCAGGTGCCAATCCACATATTGGCCATCAAGCAGCCTTGGAAGATCGGGACCGCATTCTTGAAGCGCTTGAAGGGGCTGATATGGTGTTTATTACCGCAGGTATGGGTGGTGGAACGGGTACTGGTGCAGCACCGATTGTGGCAGAGGTAGCAAAAGAGCTGGGAATTCTCACTGTAGCCGTTGTGACCAAACCGTTCCGATTTGAAGGTGCAAAACGCCAAATGGTAGCAGCTGAAGGGATAGAGGAGCTGTCCAAGATTGTAGATTCACTGATTACCATTCCAAATGAGAAGCTGCTTGCAGTGCTGGGCAAGGAGATGTCTCTGCTGAATGCTTTTAAGGCGGCTAATGATGTACTGCTTGGCGCTGTACAGGGTATCGCAGAGTTGATTACACGCCCTGGCTTGATCAATGTGGATTTTGCTGATGTACGCACTGTGATGTCAGAGATGGGTGTGGCAATGATGGGGTCTGGCGTTGCTAGTGGTGAGACCCGTGCGCGTGATGCAGCAGAAGAGGCCATCAACAGCCCCTTGCTAGAGGATGTAAATCTATCGGGTGCGCGAGGCATCCTGGTAAACATTACGGCAGGCCTGGATTTATCGATTGGTGAGTTTGAAGAGGTTGGCAATACAATCAAAGAGTTTGCCTGTGATGAAGCCACTGTAGTTGTGGGCACTGTGATTGATCCTGATATGAAGGATGAGATGCGTGTGACTGTTGTGGCTACCGGATTGGGTGAGGTTGTAGCTCAAAAGCAAAAGCCAGCTGCCTCCATAGCGCCAGAGCGGGTTGCAGTTAAATTGGTCAGCCAAGATAGAGCAGCGGCAACGTCAGTGGATTACGCTGATATGGATAAGCCTACTGTGATTCGAAAAGAGGCTAAAGCAGCTCAATCCTATGCGGAACCTATGAAAGATAAGGACATGGCTTATCTTGATATCCCAGCCTTTTTACGTCGCCAGGCAGATTAATTGAAAGATAACCTGCCTTATCAGGGCGTTGTGCGCTGAGTTGTGATTGCTTCCACAGAAATAGATCATGCTGTTTTGTATGGTATGTGGTGCTGTGGTAGGATGCTGCCAAATTTCACGGCTCTCCATCTGTTCAGTAAGGTAAAGGTAAGATTCCTCAATGATAAAGCAACGTACGCTTAAAAATGTCATTCGTGCAACGGGTGTGGGTTTACACACAGGTGAAAAAATCTATCTGACACTTCGGCCTGCCGCCGTTGATACCGGCATTGTATTTAGGCGTGTAGATCTGGATGAGCCAGTTGAGATACGTGCTTGCCCAGAAAATGTGGGCGATACTTTGCTCTCTACCTCGTTGGAAAAAGATGGGGTCAAGATATCTACTATTGAACATCTGTTATCGGCTTTTGCTGGTCTTGGTATTGATAACGCCTATGTGGATGTAAGTGCGCCAGAGGTTCCGATCATGGATGGCAGTGCGGGTCCTTTTGTTTTTTTAATCCAATCTGCGGGCGTTGAAGAGCAAAAAGCAGCGAAAAAGTTTGTTCGAATCAAGCAGCGTGTGGTGGTAGAGGATGGGGATAAACGAGCCTGTTTTGAACCGTTTGATGGGTTTAAGGTCTCCTTTTCTATTGATTTTAATCACCCAGCTTTTACGGAGCATACACGTTGCGCATCCATTGATTTTTCATCTACCTCCTTTGTTAAAGAGGTGAGTCGGGCAAGAACCTTCGGTTTTCTACGTGATATTGAAATGCTACGCGAACGCAAGTTGGCCCTTGGCGGCAGCCTGGATAATGCCGTTGTGGTTGATGATTACCGCATCTTGAATGAGGATGGATTACGCTACGAGGATGAGTTTGTAAAACATAAAATCCTTGATGCGATTGGTGATCTTTATTTGCTGGGGCATAGCCTTATTGGCTCATTCAGCGGATGCAAATCAGGCCATGCTTTAAATAATAAACTACTTCAAACACTATTAGCCGATAAAAATGCTTGGGAAGAGGTTACCTTTAAAGAAGAGGGTAATGTGCCTATTTCCTACATGAAGCCAGTTCAAGCAACGTAATTTGGAATAATATCTATTTTGTGGCGAAATTATCTAACTGAGAACAGAGCCTCAGTCGCGCGCTATTGTTTAGTCTATAGAGTATTAAGTTGCTCTATGTTTACTGAGGCGTTTTAGCGCTGCACGTAAATCAGCGTCTTGAATATCGTCAGCTGTAGATTCAATTAGCTTGGCATTAGCTTGTGAAAGATGATGAGCGCGGCGTGTTGAGCGTGCTTTTTGTGGGTTGTTAATTAATACTCGAACCTCTATTTTTTGTACCTGTACTCCTTTGTCCTGGAGTTTAGTTCGGAGGTCGCGAGAGAAGTAGCGTAGGCGACTGGCCCATGCGGATGAATTCGTATGGATAATAAGACTGCTGTAATGCTGTTGTACTGAGATACAATGTTGGTCTAAAGGTGTGGGTAATAGACTACGGGTTAGGGCGAGTAGTTTTTCTTGCGTTTTCAGGTGGTTGCGCAGCTCTCTTAGTACTGGCCCTGAGCGCATAAATGTATTGATAGGACGTGGTTTGATCATAAATAAGGCCGAGTTAATATCTATTTTTTGTAGGTGAGATCATCTGCAAAATCTAAAGAATATGTGGGTACTATAAATGAACTTCATACTATTTGCCGGGTTTCGCAATAAGACGGGCAGTGTAAAGCTTAGCCTGGGTCTGGTTATGAGTGGATTGCTGGTGCTGCTTGCTACTGTTTCGGGCGGTATAGGCTGGGCGGGCTATAAAATGGGTCAGCAACATGCTGAGAAGGCAGCTGAAATCGACCCTACAGGCCTTGTATTTCAGGCCGCTTTGGTTGATCAACGGTCTGCTATTTCTCAAGTGAAGGAGCAGACACAGCAACACCTGGATGCGTTGGCACTACGTTTGGGTCAGATGCAGTCCCATATAATCCGCTTGGATGCATTGGGAGAGCGCTTGACCAAGATAGGCATGCTGGACGAGGGAGAGTTTGATTTTTCCACAACCCCTCCGGTGGGTGGTGTGGATGCATCAAATGCTGCGGAATCACTTGAGCTTAATGAACTGCTGGCTGATTTACAGATGATGTCGCAGACAATTAATGATCGTGAGCATAAACTTGATTTTATGGAAGAGCTGATTATGAACCGTAGGCTACAACAAGAGGTTCATCCAGCAGGCAGGCCAGTTAAAAAGGGGTGGATCTCATCTCCGTTTGGTTATCGTAAAGATCCTTTTACGGGTAAAAAAGCCTTTCATTACGGGGTTGATTTTGCGGGTAAAAAAGGAGTGGATGTTATCTCAGTAGCTGCCGGCGTTGTTTCACGGACAGGCAAACAAAGCGGTTACGGTGCTATGGTTGAAATCAATCATGGCAATGGCTATACCACTCGTTATGGGCATAACGGTGATATCTTGGTGGCGGCAGGCGATAGAATTACAAAAGGGCAGGTTATTGCAACAATGGGTTCTACTGGTCGATCAACTGGCCCACATGTTCATTTTGAAGTTTTGCGGAATGGCGAAAAGGTTAATCCTTGGAAGTATCTCCGCGAGTCTGCAGCTAATAGCGACAATCAAAATAAGAAATCAGGGTAAAATTAACGATCTGTTGTAGCCCCGCTTCGTGCAATCAGGTGGTCTGCAATCTGACTACTTTTGCGGTATTATCCCTCCTCTCTTTAATTATCTTTGAATAACTCCTACGGATTTAACGTACATGGTCAGCAAACTTCTCAGTAAAATCTTTGGCAGCCGTAATGACCGTCTGATTAAACGCATGTCAAAGTCAGTGGCCAAGATCAATGAATTTGAGTCATCCCTTCAAGCTTTATCTGATGAGGAGTTGCAGGCCAAAACCACTGAGTTTAGACAGCGCCTAGAGAAAGGTGAAGCGCTGGATGACATGCTATCCGAGGCCTTTGCTACCGTGCGAGAGGCAGGTGTGCGTGTTTTAGGTATGCGCCATTTTGATGTGCAGATGATTGGTGGCATGGTGTTGCACGGCGGTAATATTGCTGAAATGCGCACAGGTGAGGGTAAGACGTTAGTTGCAACGCTTGCGGTTTATCTAAATGCTTTGCCAAATAACGGTGTGCATGTGATCACTGTGAATGACTATCTGGCTCGTCGTGATGCAGAGTGGATGGGGCGCCTCTACAACTTCCTTGGTTTATCTGTTGGCATTATCAATGGCTCTGGCGGCGCTGGCCCTGACAGTAGCTCTTATCTGTTTGATCTTGAATGTGATGGTTCTTCGTCTGGTTATCGGCATCTGCGTAATGCAACCCGACGAGAAGCCTACAGCGCAGATATTACCTATGGTACAAACAACGAGTATGGCTTTGACTATCTGCGTGACAACATGGCTTTTGAGGCTGAGCAACGAGTACAGCAGAATCGACGTGCTTTTGCTGTGGTGGATGAGGTCGATTCTATCCTTATCGATGAGGCGCGTACTCCACTGATCATCTCTGGCTCTACTGAAGGCGGCTCCGAACTCTACAAGAGTATGAATACCTTTGTTCCTCAATTGACTCGGCAAGACCCAATTGAAGATGAAGAGGGGCGGCCTGATTTTGGCCCAGGCGACTATTCTGTCGATGAGAAATCTCGCCAGGCTTACCTGAGTGATGCTGGTCATGAGAAGGTGGAAGGGGTGCTGGTGGAGATGGGGCTGCTAGCTGAAGGCGAGAGCCTCTATGATTCAGCAAATATCAGCCTTATGCATCATGTTAACGCTGCATTGCGTGCGCATGTGCTTTTCCATAAAAATGTTGACTATATAGTTAACGATGGTGAAGTAATTATTGTTGATGAGTTCACCGGGCGCACCATGCCTGGCCGTCGCTGGTCAGATGGCTTGCACCAGGCGGTTGAGGCAAAAGAGGGGGTGGAGATCCAAAAGGAGAACCAGACCTTAGCCTCAATTACCTTCCAAAACTATTTTCGGCTTTATGGGAAATTGTCAGGCATGACGGGTACAGCCGATACGGAGGCTTTTGAATTTCAGCAAACCTATGGATTGGAAGTAGTTGTCATTCCCCCCAATGTCCCAATGAAACGGGACGATATGGGTGATCTGATCTACCTTACGGCAGATGAAAAGTATGCTGCCATCATTAAGGATGTTGAAGATTGTGTAAAACGCGGCCAACCAGTGTTGGTGGGTACAGCCTCTATTGAAACATCAGAGTTAGTTGCCAACCTACTTAAGGAGAAAAAGGTTGCTCACCAGGTGCTTAATGCTAAACAGCATGAGCGCGAGGCGGGGATTGTTGCAGAAGCAGGTCAGCCGGGTAGAGTTACCATTGCCACCAATATGGCAGGTCGTGGTACCGATATTGTGCTTGGCGGTAACCCTGATGTGGAGATTGCCGAATTGGGAGATAAAGCAACACCTGAAGCAGTAGAAAAGATTCGCGAGCAGTGGAAAGAGGTCCATCAGCAGGTATTGGATGCGGGCGGTTTGCGTGTGGTCTGTACTGAGCGTAATGAATCCAGGCGTATCGATAATCAGCTGCGTGGCCGCTCTGGTCGTCAGGGAGATGCGGGTTCCTCACGCTTTTATCTCTCATTGGAAGATAATCTGATGCGTATCTTTGCCTCAGAGCGTGTTTCCGGAATCATGCAGAAACTGGGTATGGATGAGGGTGAGGCCATTGAGCACCCTTGGGTGACGACAGCAATTGCCAATGCGCAGAAGAAGGTAGAAGGGCGTAACTTCGATATCCGTAAACAGTTGCTGGAATATGACGATGTCGCTAATGACCAGCGAAAGGTTGTCTATCAACAGCGTGATGAGCTGATGGATACAGATGACATCTCTGAAACCATTCAAGACCTGCGGCACGATGTGGTAAGTGAAGTAGTGGCTAGCTATATTCCACCCGGTAGCCTGGATGAGCAGTGGGATGTGCCAGGGTTGACCGAGGCATTGGAAAAGCGATTTGCAGCCGCCTATCCAATCCAGCAGTGGTTAGACGAGGATGACAACCTGCATGAAGAGAGCTTGCGTGAACGGATAATCAGTGAACTGGAAGCACAGTATGCTGATATTGAATCACTGGCTGGCAGCGAGGCAATACGTCAGTATGAAAAAGCGATTATGCTTCAAGCCCTTGATAGCCATTGGAAAGAGCATCTTGCTGCTATGGATTATCTGCGCCAGGGTATTCATCTGCGAGGCTATGCTCAGAAAAACCCTAAGCAGGAGTACAAGCGTGAGGCATTTGAGATGTTTTCCCGTATGTTGGAAAGCATCAAGCAGGACGTAGTAGAGGTGCTCTCAAAGGTCAGGATTCGTGCTGAAGAGGATATGAATATCCCTGCTCATGAGCAATACAGTGATGATATGCAATACCAGCATGATGAGCTGTCAGGGTATGACAGTGAAAATGTTGGAGAGACTTCGCAAGCAGAAGAAGCGGCCGAGCAGCCATTTGTACGTAACGATCGTAAGGTTGGCCGGAATGAACCTTGTCCGTGTGGTTCTGGCAAGAAGTACAAACAGTGCCACGGCCGTATTTCATAGCCCTTTGTTGAACTAAACCAATGAATGCAAATACAACGCTTGCTCCCATAACAGGTATCCGTTTGGGTACTGCCGCTGCGGGCATTAAATATCCAGATCGGAATGATTTGGTGGTTATTGAGCTGCCTGTCGGAACAGCCTGTACAGCGGTATTTACGCGCAATGCCTTCTGCGCAGCCCCGGTGCAACTGGCACGTCAAAACCTGGAGTTACGCCCACCTCGTTACCTGTTGATCAATTCAGGTAATGCTAATGCGGGTACTGGCAAGCAGGGTATGGAAGATGCGGTGGCATGCTGTGAAGGATTGGCTGAGCTTGGTGATTGCACAGCAAACCAGATACTCCCATTTTCCACTGGTGTCATTGGTGAGCGCCTGCCAACTGCTCGCTTGATTGATGCCTTGCCCCAGGCGATGAATAACCTCACTGAATATGGTTGGAATGCGGCGGCTCAAGCCATTATGACGACGGATACGGTGCCAAAATTGGTGTCGCGTCAATTTACTCTTGAAGGGCACCCCATCACAGTCACTGGCATGGCCAAAGGTTCAGGCATGATTCGGCCGGATATGGCCACCATGCTGGCCTATGTGGCGACTGATGCGGCTATTACTAAAACGTTGTTGCAGGAGTGCCTGCAACAGGCTGTTGAGCCTTCCTTTAATGCGATTACTGTAGATGGTGACACTTCAACCAATGATGCTTGTGTGCTGATGGCTACGGGCATGAGTGGCGTTTCACCTATTACTGATGGTAAGTCTGCGGCTTATCAAAAACTCGTTGCTACAGTGACCGAGGTCTGCATGGAGCTGGCGCGCGCCATTGTGCGTGATGGTGAGGGTGCAACAAAGCTGGTGGAGGTCTTAGTAGAAGGTGCAAAAAATAAGGCTGAAGCTAAGAGTGTGGCCTATACCATTGCTCATTCTCCGTTAGTCAAAACTGCACTGTTTGCCTCTGATCCAAATTGGGGGCGTATCTTAGCAGCTGTTGGACGTGCAGAGGTGGAGAACCTCGACATTGAACTTATTCAGATTTGGCTGGGTGATGTCTGCATTGTACGAAATGGTGGCAGGGCTGAAGACTACACCGAGGAAGCAGGGCAGGCCGTGATGGATCAGTCTGAACTTACTATCCGAGTTGCATTGGATCGAGGTGAGGTTGAGACTCGAGTGCTGACCTGTGATCTCTCATATGACTATGTGCGGATTAATGCGGAGTATCGTACTTAGTTATCTTTTACTGCGTTATTCGTGCTTCTGTTCCTAAGTTTTCGACAAAAGGAACATCCAGATAATCGATGATTTCACCACTCTCATGATTAACAGCTAGAAAGTATTTGCCGCGCTTTGCTCTGATGGGTAAAAAGGTAATTGAGCTTGGTGAAAGTTTGTTGGTAGAGATGAATTCTCGCAGCTTTCCCGACCATTCAGGATTTGAAGCGGTATACTTCTCTATATCTATGGCAATAGTTGAAGTTTGCTTTTTATTGCTGAATGATAGGGGTTCTGAGTATTCGAAGAGCAGTTCAAACGCGCGCGATTCCTTGAATGCCTGCATGGCGGTAGCCACAAAATCAGGCTGGTCTTTAGGCAGATTAATATAGAGATATGTTGGTTCTAATCCGATGATATTATCAATATCAGCTTTTGGAATATCACTCTCTTTTATTGTTCGGTAGCTGGCAATGTAGAGAGCATCATAGCTGAGCACTACAGTGACAGGGCGAGCCATCTGAACCATCCAGATGCCATAGATTAAAGCAGATAATTGAAAGAGAGCAATGAGCGACATATCAAATTTAAGCCCCGGTTTTCCTGGCTTAAATACTATTAGTGTTAGTAATGGGCCAAGTACCAAGTCAACAAAAATGATGATTTGAATGGCTTTTGGGCCATCTTCAAGATCAAAGAATGGTGCTTTGTACCAATAGCCGAGAAGCAACACTAAGAGACACAGAAAAATAGTAATGCTAATGCCAATGTGAATGGTAAAGGCTTTAAATCGGGTTATTTTGTATCTGTTCGTGGTCATGATTTAGCGGGTTAAAGTATAAAATGGTAGATAATTAAGTTTAATTTAAAGTGTTATTTTTATGTTCAATCTATAACAATATAGCAGAAAAAAATGAGCTTTCTTTTAAGGTAGTGGGGCAGGAGAGGAATTATAACTAGTCCTATTCACGTTGCAGTAGCTGTGCTTCAAAATATTGCTGGAGAAGTGCTGGTTAGTAAGCGATTGGAAGATGCGCATCAAGGTGGAATGTGGGAGTTCCCTGGTGGAAAACTGGAACCTGGAGAGTCTGTTTCTCAGGCATTGAAGCGTGAAATTAATGAAGAACTTGGACTGATTGTAAAAGCCCATTCACCATTGATCCGTATAACCCACCATTATTCCAATCGAATTGTTCTACTGGATGTTCACCGCGTAACACAATTTACAGGTCATGCTGAAGGGCGAGAGGGGCAGCTTTTAAAATGGCTTCCCTTGGATCAGCTGATTGATTACCCGCTGTTACCAGCCGACCGCCCTATCGTTACGGCGCTTAATCTTCCTGATTGCTATATGATCACAGGCGCTGATCCATTGGATAAGCGTCTGTTTACGTCAAGATTAAGGCGCGCACTGAGTAAGGGTGTAAGGCTTGTTCAGTTACGCGCCAAATCACTATCCCAATCTGAATTTTGTCTGCTTGCTGAAGCAGCACTAAAGCTTTGTAGAGAGCATGATGCGCGACTGCTTCTCAATGCTGCGCCAGCGTTGGTTGAGTGCATAGGTGCGGATGGCGTTCACTTAACCGGACAATGGTTATCTAGGCTTAAAGAGAGGCCATTGGGGCGTAATTACCTGATTGGAGTCTCTTGCCATAATGCAGATGATTTAGCCAAGGCTTCTGAGTTGGAGTTGGATTTTGCAGTGCTATCCCCTGTATTGCCTACAACAAGCCACCCCGAGGCACGGCCATTAGGTTGGCAGCAATTTGAGATATTAAGTGATGCAGCAAGGCTACCTGTCTTTGCTTTAGGTGGCATGCAGCGGGATATGTTTGATAAAGCTCAAGCTCATGGTGCACAAGGTATTGCGGGTATTAGTGGACTTTGGGGGGAGTGATTTGGTGCTTACTGCTCTATCTAAGTAGGTCAGTACTCTACAGTTTGATTAAACCTATAAAAATCAGTTGAAAAAGCCTTACACTAGTAAGCATTTGAAACAATGGATAAAACCATGATTCTTCCCCCAAAACCCAATCACCCAAAAGATGAAATGCCGGCACCTGCTAAAAACCATCTCCTTGAGGCCATTCAGGTTGAGACCTATGCTGGAAAGATACACATAGAGTGGGATCAAGAGGCTGCAGTCACCCCCATGGGGCAGCTGCCTTTTTTATCCAATTCTTAAAATTAGGTGGTCGCTTTGAACCTTGGGTAAACGACTGTCCATTACATTACCAGAGCAATAATGCGCCAAAGAAAGTAGATGTACTGGGTTCCCTGTTTCTTTCAATACTCTCAGGTCACAGGCGTTATGCTCATATCACCAAGTATTGGAAGTTGAAGTACAGGCAGGAAATCAATCGCATGCTAACCACTCATTACCGGGTTTAATCGCCCTATTAAAACGTCTGCCTGCTGATAGCAAGCCGGAATTTGTACGAGGAGACATTGGCTATGGGACAGATAACATAATGACGGAGATGGAAGCGATCAATCAGCGCTATTTATTTAAGCTAAAAAAATCAAATACAGTAAAAAAGC
>JAJFJN010000015.1 GCA_021773975.1 Gammaproteobacteria bacterium | reverse complement strand
GGTATGTTCGCATAATGGCGCAGTATAGTCAAATTACAAGGGCATCATAAAATCGAAGGGTTTAAAACGCGTGTATTTCAATGTGTTGCGCTGCAATTAATTAAATTTTGGGTGATTTTGTTTTTAAGTTAATGCCATTGGGGCTGGGATGCCCCGTTGTGCATGCTGAGCATAACTCGCTTGAACACATGAGTTTCATGCAGAGGCATTAAATATAATGGAAAAATATCTGGCTTATTTGTCTTGCATGGGCTAACCTGCAGTCAGTTGCAGTTTTTGTCGCGTAGTTTTTCCGGTAGTGCCTCGCAGTGTAGAGTGTAATCCTCACCGTAATTTCTCAACAGTAACCTGCACACTCAATAATTCATTGTTAATTTTTTAGAGGTAATTAGAATGGCTACAGGCACAGTAAAATGGTTTAACGATAGCAAGGGTTTTGGATTTATTGCTCCTTCAGACGGCAGCGCAGATGTATTCGTACATCACTCAGCCATCCAAAGCAGTGGTTTTAAATCACTGGCTGAAGGGCAGTCTGTAACTTTTGATACAGAAGCTGGCCCTAAGGGTCCTAGTGCTGCGAACGTTGTACCGCAATAAAACAGCTCTAGTTTAAAAAAGCCCCGCTGATAAGCGGGGCTTTTTTTTGCCTGTAATATTAAATAATCTATACTGTGGGTTGTTTTATTGATGTATCCTTTTGAAATTAGGTAGTGTCACTTCCCTTTAAGATAAGAATTGTATTAACTCCACTCTGAGATGATTGTTTAGCAGAATTGAAGATGTGCAATCATGATAATAAAAATGGAAATTTTCAGTGAGTTATTTAGATCATATTCGCGCCTGTAATAATTTTAATCCGGCTGGTTTTGTACCATTTATCGTAGATGGTGCAATTGTGGGTCGGATAAAACAGAATTTTTCTCGATGCTTGTGTGAATGGCCAAATCTATTTGTAGTTTCCAATGATGCAGTTGAATTCGTTTCAGAGCTGAATGACTTTGGGGCGCGCACAGAAGCTATTGCAATAGTTTTAGCTGAGCTGGTAGATAAAGGGGTGTTAACCCATCTGCATGGTGAGCAATATGTAGCAACTGCTACAATACGAGAACAGGGGGTGTTTCTGATTGATCGAGCTGCTGCCCCCTATTTTGGTGTGCGTGCTTTTGGTCAGCATATCAATGGTTTTGTACGCAGTGAGCAGGGTATCAAACTGTGGGTGGCAAAGCGTTCGGCAGACCGGCGTAACTTTCCTGGAAAGCTTGATAATCTGGTTGCGGGTGGGTTGCCTAATGGCATTAGTTTGCAGGATAACTTGAAAAAAGAGTGTTGGGAGGAGGCAGGCATCCTTCCAGAGCTGGCGCTGTCTGCCCTCCCTGTGGGAGTGGTAACCTATAATACTGAAACAGTGCAGGGTTATAAGCCCGATACGCTCTACTGCTATGATTTGGAGCTACCACTTGATTTCCAGCCCCGCTGTACTGATGGTGAGGTTGAATCGTTCTCTTTATGGCCCGTTGATAAAGTAATGAGTGTTGTGCGTGATACTGATGAGTTTAAGCTTAACTGTAACCTAGTGATCATCGATTTTTTGGTGCGCTATGGATTTATTGCCCCGGAGGATGAGAGTTATGTCTCATTGCTTCAGGAACTTAGACCTTCATTTTCTGTCCCTTATAGTTAAGTACATGCTAGACTTATATTTATGCAAGTCGGTAACTCATTGAAAAGTATATGAGTCGGGTCGGTTCCAATTCATGAGAAGGTAATTTATGAAACTGCGTAAAAGTTTGTTTCTGTCCCTGTTATTAGCAGTTAGTCAGCCGATATGGGCAGCTGTTACAGAAGTTTCTATTAATGACCTCTATCCGCACCGATCTCACCGTCAATCAACTATTGTTATCACCGATGTCATTAGTAAATACCATTACCGGGATATTAGCTTAGATGATGCGCTTTCAAGCCAGATGCTGGAACGCTATCTTGATACATTAGATCCAAACCGCAGTTTTTTTATACGTGAAGATGTAGCTGCTTTTTCTATTTATGAAAAAAAGCTGGATGACGCCTTAAAGCAGGCGCAGCTTGATCCCGCCTTTAAAATTTTTCGTACCTATCGCCAGCGGGTGAATCAGCAAATAAAGCTGGCACTTCAACTGTTGGATGAGAAATTTGATTTTACAAAGGATGAGGAGTACCGCTTTGATCGAAGTAAATCTTCCTGGGTCTCTAACCAGAGTGAACTGGATGCACTTTGGCGGAAACGGGTAAAGAATGATGTGCTAAGCCTGCGCATGGCGGATAAAGATGATAAGGCTATTCACAAAACACTTAGCGAACGGTATGCCGGTATTGTAAGACGAACCAATCAATTGAATGCTGATGATGTGTTTCAGTTGTTTATAAATGCCTACACTTTGAGTCTTGAACCTCATACCTCTTATATGTCGCCAAGCCTTTCTGAGAATTTTGACATTAGTATGCGACTCTCGTTAGAGGGAATAGGGGCTGTACTGAGTGTTAAAAACGAGCATACAGTTGTCCAGAGCGTTGTCCCTGGTGGGCCGGCAGAGCTTAATGGGGAGATAAAAGCAGGTGATCGAATAACCGGTGTTGCTCAGGCAGATAAAGATATTATTGATGTTGTTGGTTGGCGGTTACAGGATGTCGTAGAGAAGATTCGAGGCCCCAAAGGGAGTGTTGTGCGCCTACAGGTTTTGCCAAAAGATGCCACTATGGGTGGTCCCTCAAAGATCGTTACCATTGTCCGAAATAAGATTAAGCTGGAAGAGCAGGCCGCCAAAAAAAGCATTATTGAAGAGCTTGATGGCATGGAAAAACGCCGTATTGGCGTGATAGAGGTTCCGACCTTTTATCGAGATTTTCGAGCTTATTCCAAGGGTGATAAAAATTTCCGTAGTACAACCCGTGATGTGCGAAAACTGTTAGCGGAGCTAAGCAATGAAGGGGTGGATGGTGTTGTGGTTGATCTGCGTCAAAATGGTGGAGGCTCATTAACGGAAGCGACTGAATTAACAGGACTTTTTATTAAATCCGGCCCGGTAGTCCAGGTAAAAGACACCTTGGGAAAGGTAGAGATTGAATCAGATCCCGATCCGAAAATTGCCTATAGTGGGCCACTGGCTGTACTGGTTAATCGTAATAGTGCTTCAGCGTCTGAAATTTTTGCAGGAGCTATTCAAGATTATGGCCGAGGAATTATTATTGGTGAGCCTACCTTTGGTAAAGGAACAGTGCAGACGTTGATTGACCTGGATCGTTTGGTTACTGCTGGAACAGAGGAGTTGGGACGATTGCGTTTAACAATGGCTCAATTTTTTCGCGTCAGTGGTGGCAGCACACAATTTCGCGGTGTGGTACCTGATATCATTTTCCCTACAGCAACCAATGCACAGGAGCATGGTGAGCGCTCATTAGAAAATGCGCTGCCATGGGCGCAGATAGGTGCAGCTGAATTTAAAGCTGAAAATATAACTGATTCAATCTACTTAAGAGAGCGTCATCTTAAACGTATTAAATCAGATGCAGGATTTCGCATGTTGCAAGAAGAAGAGCAGCTAATTCAAGCGGTTACTGAACAGCATACGGTGACTTTGCTTGAGACACAGCGCAGAACAAAATGGAATGAGCGAGATGAAAAAATCAGGGGAAATCGAAATCGTTATCGCATTGCTAAAGGGTTGAAACCACTAACTAAAACGGAACAAAGCGATGATGAAATTGATTCAAAGGCTGATCATGATGAGGAGAAAATTGATCAGATCATGGTGAATGAAGCGGCTCATATTCTTTCTGACCTGATTAGTTTACAGGGTTCACATGCGAAAAAGTTGCAGCTTAGCAAGGTAGAAAAAATGGCAAATTCTAAGCAAGATTGCACATTAACTATTGTTGGCTGCTGATTTCTCAACTAATTTAAAATGGATTTTTTGTGCTGCCAAGCAAGATTTCCAGAAAAGAAAAAAGTAGCTATTTTTGTGTGTCGCAAGTCACTTAGTAGAGATTTAATTCCTGCGCTATAATCCCATTCCTATTCGGCAGCAATGCCCTCTTCTTTTTAACGATTATCTTGCATAGGGTTTTTATCTTTGTCTCAAGCTGTTGAAATGTGCTTGGCTTATCTCATTAATTCTGGACAGTCACATTTGTTGCAGAATGGACAGATTGGTTTAGAAAAAGAGAGTCTGCGAGTCTCCCCTGAGGGGGGGGTTGCTACTACTGCACATCCACCATTATTGGGTTCTGCACTGACGCATCCCTATATCACTACTGATTATTCAGAGGCGTTAACAGAGTTTATAACGCCGCCCATTAACAACATATCTGAGCTGCTTTCTTTTCTTCGAGATACACAGGTCTTCGCATATCAGCATCTTGGTAATGAACTTTTATGGGCAGCTAGCATGCCCTGCGCCTTAAAAGGTGGTGACTATATACCGATTGCTAAATATGGAACATCAAATATTGGAGAGATGAAAACGGTATACCGCCGGGGGCTTGGTCACCGTTATGGCCGAATGATGCAGGTGATTTCTGGTGTGCATTATAACTACTCTGTCTCTGAACAATTTTGGCCTGTCTATCAAGAAATGATGCGGGATAAGCGTCCTATTAGAGATTTTATTGATGATGCTTATTTCGGTCTGATTCGGAATTTACAGCGCTTTGGCTGGCTTATCCCTTATCTTTTTGGTGCATCCCCTGCTATCTGTAAAAGCTTCTTAAATGGGCGCTCAACTGACTTAAAGGAGCTTGATGCGTTCACCTATTTTGAGCCTTACGCAACCTCGTTACGTATGGGTGATATAGGCTATACCAATAGCAAAGAGAAGGGCGTGGGGGTTAAGGCTATTTATAATAGTTTGGCGAGCTACACCTCATCACTGAAACATGCCATTGATACTCCTTGCCCTTTGTGGGAAAGCATTGGTGTTAAAGTTAATGGGCAATATGAGCAATTAAATGCCAATATTCTCCAGATTGAAAATGAGTACTACAGTACTGTTCGTCCAAAACAAGTGCTATCATTTTATGAGATGCCTTATAAGGCTCTGGATCAGCGTGGCGTACGTTATGTTGAGCTGCGATCAATGGATGTTAATTTGTTTGATCCAGTCGGTGTCAATGAAAAGCAGGTTCATTTTTTAGAATCATTTATGCTCTTTTGCTTGTTACAGGATAGCCCGCCAGTAGATGCTCTGGAGCAACAGATAAACAGTAGCAATCTGCTAAAAACAGCACATCAGGGGCGCAATCCACAGCTTACATTACAACGTGGTGATAAGCTGATAGGGCTAAAGGAGTGGGCGATTGAGCTATGTGATGGCATGGCGCCAATATGTGAACAGTTGGATGCTAATGACCCTCACCAACCCTATCAGCAGGCACTAACCGCTAGTATGGAAGCGGTGCGTGATCCAGATTGTACTCCATCAGCTCGCGTTCTGGCTCAAATGCAGCGGCATAATGAAGCCTTTTTCCACTTTGCCAAGCGTACTTCACAAGAGCATAAAGATTATTTGTGTGGTTTGACGCTCTCTCCAGAGAGGCAGGCGTTCTATGAGCGAGAATGCCTATTATCACAGCAGCGCCAGTTGGAGATTGAAGCGTCAGATAACCTTTCTTTTGATGAGTTTTTGGCTCGGTATTTTGCAGGCACGCTCAACTAGTTTGATGGGGCCTTGGATTATCTAGATCCGCCGCCAGATGCTCTTAGCAGTAGGTAGTCTAATGCTCGTGTGCTTAATAGCCGCTTGAGTGTGCCAAAAAGATAGGTGGGGAAGGTGACGTAATACCTTGCCTTTGGCCGTGGACTCTCCAGGGCATGGATGAATTTTTTCAACACAGCCTCTGGAGGCAGGGCGAACGGGACAGCTGACCCTTCTTTTTCCAGCCGCTGAACCATCATCTGATATTGTGCCTGGTGGGCACTGTTCGTTGTATTGATGTTTTGCTTCCACATGGCATAGGCATTGGCTCTGAATTGGCTTTTGATTGGGCCAGGTTCAATCAGACAAACATGTATGCCGCTGTTGTGCAGCTCCAAACGTAAGGTGCCAGTTAAGCCTTCAAGGGCGAACTTACTCGCATTGTAGGCACCTCGACAAGCCCTAGACATCATGTATTGACCTGCCCAACCCCAAGCGACGTGGATTAAGCTAAGGTTGGGTTAACACCCCCGTGGCTCAGAGCCACAATTGAGGAGGACAGGTCATGAACAAGTTTAGCAAGTACGTCGGTTTGGATACACA
>JAJFJN010000014.1 GCA_021773975.1 Gammaproteobacteria bacterium | reverse complement strand
AAAGCAGGAAGAAAAATGAGACGATCCCAGAAATGATGAAGAAACTGCTGCTGAATACACGGGCAGTCTTTGATTGCCTGAAAATGACTCGTAACTCTAATCCAATATCAATGAGTTAGGCGTTAGCGTGAATTAGCCGTGATGGAAGCCTAATATCAGTGAACGCACCGCTCCTGTCCTGTCTGCGGATGCTATAGGAAGGATGAGCAACCACTTGCAGCTCATATCTATCGACGGCGCTGAAGTCATTCAGGCGGAGCGTATTCTTTATTTTCAAATCGAGCCTTTTAGGTCAAACGCAGAAATTAATCCCCTCCACCCAGAAGGTTATCCTAAAGATAAACCTGTGCGCTATGAGCTTGGGAATTAAGCATGGTCGGCATGGGCATGAACCGGTTTTCGCAAATCGCCAAAAAAATCTTTATTAGCAAAGGCTTAAATGCTATTTGCTTAAACAATTCTTTACTATTTCCATATACTCTTAGTTGTATGAGGGCGCTTTTTGCAGAAAACACTGCGATGTGCCCTTTTTTATCTTTTGGCCAGGTGTTCGCAATTGCACCTTTTGCGTACAGCTCTCATAACCTGGCCAAAAGTTTGTCCTGGAGGCGAGAGCGAATAGGTTGCTCTCGCCTCTTTTTAAGGCTTTCCCATGGGTAAGCCAACCAATAAGAACAAAGCGACCCCATTGAAGAGTCGCAGTGATCGGAGTCATAATCCAGACACAAGCCTTCCCGATGAGCAGATTATTGCTCTCGTGAAGTTTCTGGCTCGCCGCGCCGCGCAGCAAGATTACGATTCAAATGCCGCCAGCCAAGCCGATCACCATGACAAGAGTGGTAAATGATATGACTAAGCGTATTGCAATATATGCTCGCTATAGCTCAGATCTTCAAAGCGATAATTCAATTGAAGACCAAATCAGGCTTTGCTCCGAAAAGGCCGCTGCCCAAGGCTGGGCTATCCAGAATTGTTATACAGATGCAGGAATATCAGGGGCATCTCTCATCCGTCCCGGCATTCAAGCCCTCATGCAAGCAGCTATGAATGGAGAAATTGACATCTTCTTGGCAGAAGCAATGGATCGCTTAAGCCGTGATCAGGAAGATATTGCAGGCCTGTACAAGCGCATGGAATTTGCCGGGGTGCAGATTTTCACCCTATCTGAAGGTGAACTCTCCTCCCTCCACATCGGGTTCAAAGGAACGATGAATGCCCTGTTTTTAAAGGATCTGGCCGCTAAGACCCGCCGTGGCCTGCGGGGGCGCGTCGAAGCTGGGAAATCCGGTGGTGGTTTGGCCTATGGGTACAGTGTTCTCAAGCAGTTCAATAGCCAAGGCGAAGCTATCAAAGGGGATCGGGAAATCAATGAAGATCAAGCCAATATCATTCGCCGCATCTTCGATGAATACGCATATCAGAACAAATCACCTAAAGCCATTGCCGCTCAGCTCAATAAAGAGCAGATCCCTGGGCCATCCGGTAAGGGCTGGGGGCAATCGACAATCAATGGCAACCGCAAACGCGGCACAGGCATATTGAACAATGAGCTTTATGTCGGCCAACTCATCTGGAACCGCCAGCATTTTGTAAAAGACCCCAATACTGGTAAGCGTGTTACACGAATGAACGATGAGTCTGAGTGGATCAGGCAAGACGTTTCTAAACTTCGCATCATCTCCCAAGAACTGTGGGATGCTGCCAAGGCGCGGCAAAAAGAGCTAGACCAGAAAGAGTGTGGACTTTGGAATAGAACCCGCCCTCAATACCTACTTTCGGGGCTTCTAGAGTGCGGTGCCTGCGGCGGCGGGTACTCCAAGATCAATAAAGAGCGCTATGGCTGCTCAGCCGCCCGAAACAAGGGCGACAGTATTTGCTCGAATAAGAAAACCATCAAAAGGGACACATTGGAGACAAGCGTACTAAACGCCCTTCAAACTCACCTCATGCGTGATGATCTGGTGCAAATCTTCTGTGAAGAATACACCAGACACCTGAACACACTCAGGTCTGCCCAAGATGCGGCTCTCAGGCGTTATAAATCCGAGCAAGCCAAGCTTGTTAAGGAGAAACAAAAAATTGTTCAGGCCATCAAGGATGGCGTCCCGGCCAGCATGATCAAAGATGAACTAATCCTTATTTGCAGCCGTCAGGATGAGCTGGAAAAGATATTGCTCACTCACGAGGACGAACCCAGGTCATTAGTTCACCCTACAATGGCGAAGCGTTACAAACAGGAAGTTAATGGACTTCGTTCATCGCTAAACAATGAAGCAAGCCGGGGGGAAGCACTGGAACACTTGAGGAAGCTGGTCGAGAAAATCGTCTTAACACCGAAGGCTGGCCAGGATGATCTGTCGATAGATTTATACGGTGATCTGGCTGGAATACTGACTATTGCCACTGAGGACAAAGCCATGAAGAAAGGAGAGCACACAGCAAAACGCCTCAGAAAATTGGTTGCTAATGACAATCAATCTTCTGAGGCGTCTGCGTATATAGAATTGGTAGCGGGGGCAGGATTTGAACCTACGACCTTCGGGTTATGAGCCCGACGAGCTGCCAGACTGCTCCACCCCGCACCGACGAAACGCATAGTATATCTGTTCTATATTTTTCGCAACCCTTTATAATAATAATTTACTACTTAGCTTCCAATCGCCTTAACACAGACAGCAATAAGAGTTGCAGGAAAAAAACCAAGCGCTATCATCATTATGCCATTTATTGAAAGCGTTAAACGGGTATCCATATTAGCAACTAAAGGCTGTGTATTAATAGGCTTGTCAAAGTACATAAGTTTAATAATACGTATGTAGTAGAAAGCTCCAATAATTGAGAAAAAGACACCAACTAAAGCAACCCAAGTCAAGTCAACACTAACCACGGCGTCCAAGACAAAAAGTTTTGCCCAAAAACCAACCGTTGGAGGTACACCAGCCATAGAAAACATGAATAACATCATCATTGCAGCAAACCATGGGCTGCGCTCATGAAGGCCTTTATAATCATCCAGATGTTCTGCTTCAAATCCTTTTTTACTCAACAAAATAATAATTCCAAACGCGCCCAATGAGGTGAAGGCATAGATAATGGCATAAAACATCGACGCAGAATATCCCTCTGATGTGCCAGCCAAAATCCCCATCATAATAAAACCAACATGGGAAATTGTTGAGTAAGCAAGCATCCGCTTTATATTCGTTTGAGCAACAGCAATGACGTTACCCAAGGCCATAGATAAGATGGCTAAAATAATTAGCATTTGTTGCCAATCTGAATGGAGAGGCATCATGCCATCTACCAACAATCTCATCGCCAATGCAAAAGCAGCGATTTTAGGTGCACTACCTATAAACTGCGCTACAGGCGTTGGGGCACCATGATAGACATCAGGCATCCACATATGAAAAGGTACTGCACCCAATTTAAAGGCCAAGCCAATAACAACAAATACCAACCCAAAGACAAGAACAGTATTTTCCATCCCAGTTCCAGCAAGCGCTGTACTGACTGTTTCAAAGTTTATAGCACCTGTTGCACCATAGATCATTGAAATACCATAAAGCAGCATTCCTGAAGCAATAGCGCCTAGCACAAAATATTTCATTGCTGCTTCTGAGCCGGTTTTAGAATCTCGATCAAACGCAACCAGTGCATAAAGTGACAATGAGAGCAACTCAAGACCAAGGTATGCAGTAAGGAAGCTTTGGGATGAAATCATGACCATCATGCCCAATACGGCAAACAGTCCTAATACGTAATACTCGCCCTTAAATAGACCATGTTCTTTTAGGTACTCTTTTGCATATACGAATGCAGCCATTGTAACAATATAGACAGACACCTTAAGCACATCACTCATGCCATCTCTAATGTAGCTTCCATCAAAAATAACCTGAGCTTCAGACTGCCCAACACTGAGTGTAAGAAAGATAGCAAATAGCAAACCTAGCTGTGTAAGGGCATATGTAAAAATACGTTGACCATCATCTAAAAACAGATCAACAACAAGAACAAGGCAGGCTAGCCCGAGTATAAACATCTCAGGTGCAACCGGTATCAGATTAGGCGCTTCAAATTGCATTGATAAATTCCGAAATCAGTATGTTGTCTAGCTGGATCAAAGTTTTGAAACTTTGATATGTTCAAACAGATTAATAATCGAGGCGTCCATCACCTCAATCAGTGGCGCAGGCCATAGGCCTAACACCAATACAGCGACAGCCAATGAGCCTAAAATAATGAATTCGCGCTGATTGACATCCTGTAGATTGCGCACATTATCATTTGCTACGTTGCCAAACATAACGCGTTTTACCATCCACAATGTGTAAGCAGCACCCACAATCAATGTCGTTGCACCAAGAAATGCGAACCAGAAATCTGCTCTGAAGCTGGCAAGAATGACCATAAACTCGCCAACAAAGCCTGATGTGCCTGGCAGCCCTGCATTGGCCATCGCAAAGAAGACCATAAATGCACCAAAGACTGGCATTGTATGTATGACACCACCATAATCAGCAATTTGTCGGCTGTGCATGCGGTCATACAAAACACCTACGCAGAGGAACATAGCAGCAGAGATGAACCCATGCGAAATCATCTGGACCATGCCACCTTCTATACCTAGAATGGCTCCACCCGATGCGTCTGAATTTGCTGCGATACGAAAGACAATAAAAAAACCAAGCGTGACGAAACCCATATGCGCAATCGAAGAATATGCAATGAGCTTTTTCATATCTTGCTGTACAAGTGCAACAAAACCGATGTAGACCACGGCTATCAAAGACATGGTGATAACGAGCCAATCAAGGTGCTGGCTGGCATCAGGTGTAATGGGCATGCTGAAGCGCAAGAAGCCATAGCCTCCTATTTTAAGCATGATTGCAGCAAGGATGACTGATCCACCAGTTGGGGCTTCTACATGCGCATCTGGAAGCCAGGTATGTACGGGCCACATTGGCACTTTAACTGCGAAGGCTAGTAAGAACGCTATGAAGATAAATATCTGTTCTGTGAGGCCGAGCTTAAGATCGTGGAACGCCAGAATCTCCATGCTTCCTGACTGGAAGTACATATAGATCAGAGCAATCAGCATAAAAACTGAGCCAAAGAAGGTATAGAGGAAGAATTTAATCGTTGCATAAACTCGATTCGGCCCACCCCAGATTCCAATAATAAGAAACATTGGGATCAACATTGCTTCCCAGAAAACATAGAAGAGCATTGCATCAAGGGCTGAAAATACACCAACCATAACGCCTTCCATAATCAAGAAGGCGGCCATGTACATGCCTGGTTTATATTGAATAACCTCCCACCCTGCTATAACCACAAATACTGTGATAAAGGTGGTCAATATAATAAGCGGCATAGAGATACCATCAACACCCAGATAGTACTCGACATTGAAAACAGGAATCCAAGGTGCCCGTTCCACAAACTGCATTTGCGCAGTAGTAGAATCAAACCCGCAATAGAGACTGATACTTATTACAAAGGTCAGAATAGCGGTGGCTAGCGCCATCCAACGTGAGGCGTTGGGAGCTTTATCTCCGATTGCGAGCAGCAGTACACCACCGATAATCGGTAGCCAGGTGGTCAAGCTCAGAATGGGCCAGTCAGCAGTCATGCGAAGCGTCCTACCTTATATATATTCTTAATTTACAAACAGAGCCAGCAGTAAAAGCAGGCCAAGAATCATTGCAAATGCATAGTGGTACAGATAACCCGTTTGGATACGGCGAACAACCCCAGCCAGAAACCCGACGGACTTTGCTGATCCGTTGACAATCAAACCATCAATCAAAAACTGATCGCCCGCTTTCCAGAGGATCTTGCCTAATAATCTGCTACCACCTGCAAAAACCGTCTGGTAAAGCTCATCAAAGAAGTATTTCTTATCAAGCAATGCATGCAATGGTGATCCAATACATTTGATTTTATCGGCGAGTCCTGGATTCTTCATGTAGATCAGATAAGCCACACCCACACCCGCTGCGGCAAGGAATGTTGGCAATCCTAAAAGACCATGAAAGAAAAAGCCTATGGTGCCATGGAACTCAATCTCTTTTAGAACATCATGTACAGGTGCGACATAGATCACCCCTTCAAACCAATCGCCAAAGACAACGCCACTGATTGTTATTCCACCTATTAAAACAGATGGGATGGCCAGCATTATCAGCGGAGTCGTAACAACCCCTGGTGGCTCATGAAGATGTTGTTTCGTATGCTCATCCATTCGCTCTTCACCATGGAAGACCATGAAGAACATGCGAAAGCTATAGAGGGCGGTAACGAATACACCGAGGATAACCATCAGGTAAGCATAGCCGGAGCCAGGGATAGTCGAGTGGTGTACAGCTTCAATGATAGAGTCTTTTGAGAAGAAGCCGGAAAGTCCTGGAAACCCAATCAAAGCAAGGGATCCAATAAGCGATGTCCAATAGGTAATGGGCAAATATTTCTTTAATCCGCCCATCTTGCGCATATCCTGCTCATGATGCATCGCAATGATAACTGAGCCAGCTGCCAAGAAGAGTAGCGCCTTAAAGAATGCATGAGTCATCAAGTGGAAGATACCAGCGGCATAGGCAGATGCGCCCAATGCTACGGTCATATATCCAAGTTGTGATAGTGTTGAATATGCAACCACGCGCTTAATATCATTCTGCACTAATCCTATCAGGCCAGTGAAGAAGGCTGTAGTTGCACCAATGATCAAAATAAAGCTCAGTGCAGTCTCTGATAGCTCATACATTGGTGACATACGAGCCACCATAAATATACCTGCTGTCACCATTGTTGCTGCATGAATCAGTGCTGAGATGGGCGTTGGGCCTTCCATTGAGTCTGGCAACCAAACATGTAGGGGCACTTGTGCTGATTTACCCATGGCGCCAATGAAGAGCAGAATGCAGATCACTGTCATCAATGACCAAGAGCAATCACCCCAAATCTGTATTTGGGTATTTGCAAAGTCTGGTGCTTTAGCAAAAACCTCTGCGTAATCGAGGGTATTGAAGTACATCGCAACTGCAGCAATGCCTAGTAGAAACCCGAAGTCACCCACGCGATTGACAAGAAATGCCTTCATGTTGGCGAAGACAGCGGTCTCTCGAGTAGACCAGAATCCAATCAGTAGGTAGGAGACAAGCCCTACAGCTTCCCATCCAAAAAAGAGCTGCAAAAAATTATTGGACATGACCAATAACAGCATCGAAAAGGTAAAGAGTGATATGTAGCTAAAGAAGCGCTGATAGCTGTTCGTGCCTGCCTTGCTTCCTTCAGGCCAATTCTCTTCATCATGAGCCATATAGCCAATAGTGTAGATATGTACGCAGAACGATACGAAGGTGACAACTGCCATCATCATCGCGGTAAGCGTATCGACTAAAAAGCCAACTTCAAACGTAATTCCATCACTGATCATCCATGTATAGACAGAACCATTAAATGCTTCACGATGTCCAGATATAAACCCCATTAATACAACAATAGAAAGAAATGCAGATATCCCAACACCTACACTTGTTACCCAATGCGCACCTGCGCGGCCTATCTTAGCGCCCCAAAAACCAGCGATGATTGCGCCGATAAGAGGTGTAAAGGCAATGGCAAGATAAATCTTTTCCATAGTTTGCTTCTTCTATAATTAAGTCAGGAGTAGCCTGTTACCCTTTGAGGGTATCAAGATCCGCTACATTAATTGTGCGTCGATTACGGAATAAAACCACCAATATTGCTAAGCCGATGGCCGCTTCTGCCGCTGCAACAGTCAGAATAAAAAAGACAAAGACCTGGCCCGCTGAATCATCTAGAAATCTTGAGAAAGCGACGAAGTTCATGTTAACAGCCAAAAGCATTAACTCTACGCACATAAGTATGATGATTATGTTTTTGCGGTTCAAAAAAATACCAGCAACGCTGAGCGAAAAGAGAATGGCTCCCAGTATGAGGTAGTCGGAGAGTGCGATCATTTCACCACCTGCTTTATTTCTGATTCCATCTTTACTACTCGGATACGATCTGGGCCTTTAGTGACCTTAACCTGTATCGCTGGATCGATTGATTTGTTGTCGGGGCGTTTACGCAACGTTAACCTGATAGCAGCAATAATGCCCACTAGCAGGATTACAGAGGCAATCTCCACAGGATACATGTAGACCGTATAGAGTACTTCGCCTAGCTCTTCAGTATTACTGTAATCAGCTGGATGCGGCGCAGGCATAGCAAACTTGTCCAGACCAAAATACTTAGGCCCCACCACCAGGATCATTTCAAAAGCCATTGTGCCAGCAACAACCAAACCAACCGGGAGCATTTTGACAAAACCTGCTCGCGTTGCGGCTAGTTCGGTATCAAGCATCATGACCACAAATAGGAAAAGCACCATAACCGCGCCGACATAGACAAGCACCAGCACAATCGCGAGAAACTCGGCTTCAAGCAACATCCATAGGATCGCGCTGGTAAAGAACGCAAGCACCAAAAACAGGGCTGAATGCACGGGGTCGCGACGGGTGATCACCATAGTGGCAGATAGCACCAGAATCGTGGCGAATACATAAAAAAGTATCTTTTCGAACGTCATTAGTTATTCCAGACGGTTTTCTTACTTATCATAGCTATTAGAAGTTCCCATCAACGATAGGGAGCCTGAGCCTCACGGTCTTTTGCAAGTTGGACTTCATGCTTATCACCATGAGCAAGCAGCTTCTCTTTGGTCATGATGTTCTCGCCCCTGTTCTCAAAACAGTACTCGTAAGTGCGTGACTCTACAATCGCATCTACGGGACATGACTCTTCACAATACCCACAAAAGATGCATTTGAAGAGATCAATTTCGTAACGCGTCGTGCGGCGCGAACCATCTTCACGCGGTGCTGCTTCGATAGTAATTGCTAATGCTGGACAGGTTGCTTCGCATAACTTACAAGCAATGCAACGCTCCTCACCATTTTCATAGCGACGCTGTGCATGCAATCCCCGAAACCGCGGCGACATTGGAGCTCTCTCTTCGGGGTATTGAAGAGTAAACTTCTTGGCGCACAGGTACCGGCCTGTTAGCTGCAAACCTTTTAGCAGCTCAAGAAGAAACAGGCTCTTGATGTAGTCAATAAAAACCTTCATCTGTAATTTCGCCCTATTTAAACAACGACTGCAAAGCCCGCTACCACGATCCAAACGATGGTAATGGGGATAAAGATCTTCCAACCCAGACGCATAATCTGGTCATACCGATAACGCGGAAATGTCGCGCGGAACCAGAGGAACAGGAAGGCTACAACCAGGGTTTTCAACAACAACCAAATAAACCCAGGAACTAAATCTGTAATAGCACCTAATACGGGAATCCCGTGAAAAGGTGATAACCAGCCACCCAGAAACATGATGGCAGTCAGTGCTGATATCAAAATCATGTTGGCATATTCAGCCAAGAAGAATACCGCGAAGGTCATCCCGGAATACTCAACATGGAATCCGGCAACAATCTCTGATTCGCCTTCAGCTACATCAAATGGCGCACGATTTGTCTCAGCAACACCAGAGACAAAATAGATAATAAAGATTGGAAAAAGTGGCAGCCAAAACCAGTTGAAGAGCCCCCAGCTACCCTGCTGTGCCATGACGATCTCACCGAGGTTTAAACTACCTGAGGCAATCAATACCACAACCAGTGAAAAGCCCATTGCAATCTCGTATGCAACAACCTGTGCGCCAAGTCTTACCGCACTCAAAAAAGCATATTTAGAGTTAGAGGCCCAACCAGCAATAATCACACCATAAACGCCAATTGAAGTCAGTGCTAACAGGTATAAAAGCCCTGCATTAATATCAGCTAGCACAACGCCCTCATCGAATGGAAATACTGCCCACGCAGCAAGTGCCGGCCCAATCGAAAGCATCGGCGCAATCAGAAACAGTGTTTTGTTAGCAGACGTTGGCAGTATTATCTCTTTAAACATCAGCTTTACAGCGTCTGCAATAGGCTGAAGTGAGCCTTTAGGCCCGACACGGTTTGGACCGATACGCACCTGCATATAACTGATAACTTTACGTTCTGCCAAAGTGTAATAGGCCACGCAAAGCATTAGCGGTAGCACAATGGCTACGATCTTTATAAGTATCCAGAGAATATCTAAGAAAAGATCCATCGAATTACACCTTCTCCAGGGATAGTTCCCCGAATTGATCACCTAAGGATTCACTACCTGGCACGCCAGCTGGAACCCAAACACAGCCGTCTGGTATATGAGCGTCTACTTTCAAAATCATTTCGGCTCGGCCTTCACCTTGTACAACAGCAACCTTATCTCCATCTGAGAGTCCAGCATTTGATGCTACTGATAAATTGACTCGGGCAACTGTTGCATCCCGTGCATCTTTTGTTTTTTGTAATGAAACCGCGCGACGTACCAGAGCATCCGAGGCATAGATGGGTGTCTCACCAACACGAATTAGACCTGTTACGACAGATCGAATCTTGCCTTTTGCCGCGCCAAGGCTTGTAATTTTCAAGCCGCCTGCATGGGACTCTTTAAGTTCACCGAGTAACTCTTCCGAGCTGTTGTAGTCAAAGCCCTGTATATCAAACAGATTGCCTAGGACACGCAGAATCTTCCAACCTGGGCGAGATTCTCCTGCAGGAGTTGTTGTTCCAGCAAAGCTCTGCCAGGTGCCTTCTGCATTCACAAACGAACCAGAGGTTTCGCTGAAAGCAGACATTGGCAGCATGACATTAGCCGTTTCTTCAAGACATGGACTGCGATATGCGGTTACTGCAACAACGCACTCTGCATTTTTCAATGCCGCACATGCAAGCGCTGGGTTATTGGTATCTCGTCCAGGCTCAACACCAAGCAGCAAATACCCTTTGCGAGGGCTTTCCAGCATAGTATGCGCATTGAGGCCATGATCCGGAATAGCACCAAGAACTGCTGCGCCAACACTATTTGCAGCCACCGGAATAACACCAACAGATGAATCGGTGGCTTTTGCTATCACTGAAGCCAAACCATAGAGGATTGTGTAATCAGGATGCGATTGGGCTATATTTCCTAACAGTATCACTGCAGATTCTGAGTCTTTAAGTTCTGCTGCAATAGCTTTGTGTTCTTCGCCTACCTCTATTTGTTCTGTCAGGTGGTGAGAGCCACCAGCTGCTTCAGCAATAGCGGCTAAGTTATGTACCATCCCTGCGGGGTCACTAACCATTTGAGCAGCATCAAAATGCAGATCCAATTGAAGCGGATTTATAAACTGTATTTTTGCACCATTTAGCGCTGCTTTGCGCACGCGATGTGCCAGCAGAGGTTGGTCTTTCCGTATATTTGAGCCAATCAACAAAGCAGCATTAACATGCTCAAGCGAAGCAATGGATTGCCCTAACCAAGGTACAGCTGTGCTGTTGCCGCGAAAATCTTCCTGACGTAGACGGTAGTCAATATTTGGACTTCCCAGCCCTTCAGTTATTTTTTGTGCTAGTGCGATTTCTTCCAACGTTGCGGTAGGAGAAATCAGTGTTCCAACTTGCTCTGCATCAGCTGTAGCAATCTCTTTTAATCCTGAAGCAGCAGCCTCTAGAGCATCCTCCCAGCTTGCCGCTGTCCACTCGCCATTCTTTTTAATTAATGGCTGAGCAAGACGATCTTCGCTTTTGATTCCTTCATAACTGAAGCGATCACGATCTGAAATCCAAATCTCATTGATCGAATCATTTGAATCAGGATGAACTCGCATCACTTCATTGCGACGCGTATGAATCTGAATATTTGAGCCAACAGAGTCATGTGGTGCAACACCTGTATGACGCGTCAGTTCCCAGGCACGAGCACGATATTGAAAAGGTTTCGAAGTCAGTGCCCCTACAGGACATAGATCGATCACGTTACCGGACAACTCTGAATCCACATTGCGGGCAACAAAGGTGCCGATGGTCATGTGCTCGCCGCGCCCTGTTGCACCTATTTCACGCATACCTGCAACTTCATCGCCAAAACGAACACAGCGGGTGCAGTGAATGCAGCGCGTCATGTCGGTAGCAATCAATGGGCCGACATTATTTTCAGGAACCACTCTCTTGCCTTCAACAAAACGAGTTGCATCACTACCATAGCCCACTGCAACATCTTGCAGTTCACATTCACCGCCTTGATCGCAAACTGGGCAATCAAGTGGATGATTGATCAACAGAAATTCCATTGTGGATTTCTGAGCAGCAAGTGCCATAGGTGACCGTGTCTGAACTACCATGCCATCCATCACCTGTGTTGCACACGCGGGGATAGGTTTGGGTACTTTAGCTACTTCAACCAGACACATACGGCAACTAGCCGCAATTGAAAGTTTATTGTGATAACAGAAGCGAGGAATATTAATACCAGCCGCATCGGTTACATCAATGAGCAACGCACCTAGTTTTGTTTCCAGGGACTGGCCGTCGACCTCTATCGTTATGGTTTTTTCTTCACTCATCGTGTCGTCTCTAATCGCTCACAAGGCTGTGTTAGGCATCAGCGCCTACCATGCATCTTTTGTGATCGATGTGATACTGAAATTCATCTTGATAGTAACGCAGCATGCCCGCAACAGGCATTGCAGCCGCATCGCCTAAAGCGCAAATTGTTTTACCGCGAATGCGATTCTGCACATCCATTAGCAGATCGATATCTTCTGGCCGACCTTGCCCATTTTCAATGCGATGTACTATACGATACAGCCAACCTGTTCCTTCTCGACATGGCGTGCACTGCCCACAGGACTCTTCATAATAGAAGTAACCCATGCGATCCAACACCTTGACCATACAGGTCGTATCATCCATTACGATCACAGCACCTGACCCCAACATCGAACCTGCCTTGGCGATCGTGTCATAGTCCATAGTAAGATCCATCATAACCTCACCTGGAATTACAGGTGATGATGACCCACCAGGGATTACCGCTTTAATCTTGCTACCATCTCGCATTCCACCCGCCAGCTCAAATAACTCACTGAAAGGAGTACCCATAGGTAATTCAAAAACACCTGGGTTTTTTACGTGCCCTGAGATTGAAAACAGTTTGCTTCCTCCACTGTTTTCTACGCCTAAATCACGAAACTTTTCAGCGCCATCACGCAAGATAGTAGGCACACTTGCCAGCGTCTCAGTATTATTTATAACTGTCGGACATCCATAGAGTCCTACATGTGCTGGAAATGGAGGTTTATAGCGTGGCTGCCCTTTTTTTCCTTCAATTGATTCAAGCAGTGCTGTCTCTTCTCCACATACATAAGCACCACCGCCTAGATGTACGTTAAGTTCACAGTCAAAACCTGATCCTAAAATATTATTCCCAACAAACCCAGCAGCGCGTGCTTGATCTATGGCATTTTGAAAACGCTGGTAAGGCTCCCAAAATTCCCCTCTAATATAGTTATATGCTCGATGCGCATTAATTACATAACTCGCAATCAACATCCCCTCAACTAAAGCATGGGGGTTGTAACGTAGAATATCGCGATCTTTAAATGTGCCCGGCTCACCTTCGTCTGAGTTGCATACCAGATATTTATCGGTAGGCGCTTCACGATTTATAAAGCTCCACTTAAGGCCTGTAGGAAAACCCGCTCCACCACGACCACGTAATCCGGATGTTTTCATCCCATCAATGATCTCACCTGGCGGTGTTTTTTCTTTTAGTATCTTAGTTAATACTTCATAACCGCCACGGCTACGGTACTGTTCTATATCCCAAAGACGATCCAGATCGAGATTTTTAAAAATGACTTCGTTGGCCATCTGCGTTACTCCAACTCGTCCAGTATTGAATCAAGCTTTTCTGGCGTAAGGTTCTCATAATACTTCTGTCCAACCTGCATCATCGGCGCACCACCACAAGCTCCTAAACATTCCACCTCTTTAAGAGAGTAACGGCCATCTTCAGTCACCTCTCCAAACTTAATTCCTAATTTGTTATTTAGATGCTCAACGATCTGATCAGAGTTGTTGATCATGCATGAGATATTTGTACATACACAGAGTTTGTTTCTACCGACAGGCTTGTGTTCATACATTGAATAAAAGGTTGCAACCTCATAGATTGCAATTGGTGGCAAATCTAAATATGCAGCCACCTCATCCATTCGTTCCTGAGTCAATGATCCACCATTAACATCTTGAATGATCCGCAACGCGGCCATTGAAGCTGATTGTGATTCACCTTCTGGATATTTGGCGATCTCATGGTCTATCTCAGCCCGTATTTCAGGCGTGAATAGCTCGTCTCTATTTTTTATCTCAAGCGCGTTCATATATTTTGTCTTAGCGGTCAATTTCACCGAATACAACGTCCATGGTGCCAATTAATGCAACCACGTCAGCCAACATATGCCCTTTGGCCATTTCGTCCATCGCCATAAGATGAGCAAAGCCCGGAGCTCTCAATTTAAGTCGGTAAGGTTTGTTTGAGCCATCTGAGATGATGTAAACACCGAATTCACCCTTAGATGCCTCGACTGCAGCATAGACCTCTCCAGGAGGCGTACAGTAGCCTTCACTGAAGAGTTTGAAATGGTGGATCAAACCCTCCATGTCACTTTTCATTGCTGCTCTTTTTGGAGGCGCAATCTTGTGGTTTTCAACCATTACTGGTCCGGGATTTGCGCGCAACCAATCTACACACTGCTTGATAATTCGGTTGGATTGACGAATCTCTTCTATACGAACCAAGTAACGATCATAACAATCGCCATTAACGCCAACTGGAATATCAAAGTCGACCTTGTCGTATGCTGCATAAGGTTGTTTTTTACGAAGATCCCACTCAACACCAGAACCACGTAACATCGGCCCAGTGAAACCGAGTGCCTTGGCCCGCTCAGCAGTGACAACCCCAATACCTACGGTACGCTGTTTCCAGATTCTATTTTCCGTGAGTAGAGTCTCATACTCATCAACACAACCAGGGAAGCGATCAGTAAAGTCTTCAATGAAATCCAACAATGAACCCAGGCGATTTTTATTCAACCGGTCAAGTTCACCTTTATCACGCTGCAGATCTTTTGCAGAAAAACGTGGCATCTCATCGGGGAGATCACGGTATACACCACCAACGCGGTAATATGCAGCATGCATGCGGGCACCTGAGACCGCTTCATAGCAATCCATCAGGTCTTCACGCTCACGAAAGCAGTAGAGAAATACTGTCATTGCACCGATATCAAGCGCATGTGTACCCAACCACATCATGTGGTTCAGGATACGAGTAATCTCATCAAACATGGTTCGAATATATTGAGCACGTATCGGAGCCTCTATGCCTAATAATTTCTCCACAGCCAGTACATAAGCATGCTCATTCTGCATCATGGAGACATAATCCAGACGATCCATATAAGGGATATTCTGGTTATAGGGCTTTGTCTCTGCCAACTTTTCGGTGCCACGATGAAGCAATCCGATATGTGGATCAGAGCGTTCAATGACTTCGCCATCCATCTCCAACACAAGACGTAATACGCCATGTGCAGACGGGTGCTGTGGGCCAAAGTTTAGTGTGTAATTACGAATTTCAGGCATTGGCTGCGTTCACTAATTTGATTCTTCGTTCACGTAGCGGTTATCTTCTCGAATCACTCTTGGCACTAATGTGCGAGGCTCGATCGATACCGGTTCATAAATGACCCGTTTTTTCTCTGGGTCATAACGCATCTCCACGTGACCTGAAAGAGGAAAGTCTTTGCGAAAGGGATGCCCTACAAAGCCGTAATCTGTAAGAATACGACGCAGATCAGGATGGCCTTCAAACAAGATCCCATAGAGATCAAAAGCTTCTCTTTCAAACCAATCTGCAACAGGCCATACGGAGATCACTGATTCGACGATAGGGTGCTCACTATCAAGATAGGTTCTCACACGCAGCCGAACATTATTTTCTATTGAGAGAAGATGATATACGACAGCAAATCGATTCGCTTCCTTAAGATCGATATTAACATCACGATCAACACCACGACCAAAACCGGTTGATGATGCAGCACTCGTCTCCCACTCAACCCGCCCATAGGTTGAATAATCAACCCCACAGAGGTCTATTAGCTGATCAAACCCAAGTGAAGCGTGTCCATAGAGTTCAAAAAGAACCTCTAGCAAACTCTCACGCGGAACAGTCAGTGTTATCTCACCAAAAGCTTCGTCAACTGTATACTCTTTTGCCTCAAAAGCAGAATTGAGCGCCTTTACTAATTTTGCAATTCGCTGCTCAGGCGTTATCTTGATAGTGGCATTCATAATCAAGCCTGGCGTGCAATAGTTGAGGTTCGACGAATCTTATTTTGCAGCTGCAAAATACCATAAAGCAGTGCTTCTGCAGTTGGAGGACAGCCTGGAACATATATATCTACAGGAACGACTCGGTCACATCCACGAACAACAGCATATGAGTAATGATAATAACCACCACCATTTGCACAAGACCCCATAGAGATGACCCAGCGTGGTTCAGCCATTTGATCGTAGACTTTTCGTAACGCAGGAGCCATTTTATTTACCAGCGTTCCTGCAACAATCATTACATCTGATTGGCGAGGACTTGGACGAAAGATAATGCCGAAACGATCCATGTCATAGCGTGATGCAGCTGCATGCATCATTTCAACAGCACAACATGCGAGACCAAAAGTCATCGGCCAGAGGGAACCTGTACGTGCCCAATTTATAAGCTTGTCAGCGTTAGTAGTAACAACGCCTTCTTCAAAAATACCTTCTATTCCCATTCCAACGCACCCTTCTTCCACTCGTAAATGAAACCGATGGTTAAAACGGCCAGGAATACCATCATAACAAGATAGCCAACCATGCCAATCTTATCGAGCACTACCGCCCATGGAAAGAAAAAAGCAATTTCCAAATCGAAAATAATAAAGAGGATAGCTACCAGGTAGTAACGAACGTCGAACTTAATACGAGCGTCTTCGAATGCTTCAAAGCCGCACTCGTAGGGAGACTCTTTTTCATCATCTGGTTTTCTTGTGCCAAGGACAAACCCCAAGCCCACCATGACGCAACCAATAACACCACCAAGCACCATGAAAACCAATACGGGCAAATAATTTTCGAGCATTGCTTTTAAGCCCTCCCCCAACCGAGTTATTTAAACTTTATGTTCTCGGTTTAATTCAACGATGCAGCCAGTCTAGTGCATGACGACGATGCGTGTCAAGAAAAAAAACTCAATCAAACTTCTTTATAATCAATGGGTTGTGTTTTTTCACTGGCAAAAAAAACAGCATCACCTTTAATTCAGTAATGCTGTTTTTTGTTATTGGTGCCGATGGCCGGACTTGAACCGGCATGACTTGCGTCACCGCCCCCTCAAGACGGCGTGTCTACCAATTTCACCACATCGGCAATTCTATTTTGTCAGATCTGTTTAACCAAGCTCTTGACTCAGTAACCAGCCCTCTATTTAACCATCATTCGTTAGGTATTACAGGGATTTCATTCCCGCCAGTCGCGGTTTCAACTGGTGCTTCAGGAGTTACTGGCACCTCGCTAAACGGTACTGCCACTTCTTGAGCAACTGAAGCAGCATCAGAACCCATCAAGCTTGGCTGCTCTGTGCCCTGCATCGCAAAATAGGCAAGCCCCAAACTTGTAGCAAAAAAAAGCGTTGCTAAGACAGCAGTTGCACGCGTGAGAAATGACCCTGACCCTTGCGAACCAAACACAGTCGATGAGGCTCCACTTCCAAAAGCAGCTCCAGCATCTGCACCTTTTCCATGCTGTATCAACACCAACCCAACCACCCCTGCAGCTAATATAAGGTGGACGGCAACCAAAATTGTTTGCATTCTAAATCCCAATAAACGTTTATAAAAACTAGTTCGCAGCCTTACAAATAGATAAGAAGTTTTCAGCATTTAGAGCCGCACCACCTATCAAGCCACCATCAATATCATCCTGCGCCAGCAATTCTACTGCATTTTCAGGCTTCATGCTGCCACCATAAAGGATGCGCATATCGCCAGCGATGGCATTATCATGTTGAGCCAGCTGACTACGAATATAGGCATGCACTGCTTGAGCCTGCTCTGGGGTAGCGGTCATTCCAGTCCCAATGGCCCACACAGGCTCATAAGCAATTACAGCGCCATCTAAAGCTGTTATGCCACTCTGATCAATCACTGTCGCCAATTGACCAGCAACGATATCTTCTGTGATGCCCTGTTGGCGCTCTTCAAGAGCTTCGCCTACACAAAGAATCGGAATAAGTCCTGCTTCTTTAGCAGCCGCAAACTTCTTGGCCACCAGCGCACTATCTTCACCATAAAGTGTGCGTCGCTCTGAATGACCGACAAGAACATATTTACAACCGAAATCCCGCAACATAGATGCTGATATTTCACCTGTAAAGGCACCAGATGTTTCTGCAGAGAGATTCTGTCCACCCCACGCAACCGAGGAGCCAGCTAATTGAGCCTGAGCCTCAGGAATGAAGATATATGGCGGGCATACTGCCACCTCTGCATTCACAACCTCTGCAAGCCCTGCTTTAATTCCTGCTAACAGCTCTTTGGTGCTTGCCAAAGATCCATTTAATTTCCAGTTTCCAGCGACTAGTGGTTGGCGCATGTACTTTCTCTCTCAGTGGAAAAAGAGCGCGCTAGCTTAACGGTCAACGCGTTCAAAATCAATGTGGAATTTATTTTATTCCGCTAACTTTTTTACTGTATCTGCAAGTTGATCTGCTAATTGCGATATTTGCTGCGCATTGCGTCCTTCAACCATAACACGAATCAGCGGTTCTGTGCCTGATGGACGCAACAGCACGCGCCCTTCTCCATCCAACTCGGCTTCAACATCTTTAACAGCCTCTTTTAATGCAGGCAACCCCATAACATCAATATTATTATCTACTCGAACATTGACAAGCAGTTGCGGGCACTTTTCTACGCTTTTACAGAGTTCACCCAGTGGTTTTCCACTTTTATGGACCTCTGCCAACACCTGCAGCGCTGAAATAATACCATCGCCTGTTGTAGTACGATCTAAACAGATTATATGGCCTGATGGTTCGCCGCCAATCGCCCACTCTTTCTCTTGGAGTCTTTCCAGAATATAACGATCACCTACATTTACACGTTCAAAGCCAATCCCACACCGCTTCAATGCAAGCTCAAGACCAAGATTAGACATAATCGTGCCAACCACTGAACCATTCATCCCGCCATTTTCCTGCCGTGATCGAGCTATGATATAAAGCAAGTCATCCCCATCTAGAACATTGCCTTGGTTATCGACCATAATTAAGCGATCACCATCACCATCAAGGCCAACACCTATATCTGCACCACTATCTAATACTGTTTTTACCAATAACTCAGGGCTTGTTGAGCCAACACCCGCATTGATATTTACCCCATCAGGTTCTGCACCTATGGTGATAACATCTGCTCCCAGCTCATCAAAAACAAATGGTGCAACATGGTAGGTCGCGCCATTGGCGCAATCAACAACAATCTTTAAACCACTAAAATCCATTACAGACGGAATGGTGCTTTTACAAAACTCAATATAACGACCAGCGGCATCACTAACCCTATCTGCTTTACCCAGATCTTCTGAGCCAACTGTCGTCATTTTTCTGGACATTTCATGCTCAATAGCCAATTCAACTTCGTCCGGCAATTTGCGCCCTTGTGCGGAAAAAAACTTGAAGCCATTATCTTGATGCGGATTATGAGAAGCACTAATGACAATACCTGCTTGGGCATGCAAGGTTCGAGTTAGGTAGGCAATGCCAGGCGTTGGCATGGGGCCAAGCAAACGAGTATTTACTCCGGCAGCTACTAATCCGGCCTCTAAGGCAGATTCAAACATGTAACCTGAAATGCGGGTGTCCTTACCTATCAGAACACTACTATTGCTACTGCCTTTTCCAAGCACACGACCAGCCGCCCAACCCAGCTTTAATACAAAGTCAGGCGTTATATGGCCCTTCCCTACTTGACCACGAATGCCATCCGTTCCAAAGTACTTACGATCCACCAAGCTCTCCTTAAATTCTTTTTATAAAACTTCAGTGCATAAAAACTATAATACAACAGCTGCTGTAACAGCCAATGCATCAACTGTTGGCTTGACATCATGCGTTCTAATTATGCTCGCCCCTCGATCAACAGCCAGTACTGCCGCTGCCAGACTACCAAACAGTCGGCGGTCTGCTGGTTCATTCAGCAATTCGCCTATCATTGATTTTCGTGAAATCCCGATCAACAGAGGCAAACCTAGCTCGGCTAGCTCCTGCAAATTTTTTAGCAAGGCCAGATTATGATCTAAGTTTTTACCAAAACCAAATCCAGGATCAACCAATAGCTGGTCACGAGAAATTCCTGCCGCTATGCAGCAATCAATACGCTGAGCTAAAAAGGTTTTCATCTCAGATAGCAGGTCACCATAATGCGGCGCCTGCTGCATTGTGTGGGGTTTTCCCTGCATGTGCATCAAACATACTGGCACATCAAGATCAGCTGCAGCTTCTATTGCCCCTGGTGCTTGTAGTGCCTGAACATCATTTATTAGCCCAGCACCTGCGGCAACAGCTGCCTTCATAACATTCGGTTTACTGGTGTCGATAGAAATGGGTACGGAAATATTTTTAGCGATACCCTCAATCACAGGTATCACTCGACGAAGCTCTTCTGCTTCTGTGACAGATTGAGCGCCTGGGCGGGTAGACTCACCACCCACATCAATAATTGCAGCCCCCTCATCTACCATTCGTTGCGCCTGTTCCATGGCTAAATCAAACGATAAATAATCACCCCCATCCGAAAAGGAATCTGGGGTGATATTGAGAATGCCCATTACTTTTGGCTGCGATAGATCTAACAGCTTACCTGCACAATCAATAACCGCATCTAGACCAGCCATAACTCGATGAAGTCCTACCTAGCTATGCAGAGTTGAACTTATGATGGCTCTTAATGTTGGTTAGCTGGGCCACCGATAGGATCTTCCTCTTTACCTTCTTTAGGCTCTTCCTCAACCGAGGTTGTCCCTGTGCCTCCAGGTTTTGACCCAGACTCATCCCAATCAGCAGGAGGGCGCGGAGGCTTTCCGTTCATAATGTCATTAATCTGAGCGGCATCAATTGTTTCATACTTGATCAAAGCGTCAGCCATTACATGCAACGTATTAAGATGCTCAGTCAGGATGTCATGTGAACGTTGATAATTGCGATCTATAAAGACCCGTATTTCACTATCAATGGTATGAGCCGTATCATCAGATACACTTTTATGCTGAGTAACAGATCGGCCGAGAAAAACCTCGCCTTCATCTTCGCTATACATCAAGGGACCCAACTTTTCAGAAAGCCCCCACTTGGTTACCATATTGCGTGCAATCTCAGTGGCTCGTTGAATATCATTTGATGCGCCTGTTGTCACACTCTCAGGGCCAAATATCAGTTCTTCAGCAATGCGTCCGCCAAACAAGCTGGAGATCTGACTCTCCAGCTGCTCTTTACTCATACTGTATTTATCCTCTTCAGGTAGGAACATAGTGACACCCAACGCGCGTCCCCGAGGAATAATACTCACTTTATAGACAGGATCATGCCGTGGCACCAGGCGACCAATAATCGCATGCCCTGCTTCATGGTAAGCCGTCAGCTTTTTCTCGTCATCACTCATAACCATGGAGCGTCTTTCTGCACCCATCATGATTTTATCTTTAGCTTTTTCCAGATCTTCCATATCTACTTCGCGCTTATTAGCTCGCGCAGCAAAAAGAGCGGCTTCATTTACCAAATTAGCAAGATCAGCACCAGAAAACCCAGGTGTACCTCGAGCAATCAGAGAGGCCTTGGCATCTTCTGACATAGGTACCTTACGCATATGGACCTTTAGGATCTGCTCGCGACCACGGATATCAGGCAAAGGAACCACAACCTGACGATCAAAACGCCCTGGGCGCAACAGTGCAGGATCCAATACATCAGGACGATTAGTCGCAGCAATAACGATGACACCTTCATTGCCTTCAAAACCATCCATCTCCACCAGCAGTTGGTTTAGGGTCTGCTCACGCTCATCATGTCCACCACCAAGGCCTGCGCCACGGTGTCTACCAACCGCGTCAATTTCATCAATAAAGATAATACAGGGAGCATGTTTTTTGGCCTGCTCAAACATATCACGCACACGAGAAGCACCCACACCCACAAACATCTCTACAAAATCTGAACCAGAGATAGTAAAGAACGGGACTTTAGCCTCACCGGCAATAGCCCTCGCCAGAAGTGTTTTGCCCGTACCAGGCGAACCAACCATCAACACGCCACGGGGGATTTTGCCGCCAAGTTTCTGAAATTTTGAAGGGTCACGTAAAAAGTCGACTATCTCAGAGACCTCTCCTTTGGCCTCTTCAACACCAGCTACATCATTAAAGGTTACTTTAATCTGATCTTCACTCAGCAAACGAGCTTTGCTTTTTCCAAATGACATGGCTCCCTTACCCCCGCCACCGCCTTGCATCTGGCGCATAAAGAAGATCCACAGCCCTATCAGGATAAAGAGTGGAAACCAATTGATCAGGATAGACATCAGAAGCGAAGGTGACTCTGGCGGTCTGGCAACAATTTTTACATCATTGTTTAACAGATCACTTACCAGCCCATCATCTTCTGGGCTATAAGTTGAAAATACAGCCCCGCTGGTATCAACACCCTCAATCTCTCGACCATTGATAACAACCTCACTGACCGTGCCACGCTTTACTTCCTCAATAAATTGAGAATAAGGCATTGGAAGCGCTGCCGTTTTCTGTGATGTGAAATTATTAAACACAGACATCAGGACGATGGCAATAACCACCCACAAGACTACATTTTTTACCATATCATTCAAAAGAATACCCTCATTTTGCCAGTCTAAGTACAGCCTATAGTGCTGACAATCAACTCAATCTCTTCGCTAAGCACGAGTAGTTAACACTACTATATATTACAATCCTGTGCGACTAAGTAGACCTCTCTACTTTTAGGTCTGGAAGCCGCTGGCTTCCTGGTTACTATCTTTTTAAAGCTATTACGCAACTCTCGAAAATATTCATCATAGCCCTCACCCTGAAAAACCTTTACTACAAAAACACCACCTGGCTTCAGCGTCTGTTTTGCAAAATCCAATGCCAATTCACACAAATAGATAGCTCGTGGTTGATCCACCGCTGCCATACCACTTACATTGGGAGCCATATCAGAGATTACAAGATCAACAGGCCGGTCTCCAAGCACTTCCTTTAATTTTTGCAGTGGCTCATCCTCACAGAAGTCTCCTTGTATGAACTCAATATCCATCAAGGGTTCCATCTCAAGAATGTCCAACGCGATAACAGTACCACCAGTACCAACCAGTCGTTTGGCAATCTGACTCCAGCCACCAGGAGCAGCACCCAGATCAACAACTATCTGACCAGGTTTAAAGAGTCCATCTCTTTCCTGAATCTCTAATAGTTTAAAAGCCGCGCGGGAACGATAACCTTCCTGCTGTGCTTTTTTTACATATTCATCTTTAAAATGGCGGTCTAACCACTGACGGCTGCTTTTACTCTGTTTACTCACACGTACCGCACTTCCAGAACTTCAAGTTCTCTTAAACCATTCGGTGCCTGAAAAGAGGCAATATCACCTTCAGCCTTTCCAATAAGTGCCCGTGCAATAGGTGAGGTTATAGAGATACGACCTGCTTTAATATCTGCCTCATCCTCTCCAACAATTTGATAGGTATATTCCTCACCTGTATTCTCATCAGAGACATCCACTGTTGTGCCAAACACTATCTTACCGCCCGCATTCAGTGTTGTAACATCAATGATTTGAGCATGAGACAGCTTACCTTCAATGTCCTTAATCCGTCCCTCAGTAAAGCTCTGCTCCTCTCTCGCTGCATGATACTCAGCATTCTCTTTCAAATCACCATGGGCACGCGCTTCAGCTATGGCCAGAATAACTTTAGGGCGAACAACTGATTTCAACTCTGTAAGCTCATTACGTAGTGCTTCTGCACCACGAACAGTGAGTGGTACTTTACTCATTGCGTTGTATCCTTTGGGTCGTATGCCAGTGTGATAGCACACTCAGACAATTATATTAATAAAAATCCTGCAGACGATTAACATCAGCAGATTCAAGTTCTTTCAAAGCCAGGCAGCTTGCTTCTGCACCTGCGATAGTGGTGGTATAGCTCACCTTGTGCCGCAGTGCCGCCCCTCTAATTGAAGCGGAGTCTTCCTGCGCCTTTTTACCCTCAGTGGTATTGATGATCAAGTCAAACTGATCATTTTTGATCATATCCACAATATGCGGACGCCCCTCACCCACTTTATTAACAAGCTCACAATCAATGCCCGCAGCTCGCACAACCTTTGCCGTCCCATAAGTAGCAATCAACTCAAAGCCTTGCTCTTTCAAAGATTTAGCAACATTTACAATGCGCTCTTTATCAGCTTCTCGCACACTGAGTAGCGCTCTACCTGATTGAGGCAATGCATCGCCTGCGCCTTCCAATGATTTGGCAAATGCTTCACCAAAGGTTCGACCTACTCCCATAACTTCACCCGTGGACTTCATTTCTGGGCTTAGCACGGTATCAACACCAGGGAATTTAGCAAAAGGGAACACCGCTTCTTTAACAAAATAGTATTCTGGAACAACCTCTTCAGTAACGCCCTGTTCTGCCAAACTACGGCCAGCCATACAGCGGGCCGCCACCTTTGCTAATGGTATACCCGTTGCTTTTGAGACAAAAGGAACAGTCCGTGATGCACGAGGGTTTACTTCCAGGATGTAGATATCATCACCCTTAATTGCAAACTGGGCGTTCATCAACCCAACTACTTTTAGCTCCAATGCCATCTGACGCATCTGTTCCCGCATGCGATCCTGCACCTCTTTAGACAAGGTATAAGGTGGCAATGAACAGGCTGAATCCCCTGAATGCACACCTGCTTGCTCGATATGCTCCATAATGCCACCAATCAACACCTGCTCACCATCACAGATGGCATCAATATCTACCTCGATGGCATCATCCAGAAAGCGATCAAGTAGTACTGGAGAGTCGTTTGAAACACTAACCGCCTCACGCATGTAACGACGCAGATCAATTTCATCAAAGACAATTTCCATTGCTCGACCACCCAATACGTAGGAAGGCCTAACCACGAGCGGATAACCAATCTCCTGCGCTAACAGCACCGCCTCTTCTGGCTCACGTGCGGTACGATTAGGCGGTTGTAGTAACCCAAGCTTTTGAATCATCTGCTGAAAACGCTCACGATCCTCAGCTAAATCAATAGAATCAGGTGTGGTTCCAATAATAGGAGCACCCGCTGCCTCTAGAGCTTCTGCCAATTTGAGCGGCGTCTGTCCACCGTACTGAACTATAACGCCAGCTGGTTTTTCAACATGTATGATTTCCATCACATCTTCCAATGTTAATGGCTCAAAAAAGAGACGGTCAGAGGTATCATAATCTGTGGAAACTGTCTCAGGATTACAGTTGACCATGATGGTCTCATAGCCATCTTCCCGCATAGCAAAGGCCGCATGCACACAGCAGTAATCAAATTCTATGCCCTGACCAATACGGTTTGGGCCGCCACCCAATACCATGATTTTTTTACGGTCAGTTGGCTCAGCCTCGCACTCCTCTTCATAGGTGGAGTACATATAGGCTGTAGTTGCAGCAAACTCTGCGGCACAGGAGTCAACACGTTTAAATACTGGCCGCACCCCCATGGCACGACGCTTATCACTCAACTCACTCTCCTGCACACCCGTCAGAACAGAGAGGCGTTTATCAGAGAAGCCTTTACGTTTGAGATAAAAGAGACGCTCTTTATCCAGTGCAGAAAAGCCCTGCTCTTTAACCTGACCCTCAATTTTTACCAGCTCTTCAATCTGAACCAAAAACCATGGGTCAACATGAGAGTGTCCATAGATTTTCTCTAATGCCATACCTGCACGAAAGGCATCAGCAATAAACCACAACCGCTCAGGGCCTGGTTGACGAATCTCATCTCGGATGATTTCCAGAGCATTTTCTAACTCCAGATCAACCTCTTCACAAAGCCCGTGCTTACCTGTCTCTAATCCGCGCAGTGCTTTTTGCAGTGACTCTTGGAAGGTTCGGCCAATCGCCATCACCTCACCCACAGATTTCATCTGAGTGGTAAGGCGGTCATTCGCTTGGGGAAATTTCTCAAAGGCAAAACGGGGAATCTTGGTGACAACGTAATCTATTGTTGGCTCAAAAGATGCCGGTGTTGCCCCACCAGTAATCTCATTGCGCAGCTCATCCAGGGTAAAACCCACCGCCAGTTTTGCTGCAATCTTGGCAATAGGAAAACCTGTTGCCTTCGATGCCAGTGCAGAAGAGCGGGATACACGTGGGTTCATCTCAATAATGACCATTCGGCCATCTTTGGGATTTATCCCAAACTGCACATTGGAACCACCCGTATCAACACCAATCTCACGCAATACCTCTAACGAAGCATTACGCATAATTTGATACTCTTTATCTGTTAGAGTCTGAGCAGGAGCAACGGTTATAGAATCACCCGTGTGCACTCCCATTGCATCAAAGTTCTCGATAGAGCAGATTATGATGCAGTTATCTTTATGGTCACGAACCACCTCCATCTCGTACTCCTTCCAACCCAGCACAGACTCCTCGATCAATAGTTCTGTAGTAGGGGAGAGATCCAACCCTCGAGCGCAGATCTCATCAAACTCTTCCTTGTTATAAGCGATACCACCACCGCTGCCACCCATAGTGAATGAAGGACGAATAATGGTAGGAAACCCAATGCCAGCCTGGACTTGGCGAGCCTCTTCAATGCTGTGAGCAATGGCTGAACGTGGCATATCTAAGCCAATCTTTGTCATCGCCTGGCGAAACAGATCCCGATCTTCAGCCTTATCAATAGCCTCACGCGATGCACCGACCATCTCTACGCCAAACTCTTCCAGCACACCATGCCGCCCTAAATCCAGCGCACAATTAAGCGCCGTCTGACCACCCATCGTGGGCAGTAGTGCATCTGGGCGCTCCTTTTCAATGATGCGCGCTACCGTCTGCCAGGTGATGGGTTCAATATAGGTCGCATCCGCCATCTCTGGATCGGTCATGATCGTGGCGGGATTAGAGTTGACCAGAATAACCCGGTAACCCTCTTCTCTTAGCGCCTTGCAGGCTTGGGCACCTGAATAATCAAACTCACAGGCTTGACCAATAACAATAGGGCCTGCGCCGATAATTAAGATACTTTTAATGTCTGTACGTTTTGGCATTTGAAATAGTGTCTAGTCGCTAGCTGCCTAGCTTTAATGGCATAGAGGACTTAACCTTAAAGCCCTGCACAAAATCAGCCCGCTGAGCGGTGCTGTTCTATCAATTCAATAAAATGATCAAAAACCGGAGCCACATCATGTGGACCAGGGCTTGCCTCTGGATGCCCCTGAAAACCAAAAGCAGGGCGATCGGTGCGATGTATCCCTTGTAGTGAGTCATCAAACAGGGAGCGATGTGTCGCTTTAAGCGTCGCAGGCAAACTCTCTTCATCAACTGCAAAGCCATGGTTCTGGCTACTAATCATGACGACACGTGTGGTCAAGTCCTGCACGGGATGATTTGCCCCATGATGGCCAAACTTCATCTTGACTGTTTTTGCCCCACTGGCTAGCCCCAGCAACTGATGGCCAAGACAAATACCAAAGGTCGGCACACCACTATCCACGATCTCTTTGATTGCAGTAATGGCATAGTCACAAGGCTCAGGATCACCGGGACCATTGGAAAGGAAAACACCATCAGGGTTCAATGCTAACACCTCACTTGCAGGTGTCTGGGCTGGAACCACAGTCAGGCGGCAACCTCGGTCAACCAACATACGCAGAATGTTACGCTTCACACCAAAGTCATAAGCAACCACATGGTGTGGAAGTTCTGAAGCATCTGCTGGCAGACCCTCTTCCAATGACCAGGAGCCCTGGCTCCATGGATAAGATGAATCAACCGTAATCTCTTTGGCCAGATCCATACCTTTCAGACCTGAAAAGGCTTTTGCAGCAGCCAGTGCAGCAGCTTCATCAACATCATCACCCGCCAGGATACAGCCACTTTGCGCCCCTTTCTCACGCAGAATACGTGTCAAACGGCGGGTATCTATATCAGCAATGGCCACTACACCATTTTTCTGCAAATACTCATCAAGGGGCAGCTGATTCCGCCAACTGCTGGCAAGCAGCGGCAGGTCACGGATTATTAGCCCAGCAGCATTGATGCATGAAGACTCTTCATCTTCATCATTGGTGCCGGTATTTCCAATATGGGGATAGGTGAGAGTGACAATCTGACGACAGTAGGACGGATCAGTCAGGATCTCCTGATAGCCAGTGATAGCAGTATTAAATACCACTTCTCCCACTGTCTGACCGTCAATACCGATGGACTCACCCCGAAAAAGGGTGCCATCCTCAAGGACCAAAAGCGCAGGTTTTCTCAAGAAACACTCCGGAGCAGGCATAAAAAACGGGATGAGTTTGGTGAACTCGCCCCGCTTACACAATCAATTAGGATGCAACAAGACTCAAAGTCCGTCGCGAAGCTGTCGAATTCTACTTGATTGTAGCTATCCATGTCCAACCCATCTGGCTTTTCATATTCACAACATAGGCTGTTGTGAATAAGGTATGGTGTATTCTTGTCCTGTAACAGCCGCTAATATAATCAGCGTATGAAAGGTGTATTTCTTCTACCGCAAATGGATAGCAAAACTCCTCACGATTATGCCGCCCTCGCCCAGAACATCAAACAATGGGCAAGAGAACTTGGCTTTCAGGAAACCGGCATTACCAGCACCGATCTTGGCTTAGCCGAACAGCGCCTGATGACGTGGCTAGACCAGGGGCATAACGGAACAATGGAATACATGGCTGAGCACGGCACAATGCGCAGCCGACCACAGGAGTTAATCCCTGGCACACTGCGCATCATTTCAGTTCGCATGAATTATCTGGCTGATATCGATGATAATCCACTAAAAACACTAAAGACCCCAAACAGCGCTTACATCTCACGTTATGCATTGGGGCGCGATTATCACAAGCTCATCCGCTCACGGCTGGCAAAACTAGCTGATAAAATCAGGGCTGAGATTGGAGATTTTGACTCAAGAGCCTTTGTTGACACCGCGCCTGTCATGGAAAAACCCATTGCAGTCCAGGCGGGACACGGCTGGATTGGCAAGCATTGTATTGTTATTAATCGTGAGGCCGGATCATTTTTCTTCTTTGGTGAGCTATTTACAAACCTCCCTCTACCCGTCGATAACGCAGCAGATGATCGCTGTGGTAGTTGCCGCCGCTGCATTGATATATGCCCCACACAGGCCATTGTTGGCCCGTATAAATTAGACGCACGACGCTGCATCTCTTATTTAACCAACACACTACAAGAGCCAATACCCATTGAACTGCGCCCCTTGATGGGTAACCGAATCTTTGGCTGCGATGACTGCCAGCTGGTTTGCCCCTGGAACCAATATGCCACCAAAAGCAGTGAACCCGATTTTATGCCCCGACAAGGGCTTAATGATGTGCAACTGATAGATCTGTTTGCATGGACAGAAGAGGCGTTTTTAAATCGGATGGCCGGTTCAGCTATTCGTCGAATTGGGCACAACTGCTGGCTAAGAAACATTGCCATCGCACTGGGCAATGCACCAACCTCTGAAGCAGTTATTACAGCACTGCAATCCAGAGCAGATCATAAATCTGAGTTAGTACGAGAGCATGTTGCATGGGGATTAATCCAGCATTCAATCTAAATCAGGTAGTCGCAGAAAATTTTCGCGGTAATGGATCAACTCATCAATAGAGTCTTTAATATCATCCAGTGCCAGATGTTTGGACTCTTTTCGATAAGCCTTTGCCATATCAGGTGACCAGCGATTAGCTAACTCTTTAAGCGTACTGACATCCAGGTTACGGTAGTGGAACCACTGTTCCAACTTTGGCATACAGCGGGCCATAAAACGTCGATCCTGGCAAATGCTATTACCACACATGGGCGATTTCCCTTCAGGCACATATTTTTTCAAAAAGGCCAATGTTTCCGCCTCAGCCTGCAGTTCATCATATTGACTGGCTCGAACCCGCTCAATCAAGCCCGAATGGCCATGCTGTCGTTGATTCCATTCATCCATAGCATCCAGTGCACCCTCTGGCTGATGGATAGCAATCATAGGCCCTTCAGCCAGAATATTAAGGTTGGCATCAGTCACGATGGTTGCAATCTCAATGATGAAATCGTTCTGGGTATCCAACCCTGTCATCTCCAGGTCAAGCCAGATCAGGTTCTTTGGATTCTGCGCCATTCATTACTCCGGGTTTACAAATATTGATTAAATTAATTCTAGCAGAGTAACACCTTCACTCGTATGTTCTTACTAATGATAAGGTCATTTGAATAATATTAGGCTACAAAAGCCACTAGCAGCTAACTGCCATATTGTGAATGATGCAAATTAACCTGTATCCTTCAGCCATGCATATTTTTACTCAACTTTTTCTATTCGCACTTGGCCTTGGGCTTTTAATTCAACTCTGGCTACTCTGGCGGCACAAACAGCATGTCTCAAAACACCAACACCAGGTTCCCGCGGCCTTTGCCGACGCTATCTCTTTAGACGAGCATAAAAAAGCAGCCTGCTACACCTTAGCAAGGGTTAAAGCTGCCGGATTTGAGTTGATATTAGGCACGCTACTCTTACTGGGGTGGACACTGGGGGGCGGTTTAAACTGGCTACATCAAACCTGGGATAGCACCACACTCGGCACGCTTCCAACAGGTACAGTATTTATCCTCTCCGCCTTTCTCATCATGGGGCTATTAGATATTCCCATGAGTGCATGGCGCACCTTTTCCCTTGAAGCGCGCTTCGGCTTCAATCAGACCTCCCCCCGCCGCTTCATTATCGATCTACTCATGCAAACTGGCTTGATGCTTCTTATCGGCACTCCACTGCTTTGGGTCATACTTTGGATTATGAACAGTGTTGGGCCACTCTGGTGGCTTGCCGCATGGGTAGTCTGGATGGCATTCACACTGGTCATGACATGGGCCTATCCCACCTTTATTGCGCCGCTATTCAATAAGTTTGAACCCCTTGAAGACCCCGAACTTAAAGATCGTATTCAGCAGCTACTCAACCGATGCGGCTTTTCCAGTAACGGCATCTTTGTGATGGATGGTTCTCAACGATCAAGCCATGGCAACGCCTATTTTACTGGGCTAGGCAAAAGCAAACGCATTGTGTTTTTTGATACATTGCTTGAGAGCCTAACTGCGGATGAGATGGAGGCTGTTCTGGCACATGAGCTTGGCCATTTTAAACGAAAGCATGTCTTAAAACGGATGGTTACAATGTCACTCATCTCACTTATTGGACTCGCTCTACTGGGGTGGCTATCTCAACAGCTCTGGTTTTTTAGCGCACTCGGTATGCAGCAGGTCTCTGATGCCGCTGCCCTCCTCCTTTTTTTGATGGTTATCCCCGTTTTTAGCCAATTTCTACAGCCCTTCTCCAGCTGGTTAATGCGCAAACAGGAGTTTGAAGCCGATGATTATGCTACCGAGCAAGCCAACCCTACAGCCATGATTCAAGCCCTGGTAAAACTCTATCGTGAGAATGCCAACACTCTTACACCAGACCCACTCTACTCGGCTTACCATGACAGCCATCCACCCGCTCCCACTCGAGTAAGTCATATTGCTGCCAACATAAAAAGCACAGCAGTCTAATGGCAAAACAACGGCTCAACCAACGCCAGCAGGCACGCATTCAAAATATCCAGGAGAAACGTCGTAAGCGCGTGGCTGAAAAAGCCGAAAAAGAGCTGGCGCATACAGAGGGAGAACCACAAAAAGGGGTCGTAATTACCCGCCATGGACAAAATCTGGTGGTTGCTGATAAAGATGGCACACTACACCATTGCCTGTGGCGACGAAATGTTGGACATATTGTCTGTGGCGACAACGTGGTCTGGCAATCTACCGGTCTTCAACAAGGTGTGGTGATCGCACTGCTTGATCGACAATCTGTGCTAGCCCGGCCCGATTACAGCGGCAGAGAAAAACCCCTGGCTGCCAACATCACCAAGCTAGTCATTGTTCTAGCCCCCTTGCCTGAACCCAGCGAATACCTGTTAGATCAATATCTGGTCACGGCCGAAACCATCGGAGTTGAAGCGGTTGTTGCTTTTAATAAAATTGATCTATTAGACGAAGCAGCAACACAAGCACTGAACCAACGTTTCGGCCATTATGAAAAAATCGGTTATCCACTGATTCAAATCAGTGCAAAATTTGAACATGGACTCAACCCACTCATCCAGCATCTTATTGGTGAAACAAGCATTTTGGTGGGGCAGTCCGGCGTAGGGAAATCATCTCTGATTAATGCTCTGCTTCCTGATCAGGATATCCAGGTTGGGCGACTATCCAAAGCATCGGGGCTTGGCCGACACACTACTTCAGCCACAACCTACTACTCCCTCCCTGAAGGAGGTCACCTCATCGACTCACCTGGCGTACGCAGCTTTCGATTGGTCGAACTGAGCAAAGCAGAGTTAGAAAGTGGGTTTAAGGAGTTTGGGGATTTTATTGGTCACTGTCGATTTAGCGATTGCCGTCATCTAGAGGAACCCGAGTGCGCCTTACGGCATGCGGTTAAAGAGGGGCAGATAGACCCACGACGTTTAGAAAATTTCCTACACTTAGTCCAGCAACAAGGAAAGCGTTAATCAGATGCAAGCTCTGTTCTTACCTTCTCGTTTAGCTTGGTACAGTCTGTCATCTGCATATTTGATGAGTTCCATAACTGTAGCACCATTATCTGGGTAACTGGCCACCCCTGCACTGATGGTAACGTGACGATGAGGAAACTCATAATCAGCTACCGTAGCTACCAATCTTTCTACAAAAGGTGTTACCTGATCTTTGCAAAGCTCAGGCACCAATATTGAAAACTCTTCACCACCAAAGCGGCTCACCGTATCAGAGACCCGGGCAGCCTTCATTAGCAGCCTCGATACCGCTTTTAACACCTTATTCCCTTCAAGATGCCCAAATTCATCGTTGTAGGCCTTAAAGTTATCAATATCAATCATAATCAACGAATAACAAGCATCATGTCGCCTCGCTCTTTGATCTTCTTTCTCAATTTGCTCCATCAAACTACGATGATTCAGCAGCCCTGTCAGGCCATCATGCTGACTTTGATGCCACAACTTTTCAATAGACTTGACCCGCGCCACCGTCAGTGCGGCGTAGATGGTTAATAGTGAAAAGAGTGAGATATCTTCTGTTCTGATCTCTTTTCTTTTGAAATCATTCAGATAAAGAATACCCACTACATTACGCTGAATAATTAATGGTGCTGCCAATACTGACTTAACCCCTTCAGCAACCAATAAGGGATTTGGATCTGGTGATTCAGCAATATCAGCAAAAAAGAGCGGGGTTGTCTGATTCAACAACATATCAGTCAGACCACCCGGCCTAATCTTCCATTTACCCTCTACATTAAACTTCTCACTAAATCCCTTGGCCGCAACAAGTATCATCTCTTCGCCTGTATCATCACAGATGGCAAGGGATCCCGCTGGCATATTCAAAAGCTTTGATGCATATTCAACAATGGCATATGAGGCATCTGCCATGCTGTCGATATTCTCAATAATTTCACCCAGGTGGCAGAGGCTTTCATGCTCTTTTAGTGTCCTATCTCGCTCTGCAAGCCGTCTTCTACGCTCCTCTGTAATCTGCCACATCAGCATTGCAGATAACCCCCCCATCAACTCTGTCTCAGGTGGTAATATTTTACGGAGTTCCACAGCCATCTCTTCTGAACCCGTCACATTGATAACAACATCAATATCATCAGGTTCTAAAATAGGAAGCTTGGTATAGAAAGGGATATTTAACTTAACGGTACTTTTTACCCCATATGCATTTGGATCTGTATCTGCTGCAAATACGATATCAATACATGGGTTGTCTTTCAGAATATGTAGTACAGCAGTACCACCTCTGCCACAACCCACAATGCCTATTTTCAGGTTAGGCTGCCCTACCTCATTCCCACTAGGTACATAGGAATTCATAACACCTAAAGCAATGGCGCGATCAATTGCATGACCGCGGGTACGAACGTTTAATTTTTGCCGGGTTTCCTTAAGATGCGTAGCCAATTTTTGCTTGGTTAAATTTAGGGAAGAGCATACCTCCGCATCCGATTTTCCTTTTTGCAACCTTTTTAGAATTGACAGCTCAACCGGCGACAAAAGAACACCGTCAACGGCAGCTAATGCAAGATTTCCAGAGTCAGTCATTTACAAATATCTCACTCAGCATCTACTTTTCTTCCTTAAGAAGCAGATTCATATGAAAACAGAGTCAAAATATTGATATATATCTTGATTATTTTAAGGGTAACAGCAAATCCTTATTACCTTTCCCTCATATACTATAGGCTATATTCCAGGTTCAGCTATGCATTATCTGTATATTGGATTTTCAATATTAGCTTTTAAATATAGGCTGCCAGACACCCTATTAATGACTGAACAGCTATGCAGCTTCAGCTGTTTGATGCGAGACTCTTATTGTAATAAGCAATAACCTTTTGAACATAGCGCTGTGTTTCAGGATAAGGAGGGATGTTATTGCCATATTTTTTCACTGCATTCTCGCCCGCATTGTAAGCAGCAAGAGCCAAACGCAGATCAAACTTAAACTCTTTAAGCAAATCCCGCAAATAGCGTGCCCCTGCTTTTAGATTTTGCTCAGGATCCCAACGGCCTCGCGCACTAACACCATAACGCTGAGCAGTTCCCGGCATTAACTGCATCAACCCCACCGCTCCTGCCCGTGATTTAGCACCTGGATCATAAGCCGATTCAGCCAATACGACAGCATGTAACAATTCAGGGCGCAGATTTGAATTCCGAGCAGCTGCTGTGATCATTGCACTGTAACGCTTACGGTTTTTTTGAAAGGTTTTTGCATTCACTGAACCCGTGGATCGTGGCTGACCAATAACGCTCTTCAGCTTATAGTTACCTATTAGCGGGCGATCAGTGAAATGAGTATGTCCCTTTGTATCAACATATTGATAAATCGTAGCAACGACACCTTGTGACATCACCATTAATATCATTCCTACAGCCAGAAGGCACTGTTTTTTTGATATTTGTCTGTTTCGCGCAATCACTAACCTTCCAACCAAGCCATTATGCTACCCCAGTGTCCTGTTTAATAGTAATCGACCGACCATCATATGAACTTAAGCCTATTCTCAATAATGACTTCAATTAACGGCCACAGCACTTTTTATATTTCTTACCACTCCCACAGGTACATGGCTCATTTCGGCCTACTTTTGGAGCTTCATTCTGTTGAACAGATAGTGGCACCAGCTTGCCATCAACATAATACCACTGCCCATCCAAACAGCTAAACTCACCCAATTCATGATGAGATTGGATAACCCCTTTCTCTCGATAGGTAGCTATAAACTCAATCGTACCTTTCTCTTCCTGCTCATCAACAGTGACAACTTCAAGTTTGATCCAGTCTGAATTTTCTGCCCAACGTTTGGTTGCAACGGGATCATGATCTTCACGGTGCTCCGGATGCAAACTATCGGTAAGGTAAGCAATCTCGCCTTTAGCATAAGCACTGAAGCGAGAACGCATCAAAGCTTCAGCAGAATCGGCTGTTTTAGCTCCAGCATGGAGTGGGCCACAACAGGCTTCATACTCTTTACCAGAGCCACAGGGACATGAATTCATGTTTTTTATCCTTTATAAATTCTTAATAATGTTTCAGGCAACAATTATAAGGTTTGATCGGTTCTACTCACCAGCTTAATTAATGATTAAAGTCCCAGCTCCTTCCAACGCTTCTCAATTCGTTTCAGTGATATAGGGACAGGTGTTTTCAATTCCTGCGTAAACAGGGAGACTCGCAGCTCTTCAAAGCTCCAACGCAACTCTTCAAGCCTGGCATCGGATTTGCCTGCTTTACGAATAGTTTGCTCTTTTTCCTGCCACTGACTGTATAACGGCTGCATCTCCCGCATCGATTTAAGATCACGCCCAGCCGCATATCCAATCTTCTCTCGGCGCAGAGCAATCGCCTTCAAATAACGCGGGAAGTGCTGTAGATTATGCCATGGTGTCTCTTGCAGAAACCCTCTGAACACCAGCCGGTCGAGCTGTTGTTTCATATCAGAGATCATAGGGATCAGATTGATTGGCATATTATCCGATAGCAGCTTTCGTACTCGCTGATACTCATCGAGTATGCAACTCACCAGCTTACAAACCTCATTGGCTACCGCCATCAACTCACCCTTTTTTTCACTGACACACGCTACAAACTGCGCCTCATTGCGAATAGGTGGGCAGTCGGCAATAAAGGTTCTGTCTACACTGAGTGCAACCAGCTCAGCTTCCAGGTCTTTCGGCAGATTGCTCTCCAACCCCGCTGGGGGCTTTGCCACTTTGGCATATTGCAGATGCATGGCACGCAGTTCGGGTAGATTTTTCCGAAGATAACGAATCTCTTGCGCAAGCTTCAACATAACTAAAGCACGCAACCCCACCCTCATAGCCTGATCAGCCTTGGGCTTGGAGTCCAATACGCGAATAGCCACGCTCTCTTTCTGAGCAACCAATGCTGGATAACCCTGCATTTGAATCCCTGCCCGCTCAAGTGCTACCGTTTCTGGCAACTCGCCAAAATCCCAATCCTTCAAGTCATCCCGCTCCAAACCTGAGACTGGCAGGGTTTTAAAACTCTTTTCTGCTGCATCACTGTGCTCTTTTTTTAGCTGATGCAGATCATGTCCTGTGGCAATTGACCGCCCTTTATCATTTACCAAACAGTAACTCATCTGCAGGTGTGCCGGTATATCTTGCTGTTGCCAAGCCTCCTCCGGCACATGTACGCCTGTCATACGTTTAAGCTCTTCACCCAGCAGGCGTGTCAGTGGCCTGTCTGATGGCTGCATCGCTTTAAGGCAGGCATCGGCATAATCAGGCACTGGCACAAAGGACTTGCGCAGCTGTTTGGGCAGACCACGCAGCAGGGCAACAATCTTCTCTCGCAACAAACCAGGTACCAACCACTCACAACGCTCTTCGGAGACCTGATTGATTACCGCCAGTGGAATCTTTAGTGTGACACCATCACCCTGCTCCCCTGGCTTAAAGTGGTACTCCAAAGGCAGAGGGATACCCTCTATATTCAGTACATCAGGATAGAGTTCATCTGTCACTTCTTCAGCATCACGGCGCATCAACGCCTCTTGCGTCATATGCAGCAGTTTGGGTTGTGAGGCTGTGATTTTCTTTAGCCACTTCTCAAAACCCGCTCCGCTGTAGATACCTTCAGGGATTCGTGCATCATAAAAGGCGTAGATCGCCTCATGATCCACCAGAATATCTTGTCGACGGGCTTTACTCTCTAAATGCCAGATATGATCTATCAGCGCTTGATTGTGACGAAAAAAGGGCGCACGGGTACGGAAATCACCCTCAACCAAGGCATTACGAATAAAGATCTCCCGTGATTCTTCCGGGCTGATAGGGCCAAAATTTACTTTACGCCGTGGGTTTAGAGTAATGCCATACAGTGTGGTTTTTTCATAGGCCGCAACCTGGGCAGCACGTTTTTCCCAATGCGGCTCTGAGTAGTTACGTCGAATCAAATGCCCTGCGGCTGCCTCAATCCAAGCTGGCTGAATCTTCGCTACCGTACGGGCATACTGTTTGGTCGTCTCCACACGTTCCGCTGCCATTAGCCATTTTGGTGTTGATTTAAATAGCCCTGATCCTGGAAAAAGCCAAAATCGGCTACCACGCGCACCCAAGTACTCTTTATCCTTATCTCGAAAACCAATATTACTCAGCAAGCCAGTCAACACTGCACAGTGAATCTCTTCATAGGAGGCTTCAGACTGGTTGTCACGAAACCCCATCTCATGCAGCTGACCTGCTAATTGATGTTGAACATCATGCCACTCCTGCACCCGTGTCCAAGATAGGAAGCGCTGTTTACAGAGTTTGCGAAATTTACTCTTTGTAAGGTGACGGCGCTGCTCCTCCAGGTAGCTCCAAAGGGCAAGAAAACTGAGGAAATCTGACTCTTCATTTTGGAATTCACGGTGCATCTCATCAGCCGCCTGCTTGTGCTCCATCGGACGTTCCCGTGGATCTTGCACACTCAGGGCTGCGGCAATCACTGAAACCTCATGCAGGGCATTACCTTGTGCTGCCGCCAATAGCATCCGGCTAATTCTTGGGTCTAATGGCAGCGCTGCCAGCTGCTTGCCCAGGCGGGTAATTTGCTTGTTACTATCCACTGCGCCCAGCTCTTCCAGCAGTCGATAGCCATCCCTGATCAATCGAGAATCAGGTGGCTCAATAAAGGGGAAATTCTCCACCTCACCAAAGCCAAGCGTCTTCATCTGCAAAATGACGGCTGCCAGGTTGGTGCGTTGAATCTCAGGCTCTATAAATTCACGCCGTGCCTGAAAATCCTCTTCATCATAAAGGCGGATGCAGATCCCATCACTAATACGACCACAGCGACCTTTTCGCTGATTGGCACTCGCCTGTGAAACTCGCTCAATGGGAAGGCGTTGCACTTTACTACGATGACTATAGCGGCTGATGCGAGCAAAACCAGGGTCGATAACATAACGAATCCCTGGCACGGTCAGCGATGTCTCCGCCACATTGGTCGATAAAATGATGCGTCGCCCTGCGTGAGACTTAAAGATACGTGACTGCTCAGCAGCACTCAGCCGAGCATAGAGCGGCAAGACATCTGTTTGATGCATGCGGTGTTTGCGCAGGGTTTCAGCTGTTTCCCGAATCTCACCCTCACCACTGAGAAAAAGCAAAATATCACCACGATCAGCGGTTGATAGCTCATCCACTGCATCAAGAATTGCCTGCTGCATCGGTTCATCTCGCTCCCCTCCCTGCTCTTCCAAAGGACGATAACGAACTTCAACTGGATAGGTGCGACCCGATACCTCAATCACCGGTGCACCACTGAAATGCCGTGAAAAGCTTTCGGGGTCAATAGTGGCTGAGGTGATAATAACCTTTAGGTCTGGCCGTTTAGGTAGTAGCTGTTTAAGATAGCCAAGCAAAAGATCAATATTGAGACTGCGTTCATGTGCCTCATCAATAATCAGCGTGTCATATTCATTCAGATAGCGATCTCGCTGAATCTCAGCCAGCAAGATACCATCCGTCATCAGCTTGATATGCGTATCTGATCTAACATAATCCTTAAAGCGCACCTTATAGCCAACGGCTGTACCAGGCTCTCGCTCCAATTCACTGGAGATACGATTCATCAGACTGCGGGCAGCAATGCGTCGTGGTTGCGTATGGCCAATACGACCCGCAATACCGCGCCCCAGTGAGAGACAGATCTTGGGGAGTTGGGTGGATTTACCGGAGCCTGTTTCGCCACAAAGGACAATAACCTGGTGCTTCTCTATTGCTGCGGCTATCTCATCCCGGCGGGCGCTGATGGGCAGGTCATCCTGAAATTTAGGTTTTGGGCATTGCTCGCGGCGGTGTAGCAATAACTGCTGGGAAGCTTTGATATCTTGCCCCAACCGTTCCAAGTCAGAATCAAATGGTCTGTCTGTTTTTTTATGTTGCTGAAGAGTGCGTAAGCGTCTATACAGACCATGACGGTCGATCTGCATACAGCATTCGATATCTTTATTTGATGGAAATGACAAAAAACTCACGGGGGGTCATCAACACAGCATGACCATAATCAGAAATAAGTTGGCGAAGTATAACTGATTAGCAGCTCACCGCACTTTCTAGAGAGAGGGCAGGCATAACTTCTGGTTTTTGAATTGGTGTTACATTAAGTGAACCAAAATTAAGCCATTTTAAGAGTGGTTCCCACTGCTTACGATCCTTAGTTATTGATTCAGAATAATATTCATAGATACCCTGGCCCTGCTCCATAGCGTTGACATAGTTCTGGCTATCATTAATTCGTGCAATAACGGGGAGGCCGCAGCCTTCAAGAAATTGATCTAAAATATCGTAAGAGTGTATGCCTGGGCGGGTTCTGTTAGCAATAATGCCAATCTGTTTTTTCTTTGTAGTGACTTTTTCAACCCGTTTTAGTTGATCAATAAAGTCTGCTGTTGCCTGCATGTCAATAACAGATTGCATAACAGGTACCAGCACTATGTCTGTCTGTCGCAGTAAATCCATCATCTGACTACTGTGCATTCCAGCAGGGGTATCAACGATCATTACTTCCGTATCAAAGCCTGCGTGTATTTGCCAACTGCGGGTTAAACCGGCTTTTTGTCGAACAGCATTAATGCATTTTATAGAGGGAAGCTCTTCATCTCGAAGCGCTAACCAACGTTGGCTGGAACCCTGCGGGTCATAGTCCATCAATGTTGTGCGTAATCCTGTGGAGGCGAAATAGCTAGCCAGACCGGTTGCTATGGTTGTTTTTCCGCATCCACCTTTCGTATTAACCAATGTTATTCTTAGCATCGCCCCTTCCCATCACCGGCTAGTAAAAAACCAGACCAAACTATTACCGGATGATCAGCCTGAATGCAGATCAAATCAAATAAGCACTCAAGCACGAATTTGTTATCGTTTTATTATTGAAGCTGTTATATGGCTGAAAAATCAGCTGGCACAATACTACACTTCGCAGTAAGGGAATTCAACACGACGAATCTACACATATTCAAGCGGAACAGTTTTACCGATAAACGGCAGCAATCTATTATAACTATCGCAATATTTACAGCATTGCATTACTCGAAACTTTTACACGCAAATGAAGTTTTCGTGAGTGCGCGACAAAAACAGGTAAAAAGCAGCGTTTACTTGAGTAAATAAACATTTCGAGCCTATTTTTGATGCCGCAATCATGGAAAGATCGCTTTGTACAAAGATTTCACTTACCTAACTCCATTTTTAGCGGAATATCACGCTCTCCAAAAAAGAATCCTTTTCTACGCACCACAACCTCTAGCTTGTCCCCTGGCTTTTTATCTACCAGAAAAATCCTGAGGTCTACCAACATCTCTGTAGACACCCCATTAAGCGACAGAATTACATCACCTTTTTCCATACCAGCCTGCTCCGCAGGACTGCTAGGCAACACGCCACCAACCACTGCTTTTTTGTCAGCTGCTAATATTATGCCCATGCGCCCTGTAGGTGGCAGTTTGACATCCTCAGGATAGAGTAAAAAGTCACTCACGCCTGGTCTGACTTCAACACTGCCTGCTGGCAGAACAATGCTGCTTTCAACTGGAATTCGTCGGGTTACACGCTGGGGGATGCCTGTCCCATCAGTTAAATGGCCAATACCTGCGAGTACCACCAAACGCTTTTTTGGGTTTTCCTTGAGATACTTTGCTGCCCGTTCAGCCATCCCTTCATCCCATAACAACTGAACCTGCATGAAATTATCAAACGAACGACCCTCACCATGAGGATGCTGATAAAAAATATCTTTTATTCGCTTTTTATATAACGCATTTGACTCATCAATATCTTTAGGAATTTCAAGCCGCTCTTCATCTGTTAAAGCATCCATTCCTTCTGCCCCTACCTTCCGCGTGATCTCCTTAGGCATATTTAATGCTATCAGTGGAATGCTATGTTTTTTTGCATAATCCAGGATGGGTTTGTAGTGTCGGTAATCATACGCCCAACGGATGTAGTACTCTGTCTTGCGGAGCATCTCTTTTTCATCCAGGAGACCGGCAATATAGTCATCCAGAAACTGCTGGAACGGTTGCTGAAAAAACTCCATACCAATTGCAATATTTGGATCCAATTCATGCAAGCGACGAATAATCTCAAGTTGGCTCAAATGATGGCCATAGGTTGTATGAGCCTCCCCAACATAAATAACCCTATCCTTTGCTAGCTCAGAGATAATAAGATCCAACGTAGGAAGGTTACGGAGATCTAAAACAAGACCTGCTGTTTTTATTTTCGCCTCATCCTCTTTTGCATCCTTTGATTTTTCTGCCTCTTCAGTACCATGAGATTGAGATTTATCTCCCACAACTGCATGCGGTGCATGCCCATGTTGCGCCTTAACTTGACAAGCACTCAGACTTTGTAGAATCAACATTGCCAGAAAAACCCAGCCTATTTTTTGTTTAATCATAAACAACCCATATGTAATTAAATGTTAACTATTTTTAGATGGTGGCAATGATAAGCAGATCATTAGAGAATAGCCTGAATTAAAAATCCAATGGAACTTATCAATGCCCCTCCATCATCATGCTTTCTATTGTCTACTACTGATTTTACTCAGCCCAATAAGCCTTGCCGATAACATTGTCCACCACGACCTAAAAATCACCCTGCAACCATCCAAGGGAATAATCAATGTTGAGGATACAGTTTTTCTACCTAATGAAGCTACTAGCGTTACATTTAAACTTCATAAAAATTTAAATATAGAATACTCACCAGGCGTTACCATTACGTCTATTGAAGACTATGACAATAATGCTTCGGTAGCCGTTCAATATTACCAAGCCCTATTCGCCCAACCTAAAACTCAATTTAACCTTCGCTATAGCGGAGTCATCAGCCATTCTCTGCAACAGATCTCTCAGGATTATGCAGGTGATCAAATTCAAACCCCAGGATTAATAACATCTAATGGCGTATACCTTAGTGCTGCCAGTTACTGGTTTCCTCGTATGGATTCAGCATATTTAACATTCTCCTTGCAAGCAAAATTGCCGGAAGGGTGGCAACTCATAAGTCAAGGGCAATCAATAGAGAATGGTTGGAAGGAGCTGTCACCTCAAGAGGACATCTATATTATTGCGGCACCCTACCAAATATACCAACGAAAAACGCCAGATGCAGAAGCAATGGTCTATCTACGCAGTGCTGACTTAATCACTGCCAATAACTACCTTGATGCAACCGAGCATTATTTAGCACTCTATAGCAAATTGCTTGGCACCTATCCTTACTCTAAATTTGCGCTAGTCGAAAACTTTTGGGAAACAGGCTATGGCATGCCGTCATTTACGCTTCTCGGCCCAACTGTTATTCGCCTGCCATTTATCATTCATACATCTTACCCACATGAAATCCTACATAACTGGTGGGGGAATGGCGTATATCCAGATTACGCATCTGGCAATTGGAGTGAAGGGTTAACATCCTATCTTGCAGATCATTTATTACAGGAACAGCGCAACACAGGAGCTGACTACAGACGGACAGCACTGCAACGCTACACTGATTCAGTAAAATCACAAAACGACTTTCCATTAACCGCATTTCGAGGTCGCCATGGACAAGCAAGTCAAGCTATTGGCTATGGTAAGTCCATGATGTTTTTTCACATGTTGCGCCAACAATTAGGAGATGAAATTTTCATTAAAGGCCTACGCCACTTTTATCAAAACAATCTTTTTAAGCGCGCTGGATTTAATACGCTTCGCCATGCTTTTGAGTTTGTCAGCAAGAAAGAGTTAGGTGATGAATTTAAGCAATGGACAACACGCATCGGTGCACCTTCACTCAAACTCAGCAATGTAGCTATAAAAAAAATCGCAACTGAATATAGTATGAGTTTAAGTTTGAAACAAACTCAAATTGAGCCTGCTTTTTCACTCTATATTCCAATCTTAATTCAACTAGAAGGAAAGGAGCAGTATGTCGAGCATATATTTCAAATGGATCAAAAAGAAAAAACGTTAGAACTAACTTTTGATACTCAGCCATTGCGCATCATGATTGACCCTCGATTTGATCTGTTTAGATACCTTGACCCTAGTGAAATACCCAGTTCTTTTGCTCAGCTATTTGCTGCTAATAAAGCACTCATTATCCTTCCTTCACTTGCATCTGAGGCGCTTAAAGTTGGCTACAAAGAATTAGCCGATGATTGGGTAAAACGAGCACCAACACTAAAAATCAAATGGGATACAGAGTTCAATAGCTTACCAACAGACCGTGCAATATGGCTTTTTGGGCAAAGCAATAAATTCTTGAGTATAATGAATAGATCGATAACCGCAGAATTATTTCACAATCAAAGCAAGCATCTTGCTTTAAATAAAAAACTTTTTCCAAAGACCGATCACAGCTTTGCTATAACCACATTCAATCCAGTGAATCCAAAACAGGCCATCGGCTGGATTGCAGCAGATTCAGTCTCTGCAATTTCTAATGTTTCTAGAAAACTGCCTCATTATAAAAAATACAGCTATCTGGTATTCGAAGGGGATAAGGCAAAGAACATATATAAAGGCAAGTGGCCACTGAATGATTCAGCATTAATTTTCACCACACTTAAAGGACAAACTACAACAGCTCTACCATTAACTGTGAAACCAGCTCTCACCTACAGTTACAGTAGCATGGAACTTGAGAGCGATTAATTTGCATCATGTTTTTCATAGCACACACAGTTTCGACCTTTTGATTTTGAACAATATAATGCCTTATCCGCCTTCTCAATAAAGGTCATTTTTGTATCATCATTACTTAACTCCGCTATACCAATGCTGACTGTAATAGAAAGATTAATGCACCCGTCAGTATATTGTTCATTTTCAATCAGCTTACGTAATGATTCTGCTTTCTTATATGCACTATCGCCTGTTGTTTCTGGCAAAATAATCGCGAATTCTTCTCCACCATAACGGCCGTTAATATCACAAGACCTTGATGATTTCTTAATCAATCCAGCTAACCATTGCAACACTTGGTCACCAACTAAATGGCCGAAAGTATCATTAATATTTTTAAAGTAATCAATATCCAACATAATTAAAGATAGAGCCGTGTTATAACGACGCGCACGCCCTATCTCTTTATCAATTAACACGTGTGCCTCTCTATGATTATAAAGCCCCGTTAAGCCATCATGTGCGGCTATATCACGTAACAACTGATATTGAGCGGCTATTTCTATAGCATAATCAATGGCTATCGCTAAATGATCCGGAGTTATTTCGCCTTTATTTAAATAGTTAAGTGCACCCCACTGCTTGATCTCTTTATATATTTCACGCCCTTTTTCTGAGGACAAAAAGATTATAGGGGTTTGGCAATCGTTTTCCTTTGCATAGCGTAAAAGAGTGACTCCATCTCCTTCTCCAAGCCTGTAATCCATAAAAATCACGTCATAGTGATTATTTAAAACTTCGCCCTTACCTTCCGAGAAGTTACTACACCACTTAACATCATATTTTAAGCCATTAATCTTGGACAACATACGTTCAAATATTTCCTTATCCTCAGGGTCATCCTCTACTAATAGTAATTTAAGCTCTAGATCAAGCATTCAATCTATCCTTATATAGTGGCAAGGTAAAAATAAATTCCGCACCTTCATTAGGCTTTCCGCGAGCGTAAATTGATCCACCATGCCTTTCAACAATTTTTTTACAAATTGACAATCCAATACCAGAACCGTCATATTTCTCACTACGTCCATGCAGCCTTTCAAATACACCGAAAATTCTTTCCGCATGATGCATATCAAAGCCTATACCATTATCACTCACAACAACCTTCACCATGTTTTGTTCAACAGAAGCATTGATATTAATAACAGGGGGGCGATCATCACGGCTATATTTAATTGAGTTAGCAATTAAATTCTGCATCAACTGTCTTACTTGTAGTGGATCACCTGAAATATCTGGAAAATCACTTATATTGACTGTGCCACCAGCTTGTTCTAATGCCACTTCAAGATCCGAAAGAACCTCAGTTGTTAAATCTTTTAAATTTAACCTAGTAAAAGGCATAGCCTTGGTAGCCACTCGAGAATAAACCAGCAAGCCATCAATTAAACTTTGCATACGCTGAGCTGCATTTACGACTCTACCAAGATAAGCAGAACCTTCATCTCCAAGTGCTTCAGAGAAATCCTCTTCTAAAATACTACCAAACGTCTGAATCTTTCTCATTGGCTCTTTTAAATCATGGGAAGCAATTCTAGCAAAAGCGTCAAGCTCAGCATTACTTCGCTTTAGCTCTTCTGTAATTAGCTTCAATGGTGTTACATCTGTAATTGTTCCGATGTAACCGCTTGCTTTGCCTGAATCACACAATTCAGGATACGCCTCGCCTATAACCCATACTATTTCACCGCAAGAATGAACAAACCTAAATTCAGAATAAAACATAGAACGCTGTGCAATAAATTCTTTCCATTCACATTCAACACTTTCTCTGTCATCCACGTGTATCCTGTTAAACCAATTGTGTTCTAAAATAGCCTCTTCTGTTGCATCTAGGATTTCTAATCCACGGGGATTTACAAAAATACATTCACCCAGTATACCAAACTGGAAAATGCCAACAGGGGCCTTATTTGCAAGCGATTGAAACCGTAGCTTGCTATCTCGTAGCTGACTTTCAACTCTCTCTCTTCTGGCAATATCATTTGCCAACTCAGTTACCATCACTCCAAAGGATTGTGATAAATGGCCGATTTCATCTTTGAAATCATTCGTGACGCTATAGCTTAAATCGCCCTCTGCTACCCTTTTTGTTGCATGAACCAATTTAGCCAAAGGAGTAGTAAGCGCATTAGCAACGTAGTATCCAATAAATAAAGCCACACAAATAACTATTAAGGTTAACTGAAATGTAAATTCAATAATTTTGTTTAAATCATTCTCCATTCTTTCTATGCTAAATACAGCCTCGATACTACCAACAACCTCATTTTTATTCGTAGTGTCATCCTCATCTAATAATGAAAGCTCATCTATCTGAATCTCATCTACGATAATATTATGCCGTACTATTTTTGTTTTTAATGATAAAGAAGAGTTATTTTCTTGCTTCGATAGAAGCACCTGGTTTTCATCATAGATAGAAACAGAAACAAGATCTGGTGTATGCAATAAACTTTTCTGCATACGCTCAATATCATCAATCTGCTTAATCATGACCGCCAACTCTAGATTTTTTGCTGCCATTTCAATAGCCGATTGTATTCGAATATCAAATTCACTTTGAACATGCTGTTTGTTGTATGTTACAAAAACCATTGCAATCACAGCAACAGCAACAACAACAACTGATGACATCAAAAACATCAATCTAACTTTTAATGGCATATCTCCAACTCTTCTCACAGCATTGCCATCCAAAGTAAGGGCTGATTATTTAACAAAAAAAACATCCCTTGGAACAATAATGTCAACACCTGGAGACAACCTTTCCGCCACATGTGGGTTAAAAAAAACATTAACCATTGAAGGAAATTGAAATCCCACCTCTTCTTCAGAGACCACCCCCTTTACCATCCCTCCTGCTTGTGCCCCAATACTCTGGTAACTTGCAAACAGGCAAAACAGCGCGCCATTTTGCACTGCCCATTTATTATCCCCAATAATTGGGATTTTTTTACGTAATGCACGTAATAAAACAACTTGCTTAAGCAACCGTGTATTACCAGTAATTAACTTATCTTTACGCAGCCATAACGCATCAACATTAGCTAACAAATCATCCACAGCAAAGGCAACATCTCTAATATCGCTTATCTCCTTTTTTATAAGATCGATACCCATCTCTTTTGCAATTTTATCCAGACCATCTATTTCAATTTTGTTATTTTCATCATATAGCAACCCTATTTTTTTTACGTTAGGTATGATCTCCTTAAATACCTGCAGCTGCTGGCGAAATGAAAAAGCACTTCTTATACCCGACCTTCCACTAAGATCATATTTTTTAGGATTAGATATCATAGAGAATAAAACGGGAGGCGAATCCCTATCCTTTACCACCCATGCCGCCCTTGATCCTAAAGCAACAATAAGGTCAACGTTTGTCTCTACTGCTTTATCAATCAATACATTACCCTTTTCTATATCTCCATCCATATTTAAAACTTTAATACTAGAATCAGGCAGTGTTTTTTTAAACTCTTTAACAAAACTATTGTATGGTGTGGCGCTTTTACTAGTAAGAACAACTATATTATATGCTTGTGCTACAGGTGAAAAAGGTAACAAAACCATAAGCAACAGAACAACGCCAAGCAATCCAGATATCTGCTTGCCCTTATTAAAAATAGCGTTTAGTTGTATATAAAAAGTCATTATTTAAATATTCATTTGCAACATTAGCTTGTGTGAGCTTATAAAATAATTATCAGGATTGTTCTTTTGGTTTTTTCTAAGCGTCGTCTAACTTACTGCTTTTTCTATTTCAATAAGCAAATCCGCCGTTCTGACTGGTTTTTTAATATAATTAACAAAGTCCAAATTAATTACATTAGCTCCATCAAGGTATTTACAATACGCACCTAAAAACAATATCGGGAAAGCACTTCCTCCAACATATTGATTTTTGATTTTCTCAATAAATTTAATAACATCCATTTCAGGAAGTTCATAATCTACAACCATCAAATCAAACGCCTCATTAAATGCCGCATCTTTCAATGCATTAACCCCATCCTTGCAGCTCTCTGCCTGTGTCACAGATACGCCATACCGGGTCAACTCATCTTTAATAATCGATTGATAGGTTAAGCTGTCATCAACAACCAACAGTTTCATTCCTGTTAAATCAACCTCCTTTACACTATTTTTATTATTCACCTCTATTTGTTTCCAAAGCCTTACATCCAAATAAAACGTAGAACCTTTCCCTTCTTCACTTTCTACCCACAACTTACCACCCATCATTTCTACTAATCTTTTTGATATCGTAACGCCCAGACCAACCCCTGCATACTCTCTTGTACTTGAAGAATCTGCCTGAGAAAAACTATCAAAGATAGCGTGCTGCTTTTGCTTAGGAATACCTATCCCAGTATCAGCTACAGAAAACTGTAGATAGCATGCCTCTATTTTTCCCTCTTTTCTATCCACAGCACATTGATTTAATTCTGTTTTAATATCATTAGTGCTCGCCAAACATACATTTAGCGCAACCTCTCCATGCTCTGTAAATTTAATTGCATTACTTAGGATATGGGTAAGTATTTGCTCTAAAGTAGCCGGATCCCCCACCAACCTCTTAGGCACATCAGATGCCACATGACAGGTAAATTTAAGCCCTTTTTCCTGCGCCATTTTTTCAAAAATTGATGCCAACTTTAATGGCAAATCATCAAATTCAAAGGGGACCTCATCTAGTACCACTTGAGCTGATTCAATCTTTGAAATATTTATAATTTCATCGATCAAATGCAAAAGATCATTACCAGCCTGCATAGTGGTTTTTACATAAGTCTCTTGCTTTTTTGATAATTCAGACTCTGATAACAACTCTGACATACCAATAATGGTACACATGGGCGTGCGTATTTCATGACTTATATTTGAGAGGAATTCGGTTTTTATACGACTTGCATTTTCTGCCGCTTTTTTAGCTTTTATTAGCTCTAACTCTGCTTTTTTGCGCTCTTCAACTTCAAGAGAAAGTTCATCACGTGCATTACGCAATCTGTTAATTGTTTGGGATATATTTATTGCATAACGAATTGATCGTTCAAGTATTTGCGCATTTAACTCATCTTTTACAAGATAATCTGAAGCTCCTGCCTCCATTGCATCGACATCAACATCTCGATCTCCTTGGCCGGTAAGAATTATTATTGGCTTGTCACACCCAGTCTCACGCACCTTGCGCAGCAGATCTAAACCACTACCATCACCCAAGCGGTAATCTATTAAATAAACATCTTGATCCGAATCATCAATACATTGCAAAGCTTTAGAATAGCTAGATACCCAATTAACATTACAATGCAAATCACGTATACGACTAAATAATTTTTTTATAATAAGATAATCGTCTTCATCATCCTCTATAAGAAGAATGCTCAACTTTTTTATTATCATATTACTTAATGCCTAAATCCTATATGCACTACCGGGGAAAACTGAACACTAGAGTGCTTGGTCAGCCTCCCCAAGCCATATGTTTTTTTGGTAATTCAACAACCTCAAACCAGTACTTTTTAATCATATCCATTGTCTCAACCAAGCCTTTAAAACTCGCTGGTTTAGTTATATAAGAACTCGCACCGAAAGAGTAACTATTACAAATATCATGATCCGCCTTGGATGTAGTCAATACAATTACCGGAATATGAGACAACATTTGGTTGGATTTGATTGCTTTCAACGCCTCAAGTCCATTCATTTTTGGCATATTTAGATCAAGTAGAATAATGTCTGGCTTAGAAACATCACACTCATAATCATTTCGCTCACAAAGATAATCCATCAACTCCTCACCATCCTTTACAAAATTCAACTGAGCAACTAGACCAGACTGTTCAAGTGCTTTTTTAGCCAGCAAACAATCATCATCATCATCATCTGCCATCAGTATTATCAGTGACTTATCTTCTGCATACATGGTACTAACCTCTTATACAACTTGTTAAGGATACCTTGACCAAAATAATCATGTTATTTCAGGCGCTTACTATAAATATAGAACACTGAACATGATTACTCTTAAATAGACCATCAAAAATACAACCACAATAATTGGGTTACTCAACCAAGTATAATATCAATCCTCCACAAATAGCAGGGCAATATAACCCTATAGTGATTTTTAGTACTTATCGACACAACCAGGAAATACCTGACCTTCAAATAAAAACATATAGTTATTGCATAATAATTGCGCTCATTCTGAGCAACCTGTCTACCCAAATAAATAATCGAGCTTGATCTAAAAAGAGCCGTTAACTAAAACTAGAATTTCTAGTAATACCAATAGGTTATGCTGGCATCCTTGATATAATCTCCATACAGCCTCTAATAATGCCTAGACTATAGGGCATGGATAAACTCTCACAAGATAGTAATAGCAGCCCAATCGGGACTATCAGCGAAATCCATGGGCCAGTAGTGGTTATATCCTGCGACCAACTACCTCCACTGCACCAGGCACTATGCGCCTCACTTGACCATGAAACCTATCTATTTGAGGTTCATCAGCATCTTGATGAGCACCATCTACGCGCTATTACACTTCATCGTACCGCGGGCTTGCAGCGTGGCACATCGGTCTACAACACCGGTGCTCCACTGCATATCCCTGTTGCTCCAGACTGTTTAGGTCGGTTATTAAATATCTTTGGTGAACCACTGGATAACAGGCCACCACTTGCTCAGCAGCAGTTTCGCAATATTCATAGTCAACCCATACCTCTGCAAGAGGTAATAGAAACCAGTGGGATTTTAGAGACAGGCATTAAAATCATCGACCTACTCTGCCCTTTTGTAAAAGGAGGCAAAACAGGTCTGTTTGGTGGCGCTGGGGTAGGCAAAACAGTATTGATTATGGAGTTCATGAGCGCCATTGCTACGCTACATCAAGGTGTATCGGTATTTGCCGGTGTTGGTGAGCGCATTCGTGAGGGGCATGAACTCTGGCATGAGATGCAGGAAGCCGGGGTAATGCCGCAAACCCTGATGGTTTTCGGGCAGATGGATGAGTCGCCAGGCGTACGTTTTCGCATCGGTCTCTCTGCCCTAACCTATGCTGAGTATCTGCGTGATACCCTGCACAAGGAGGTATTGTTTGTCATGGATAACATCTTCCGCTTCGTGCAGGCAGGCAGCGAAATATCCAGTCTACTTGGGCGGATGCCTGCCACCGTAGGCTATCAACCTACTCTGCTTACAGAGGTCGCAGAGATGCAAGATCGCATCCTCTCCACACGCCAAGGAGCAATCACCTCCGTGCAGGCCGTCTACGTACCTGCAGACGACATGACTGACCCCGCCGTGAGCGCCATTCTAAGTCATCTGGACACTACTGTAATTCTCTCCCGTGCCCAGGCCGGCAAAGGCATCTACCCAGCCGTCGATCCTCTGCAATCAGGCAGTAAACTGATGGATCGTCATACCTTGGGAAATCACCACTACACCATTGCTGAAGGGGTTCGGGAACACTTAGCCCGCTATCATGAGCTGGAAGACATCATGACCATGCTGGGTATTGAAGAGTTATCACAAAAGGATCGGCGTATCGTCATGCGCGCGCGCAAGCTACAACGTTACCTTACCCAGCCCTTTCAAGTAATTGCGTCCCACACTGGCATCAAGGGCGCCTCCGTGCCACTCCAGCAGACCCTGAAGGATTGCGAGGCATTTCTATTAGGCCACTACGATGATCTATCAGAATCACAGTGCTACATGCAAGGAGCCATGCCAGAAATACCGCAATGAAACACTTTACACTACAGCTTATGGATGGCGCTCATACCAAGCAGATAGAGTCTGTCACCTCTTTTGTTGGTGAGGATGCCTCAGGCCGTTTTGGCATTCTCGCAGATCATGCACATTTGATGACGGCTCTTATATTTGGGCTAGCGCGCTTTCGTTGTGGAGAAGCCCCCTGGCAATACCTGGCGCTACCTGGGGCTATACTCTCTTTTAAAGATAACAAACTCTCCATCAGTACCCGGCGCTACCTGATCGATAAAAACTATGAACGCATTAGCGCTGCCCTGAAAGAGCAGCTGGTCACTGAAGAGAGAGAACTACACGTAATGAAGCAGAATATTCATCACATGGAAGAGGATATTCTAAGGCGACTATGGGAAATGAGCCGAAAGAGATGAGCCAAGACAAGCAGCTTCTCACACAGGTAGAACATCAAGCCCAGCGTATGAAGCAGGCAGAGAAGGATCGCTCTACCCTTATCTCACAGACTGTCTATATTGGCACTCTGGGGCTGCTTTTTATACTACCCGTAATAGGAGGAGCCTATCTTGGGCTTTGGCTAGACAAGCTAGCAGCAGGCTACTCCAGCCAGTGGACATTAAGCCTACTTTTGGCGGGTGTGTTTCTCGGTGCAATTAATGTCTATCTCTTTATACGGGAGCGAAGGTAATGAATAGCGATGGCATCTTCGTGGATATCCTATTCCAGCTCGGTCCACTACAAATCAGCAACACCATCGTAACCACTTGGGGCATCATGGCCGTCACCGGACTCCTCAGTTGGCTGATCACCCGCGCTTTACAGTTACAACCAGGAGCCATACAAACAGCAGCTGAAGGCATTGTCACTGCCATCGAAGAGGCCATCCATGAAGCCGCCCCCGAACACGCACGCCAACTCCTGCCCTTTATTGGTACATTGTGGTTATTCCTGATCATCGCCAATCTTTGCGGCCTGATACCTGGCATTCACTCTCCAACCCGCGATATCTCAGCCACATCGGCACTGGCCATTCTGGTTTTTCTCTCAGTGCACTGGTTTGGAATCCGCACCCAGGGAGTAAAGGCCTACCTACGCCACTATCTCAGTCCAAGCCCTATCCTGCTGCCCTTTCACATCATCAGTGAGATCACACGTACAATCGCCCTAGCCGTACGGCTGTTCGGTAATATCATGAGTTTGGAGATGACTGCCCTACTGATTCTATTGGTTGCGGGCCTTCTGGCTCCCATCCCCATACTCATGCTGCACATCATTGAGGCGCTGGTACAAGCCTATATCTTCGGCATGCTGGCGCTGATCTATGTCGCTGGCGGAATACAGTCACAACAAATCACTCAACAGAAACAACGAGAAAAAAATAGGGAGTAATCTATGCCTGATCTATCCACCTTTACCCTGGCCTCTACACTGGCCGTCATCTTTGGTATCGCGCTAGGCATATTGGGGCCTGCCCTTGCCATGGGGCGAGCCATCAGTAGCGCCTTAGATGCACTGGCCAGACAACCAGAAGCCGAGCGTTCCATTATGCGCACTCTGTTTATCGGCCTGGCCATGATCGAGTCACTTGCTATCTATGTGCTGGTTATCGTGCTGATTGTGTTATTCCGCAATCCACTACTGGAACATCTACTGAAATAATACAGTGATCTATCCAACGCTCCCTGAGGAGATACTGCCTTGGAACTAAATTGGTCTACTTTTATTCTTGAAATCATCAACTTCTTGATTCTATTATGGATTTTAAAACATTTTTTCTACAAGCCCATACTAAACATCATTGCACGCCGCCAGGCAGGTATTGAAAAAAACCTGGCGGATGCCAAAAGCCTACATATCACAGCTGAAGCACTACAATCACAGTACAACAACCGACTTGTCATCTGGGAGCAGGAGAAGCAATCAGCACATCTGGCATTAAATGAAGAGGTTGAAGTAGCACGCATCCAGCAAATGGCAGCGCTGCAAACCAGCCTGGAAAAAGAACGCGAGAAGCGCCTGATCATTGAGCAGCATCAACAAGAGACCGAACGACTCCAGATCGAAAGGAGCGCACTTACCCAAGGGGCGCAATTTGCTACACAACTACTCTCTGCTACCGCCAGCCCAGAGCTAGAAAGAGATCTTTGCCATCTCCTCCTAAAAGAGTTGGAGACACTCCCCCCTGAACAACTAAGTACCCTGCAAGCTGCCAGCAATAAAACCGTGGATAAGATCAAAATCACCAGTGCGCACCCTCTGGATGACAGCATGCGCCAAGCACTGGAACAAAGCCTCAGTGCACTTTTAATAACACCGGGATCCTTTCACTACACACAAGACAGCGCATTGCTTGCCGGGTTACGCATCAACATAGGCGCTTGGGTACTCCACACCAATCTCCAGGATGAGCTAAAAGGCTTCGTGGACATCACACATGGCGCCTAAACCCGCTTTAAAGCTATTAAAAAAACAGGCCGACTGGCTTAAACAATATCGCCCCGGATTAAGTATTACAGAGCAAGGCATTGTGGCCTCTGTAGGCGATGGCATTGCATGGATTACAGGTCTGCCCTCAGTTGCAATGGAGGCGGTTCTGGCCTTTGAAGATGGCAGCCAAGCCATGGTTTTTGATTTAACTGAAGAGCTGGTTGGGGCCGTGCTACTGCATGAAACAGAACAACTCACTGCTGGCACTGCCGTTTACCTCTGTCCCCAAGCACTTAGTGTCCCTGTCGGAGATGATCTGTTAGGTCGAATAATCGACCCATTAGGAACCCCACTGGATGGACAAGAGACACCAAAACCAGCCGCTTGGCTGCCCCTAGAGAGAAGGTCGCCCCCCATCATGGCACGTGACTTTGTTCACAAACCACTCTACACCGGCATCAAAACCATCGACACCCTCATCCCTATGGGCAAAGGTCAACGTCAATTATTGGTCGGTGATGAAGGATTGGGTCGCAGCGCCATAGCAATTGACACCGTCATCAATCAAAAAGATAAGGATGTCTACTGCATCTATGTACTCATCGGTCAAAAACGCTCTACCGTTATTAACACCATTAAAACACTGCGTGATAATAATGCACTGGACTACACCACTGTAGTCGTCGCAGAGGCAACAGCCCTGCCTGGCTTACGCCATCTGGCACCCTTTGCTGGCTGTGCAATCGCTGAGTATTGGATGCAACAAGGCAAGGACACGCTAGTGATTTACGATGATCTCACCACTCACGCGAAAACCTACCGCGAACTCTCCCTGCTATTACGCCGACCATCTGGGCGTGAGGCTTATCCAGGTGATATATTTTCCGTCCATGCTCGCCTACTGGAACGTACCACCTGCCTCAATGCCGCTCACTGCGGAGGCAGCATGACGGCACTACCCATTGTCGAGACCCAGCAAGGAGAGATCTCCGCCTATATACCCACCAACCTTATTTCTATCACCGATGGCCAGCTCTACTTGGAACGAACCCTCTTTACCGCTGGCTTCCGCCCTGCCATTGATATTGCCAGATCCGTATCTCGCATTGGTGGCAAAGCTCAGCACCCTCATATCAAAAATGAAGCCAGTCGTATGAAGCTGGATTACCTACAGTTTATCGAGTTGGAGATATTCACCCGCTTTGGTGCCAATCTCGAAGCCTCTATGACAGCAATCATCCAACGTGGTCGCATACTCAGAGAAATACTCAAACAAGAGCGTCTTACACCACTACCTATTGAATTTCAGATGGGCTGGATGGTGGCTTTTAATGATGGATTGTTCAATAAAATTGAAACTGAAGAGATCTCAACCCGGCTAACCCTGCTTGAAAAACAGATCAGCACATCAGCGTTGTCTCTTAATAGTTCACGAGAAGAGTGGACTAAAGCATTAACTGGATGGATGGATGGATAAACAGCCAGCCAAAAAAACAGAATAAATCATGACCCAACGCCACCTGCTCGAGCAACACCGCCAAACACTGAAAGAAGTGCGCAATATCATGAACTCCATGAAAATGCTGGCACAGATGGAAACCCATAAACTAGCTGACTTTCTTAATGCTCAGCGTGCGGTAATTTCCCACATCAGCACCGTAGCAGCAGACTTTATCAGCACCTACCCCGAAGCACTTCCGCAACCCAGTGAATCACAAACAATTTACCTACTGCTAGGTTCCGAGCGAGGGTTTTGTGGCAATTTCAACGAATCACTATTACAGCACATGGAAAACCACATACTTAAAAACCGCACTGGCATACCCATGTTAATTGCAACAGGACGCAAACTCTGCGCCCAACTGGAACAAGACCCACGCGTAGTCGCCCTCATCAATGGTGCTAACGTAATTGAAGAAGCCAAAAACTCACTATTTGAAATAATAAACACCTTGGTTCATTTACAAACAGCACACCAAACACCATCACTTATTGCAATCTATCACAACCCTGATAAGGAGCAGATTGTAACAACCGAGGTACTACCGCCTTTTGAAGAGTACCGAATGGCTGCACCATCCTCCCCACACCCACCCCTACTTAATGTGCCACAACAAGCATTCCTGTCTGAACTCATTGAGCATTATCTATTTGCTACCCTGCATGAAATTATGTACCTATCCTTAATGGCAGAAAATCAACATCGTGTAAGACACCTAGAAGGCGCTGTTCAACACCTGGATGATAAGTCCGCAGACTTAGTGCGCCAATGTAATGCTTTGCGTCAAGAAGAGATTATTGAAGAAATTGAAGTGATTTTACTCAGCACCGCCAGCCCTGATGACAATCGATATAAGAAGAAAGCATCAACAAGCTATTAGCCTACAGGGTACTTTTTACTTTAATCCAGACATCTGGTGATCTGGTGAGATTGAGCTTCTTGCTCGTGCCTTTAAAACAAGCTTAAGCCCATCACAATAAAGGCGAATATCACTAACTATCGAAATACACACAACATTTATCCTTTACACCTTTACTGCTGTGTTTACATTAACACTAATTAGAGCACACGAAAGGGGGCACTATCCTGATCTGCAAACCGATAAGATTAATAGCAGCACTTGTCGCCACTACTCATCTAATGAGAAAATCACAATGTAATCCTAGAAAAATCCGTTAGGCGCACACACATAGCGCAACCGATTGATCCATCTAGAATAATTGACATAAATGCAAATTAAGGAACAGACCTTGAATAAAGATAAGTATTTTTTTCGCGCCGTCATCTATGCCTTGCAAAAAAACAAGGTCTTATTGGTTGATGCAAAAAACCCTAAATCATCCACTCCGCTTGATGCTTGGCTTGGCCGGGTTGTCGCTCTAGCAGATGGGCAGCATACCATTCAACAGCTAATAGATTATTTAGAAAGCCAATACCCAGATGGTGCACCTGAAAATCTTGCAGATACCGTTGGATCAGTAATAAAGCGATTAATAGAGACCCACGTAATTCACCTTAGCGATGAGCCAGTAGAGCTACCTTATTACCTGGCCATGCCTGCAAATGAGCAGGACCCTGAGAAGGCCAAAACCTTAATAGAGAAAGATGGATTTATTGCGTGTTAAAAGAGGGGGAAACTCAATCACCCCTGCTCAAGCAGGGGACGATCCAGTTGTATTTTGTGATAAAGGCCAGCATCTCAACCTTAGATGCCAGCAGATACTAACTTTTTTCTATTTCCTTGTTTTGCACTTTATTCTGCCCTTCACCAAGCTTAAAAACATCCAAGCCTATCACATCAGATTTAGGCTTTGCTGGGCGATCCTGTAAAGGAATGCTCAGCGTCTTCCAATGCGGCAACACAACAGCAAAATAGACCACCGGTAATAACAAGCCAAACCACATACCCGTTTGGCTCTCCATCACCCACTCAGGTTGCCAAATAACTTGAGTCACTATATTTCCACTGCACACTACGGCAAAAAGATAGGGGCCTCTTGTTCTCATCTGCCATAACCAAACGACTGAGAGAAGCATAAAAAACCCAGCCCACAGGCCATATTGTGAAGCCGCAGCAACGTGTTTTGGGATCTCACTAGTGGTTTGACCCTCATCAACCTCTACAGCAGGTACTGTTGATTCATCCTTAATGATGTATTTCTCTTCCATCTCATATTTTTCAGTACTTTTAAATACTTTCTCTGGGCCAATACCGTTCCCTATCAGGATACCCCCCATAGATCCAACCAACTGGATACTACTGATTGAGAAAAGAATGATACAAAGAAACGTAATGGATTTAGGTCTCACAACAGACTCCTAAAATAATTTCCAACTGGTTAACCGCTCCAAGGGAGCTTGAAGCCATATGCGGCCGGTGATTTTACCCCTAGCCAACTCCTCTCACCAGTTATAAATGCAATTAGCAGCACCACATAAATAAAACCAGTTACTTCAACAGGTTAGTCAAAAGAGCGTCACATTGAACAACATCCTTAGTCTTCACAACATAAAAAGAGTAACTTAACTCATTGAAGTTTATTAACTAAATGATCATTATCACGAGCTGGCGAGATATTTATACCTCCTAGTCTAGAGTCTCTAATTTTCTGGTTTGAGAAATAAATAAAATCAGAGGAAATCGACGTTCCAACCCTTTACTATAAAAATTTCTCATCAAAGTGCCATTTGGAAAGCTAATGCGATCGCCTACCTTTAGATCCTTAGCCGGTGCAGCCAGCCACAACACGTTATTGTTATCTTCACGAACCTGTAAATAACTATATAATTTTTGCTTAAAATGTTTAGTAACAACACCTTCATGAGGCAAAGGCGCTATATTTTTTTTGCGTAAAGCGATTGTGTCTTTATGCTGAGCTGAATCAGCATCACTCCCCATATAACCTATATCACCCTTTTCATTAAATTCCGCATAGAAGACATTATTTAAGTAGGTCAATCCATCGCTACCGCCTAACAGGTATAGTTTGTCTTTAATAACAACCGCATTAGCACCGCCAATTCCAAATGGAGTTGGCGTAGTATATTTCCATTTGGAAAGCCTGCCCTCACCTACTATTTTTGCTCGCTCAATGGAGTTCAGAGATGTTGGTCCCGTTAAGCCACCGATAGCATAAACAAATCCGTTATAAGAAGCAGTTGCCAGTGCGTAGCGCCCCGTTTGAAGTGATTGATCCCGTTTCCATGGAAGAAAATAACCCTCTTCATCAACCTTACTCCACTCTACATCAGTAATACCTGCACCACCTGCTTTGCTATGCCCCCCAATATTGTAAACACCGTCATCTATTGCAACTTCACCGTGAACATAACGCGCAACAGTCATGGGGTCATTCGAAACAAACCACTCACCCAAAGTGCCATCAGGATTAATTTCTGCCTGCTCAACCGTATCTAAAAAGATACCGCCATACCCACCAAAAGCATAAATATTATTCCCAATTACAGCTAATTTCACGCAACGCCTTGAGATATTTAAAGCCGACTTCTCCATCTTCCATTTGCCTAAGGTGCCATCATCTTTTATTTCTGCCCGTTCAATACTTGATAGCAAATCTTTTCCATTTGCGCCTTGACCACCACCAACGGCATACAGATAGTTTTTGTGCCGTGCTACAGCAAAATAACCCCGCTCAGTATTAAGAGTTGGACCCGACTGCCAATTAGACAACGTTCCATCACTATGGATTTGTGCATATTCTGATGTTCGTAAATATCCTGGTTGCTGTTTTTTACTGGCACTTTTTTTCCTATCTAAAAACCCCAAGCCACCTATCATATAAATATACTTATCAGAATAATAAATAGCTGCCCCTGTTCTTGCTTCAACCATAGATGGTGCTTCTTTCCATCCTGAAATCCATTTATCTTTATTGATGGATATAGATCCAGCACTATTGGCAATAGAGGGCATTAATAGAGAAAAAATAAATATTGCACTTAAAATATAGTGAGGTGTTTTTTTAATCATAAAACCATTCCAGTTTTTATTATGTATTTAAATTCAATTTTGAAATGCAACGCATCTGTTTAAGTAAGCTTCTAAAGGGTGCTAAAGCCATATCGCTTCCTCAGTTCATTATTAAATTGACTATACTATTACATTCTTTTCAGGTCCGTGAAGTCATGCTTATTCTCTTGGATAAATATTGCCTAACCAAATCATTTGTATTTTCATTTACCCATTTTTCCCACGAAAGACAGGACAATAATAAAAACCGTGTGCACAAACATTAACCCACTTAACTGTTTTTTTGTGATTTTACTTTAAGAGCACAACCTCTATCCATTAGCATCAAAATACAATCGGTAGCGCTTCCATTCCATTTAATGATTCCTACAATTCCCATTGTTAAATGGCCTTGCACTCTGAACACAGAGATTGTATATCTTTATACTAATGCGAGTGGGCAATAACAGATGTCATTTTCTTTCTTTGATTGGAGTGAGACAAACTATTATCTCATCTCATTGTTTATCTATCCTCACTTTTTACCGCAATTACCATTTAAATCTAAGATCTTAAAAATAGATGACTAACCATCCACTTTGGGAGCTTTTCTTTAGTGCCCTTATCTCATCCACACTGCTGCCTGGTGGTTCTGAGGCACTGGTTGTCTACCAGGCAGTCAACCAGATCAGTTCACCCGCCATGCTTTTACTTATCGCTACTGCGGGTAACAGTTTAGGTGGCATGCTTAGTTGGGGCATGGGACGCTGGTGGATATGGCGCTTTCCTGCACGGCAGTTGGAACAGAAACATCATGTTGCTATTAACAGGCTGCAATATTGGGGGAGTCCTATTTTGCTTTTCTCTTGGCTACCCATTATTGGTGACCCACTCTGCTTGGCTGCTGGTTGGCTTAAAACACACTGGCTAAACGCACTGCTCTTTATTATTATCGGTAAGGCTTTACGCTATTATGTACTTCTCTGGTTGACCATTTAACCAAATGTCATATTCATTTAATCTGCCTTGACGAATGGGCATACACACTGGATCATTCCACCTTCAACCTAAAGAGATCAACAAGCCAGTTAACACAGGAGTTTTTTTGCGCATGAAATACCCCGTTATAAAAAGATTTAATATATGCCATCCCGCTTTAGGATTACTGGCTGCCTCCTTTTTTCTGCTGGGCTGTGAAGGTGGAAACAATGGCACATCAGCCCCTGCGCAACAGGCACAACCCAGCATGCAAGCAACGATGCCAAACCAGGACACGGCTATCGAGATGCTCAAAATTAGATTATTTGATGATCCAGAGAATGTAGATCTATTAGCAAAACTAGGGGATACCTACTTTGAACAGCGCCGCTTTGATGAAGCCATACCCATCTATGAACGGGCTGTACTGTTTGATCCTAAGAATTACGACGCGCTGAATGACTTGGGACTTGCATACCACTACACCGGCAATACTGAAGCTGCACTAAATGCACTGGACAGATCAGCAGCAGCCAAGCCTGACTATAAATTTGCACGACTCAGCAAGGGTTATGTTCTTTTGTCACTAGGGCGCTACGAAGAGGCTGAAGCACCATTGAGGAAAGCACAGGAGCTGGATCCTAATGGAGGAATTGGTGAAGAGGCTGGCAGAATGCTTATGCAGGTTGAAGAGATGAAGGCTGCAAAGTAGCCATTTTCAAACGGCTATCAGGCCATGTCTACAGCCTGATAGCCATCTGACTTCAGCAAAAACGCGACTGCAACCAGACCTGAAAATCATCTTTTAGCTCGGGATGTTGCAACGCATAGTCCACAGTCGCCATCAAGTAACCCAACTTGCTACCGCAGTCATAACGCTTACCTTTAAACTGATAGGCAAAGACCTTTTGTTTTTCCATCAGTCGTGCAATGCCATCGGTCAGCTGAATCTCACCACCCGCGCCTCGACCTGTCTGCGCCAACTGACCAAATATCTCTGAAGTCAGGATGTAACGCCCCACCACAGCCAGATTAGATGGTGCATTCTCTGGCTTGGGCTTCTCTACAATGCCTTTTACCTCAAGCAGCTGTTTTTCACCTTGCGTATCTACTATTCCGTACTTATCAGTCTCTTCCTGCGCAACTCGCTCAACCCCTAAAATCGAACTACCCGTATCAGCAAAAGCCTTGACCATTTGGGAGAGGCAACCACTACCACCATCATCAATCAGATCGTCGGCAAGAATGACCGCAAAAGGCTCATCGCCCACCACCGGTTCTGCACAGAGCACCGCATGCCCCAAGCCTAAAGGCATGGATTGCCGAATAAAGACACAAGAGACATGCGAAGGAACAACATCACGCACCATCTTCAGCAGTTTGTCCTTACCTCGCTCCTCAAGCTCATTTTCAAGCTCGTAGGCTGTATCAAAATGGTTGGAAATGGCATATTTATTACGGCCCGTGACAAAAATCATCACCTCTGCACCGGCTGCTATTGCCTCCTCAACGGCATACTGAATCAGCGGTTTATCCACCACCGGCAACATCTCTTTAGGGCTAGCCTTGGTGGCCGGAAGAAACCGGGTGCCCAACCCTGCTACAGGAAAAACAACCTTTCTTACCCTCTTTGACATCTCTTACTCCCATGTTTTATTTGATTTATCATTTTTTTTGTAGTACCAACCGATCATACATTTTTACTCTGCACCGCATACGCGCTGCAAGATCAGGTTCAATCTGATCCCAACTAAAACGCCACCCCCAGTTACCTTCAACTGTGCCTGGCAGGTTCATGCGATGCACGCCATCCAGTGCTAATAGATCCTGCATCGGCAAGATCGCCAGTCGGGCAGACGAGGCTAAAGCGCTACGAATCAAAGGCCAGGGCATGATCTCCTGCGATCGCCCAAGATATTCATCAACATAGCTCCTTGTTTCGCAGTCCAGACTAAGATACCACCCCAGACTGGTGTCATTATCATGTGTTCCCGTGTAAACCACTGAGTTTTCTATGTGGTTAAAAGGAAGATAAGGGTTATCTGCCTCACCTGAAAAAGCAAATTGCAGTATCTTCATACCAGGAAGCTGATATTTCTTACGCAACGCATTCACTTCAGCCGTAATTATGCCAAGATCCTCAGCCACTAGTGGCAACGGGTCATAGGCCTCATGCAGCCGATCAAATAGCGCATCCCCAGGGGCTTTTACCCAACGGCCTTTTACCGCATTTTCCTCTTCTGCGGGAATCTCCCAATAGGCTTCAAAACCACGAAAATGATCTATTCGGATCAGATCAAACAGCTGCAACTGGGTTTTCAAACGCGCCACCCAGAAGGCAAACCCGTTTTTCTGCATTAGATCCCAACGATAGAGTGGGTTGCCCCAACGCTGACCAAGTTCTGAGAAGCAGTCCGGCGGCACGCCCGCTACCACTGTTGGGTGGCCTTCATCATCCAAAAAGAACAGGGACTGGTGAGACCAGACTTCTGCACTATCATGTGCAACGAAAATCGGCATATCGCCAAACAGCTGCACACCCCTTTCGTTGGCATATTGCTTTAGCTCAATCCACTGGCTGAAAAAGAGAAACTGCTCAAAACAGAGATAGTCAATCCTATTTGCCAATCTTTTAGATGCCTTGGCAAGGGCCTCAGGCTCACGATGGCGTAGATCTTGCGGCCACTCCCACCAGCCGCAGTGATACTCATCATGCAGCGCCTGAAAAAGAAGATAATCATCCAGCCAGGTTTTGTGCTCTTCTTTAAAAGCGTTCAATGCAGATCTATCAGATTGATCTGCATTTTGGCTAAATCTTTGCCAGGCAGCAGCGATAGCATCACATTTCTCAGCACCTGAAAATGATGTCCGCTTTAGCACGCCCTCACTTAACCACTCCTTTGCAACCAGTGGTTCCAGGCTAATCAAGCTTGGATTGCCGGCATATACAGAAGCAGATTGATAGGGTGATCCATCACTCTGAGTCGGCCCTATGGGCAAGGTTTGCCAGAGCGTAAGCCCCGAGTCTTGCAGAAAATCAACAAAATGCCTGGCAGAAGAGCCAAGATCACCTGTTTCACCCGCTCCTGGCAAAGAGGTGATATGCAATAAGACACCAGCGCGCCGCTGGTTTAGGTGTGGTTTCATGCTATGCATTCTGTTTCATAACACCACCGCGCGACGGCGCACCACTGCCATAGGCAAAAACCTGATAGAGATGTGCTGGAGGTTGCTCACCCAACATTTCATAAAGATGTGTCAGTTGACGACGAAACAGACGTTCAAAGTCACTCACTGTACTGCCAGGATTATAATCTCCAAACCACCAAAACCAGTCTGAGCCTTCACAGGTTGCCAATTGCAACTCCACTTCTGCCAGCGCCTGCTTGCTTAGGCGACCCGAAGCCACAACTTCATCAAAGACAGATTTAGCTTCACTCAGCATGTCCCAGGCTCGGTTTTTATCAGGATCACCAATCCAGGTTGAAAAGGTGCCGTAGACCCAGCTTCCTGCGACCAATTGAGGCAAGGGAGGGCGATGATTCTTCTGCTGGCGGATACAATCTGAAAAAGTTGTCAATTCAAGCCGCGGATGCTCAGCAAGCGCTTCATAGAGTCCCGATAGAAAATAGCTACCATTATGTGGGTAGTACTCCCAAGCGTTTTCCCCATCCATAATAATCGACACAACGCTATCTGGTTCAGATTTACAGGTATCCGCAATATTCTCGAGATGATGCACCAGATTGCCTACCGCATCATCCGCATGCCAATCGGCATATTTGAAGCCAATCAGATCTGAGAGGCCATCATCACGAAAAAAGCAGTTAAGTCGCCCCTCATTAAATCGGTACGGCAGGTGCAACCAATTCTTGTCCAAAACTGAGCTTTCACCCGCGGCAGTCAGGCTATTGTGCAGCACCTGCTGTCCACTGGCTGCCCAGCGAAACCCCTCCTCCTCTAACAAGCGCAGTGTCTCTGTGCTGACTGCGCCCTCAGATGGCCAGCACCCTTCAGGGCGAAATCCAAAAAAATGTTCGAATCGCTCCAGTCCTTTACGAATATGCCAGCGGACGCGCGGCTCTCCTCCAGGATAGTTCTGTTGCTCAGGCAACTGTGCATTCGGCATCGCCTCTTTGGTCGTTTGAATATCCAACATCAACGGGATAATGGGGTGAGCATACGGTGTAACTGAAAGCTCCACGCGACCAAATTCTGCCAAGATACGGTAACGCTCAATAACACCTGAGAGCAGTTCACCAATCAGCTCAACCAAACGGCGTCGATCATCTGAATCATAGCCTCGGCGCTTCTTCTGTAGTGACTGTACCCGTAGATCATTCTGGCGCACGCTATCCCCCATCCATGCCAGGTGATACCACACGAGCAAATCTGCTAGATATTGATCATTGAAATAACGAATAGATTCAGGATGGCCCTCCAGCCAAGAGGCCAACTCAATCAAACGATCAAAGGCACTAAAGCGTTTGATCAGCTGTTTCTCATTGGCTTTTTGACAGGCCTCAATCAGGTTCCGTCGCGCCTTGCGGTCAATCGGCAGGCCAGGGCCAGCCAACGCGGAGAGCAATGGATCACGAATACGTTTGCCTGAAGTGAGCCAATCCTGAATCTGCTCAGCATAATCAGCCAGCTGTTCCAGCAGTATTGGGGCAAAGTTAACCACTGCCCGAGCATTTGGGTTTGTCTCAAGATGGTAAGCCATATCAGCATAGTCTTTGATGGCATGTAGATAGACCCAAGGCAGTTGATAATCACTATTATCCGGTCCACGGTAGTCTGGCTGGTGCATATGCCAGCATAGAACAACCTTCAGTTTTTGTTTAGCGGACACGGTGTATCTCCTGCCCCAGCATATCTGGCGATACAAGCACGACGCCATTTTCAGTTACATGAAATCGCTCCGCATCTGCTACTGGATCTTCACCAATCACAGTGCCTTCAGGGACAATACAACCATCATCGATCACTGCTTTTTTAATGCGGCAGTTACGCTCAATTACTACATTTGGCAATACCACTGTATCCTCAATCTCACTATATGAATTAACCCGTACATTGGAAAAAAGCAGGGTATGTCTGATAACTGCACCTGAAATAATACATCCACCGGATATCATAGAATCTACCGCCATGCCCCGGCGATCATCATCATCAAAGATAAACTTTGCGGGTGGAAGCTGCTCCTGATAAGTCCAGATTGGCCAACTGGAGTCATAAAGATTCAGCTCAGGGGTTACACCAATCAGCTCTTGATTGGTCTTCCAAAAGGCATCTACCGTACCAACATCACGCCAGTAAGCCTGCTCACCGGTATCATTTTCTCTAAAAAGGTGCGTTATAACTCGGTAGTTACTAATGACATTAGGGATAATATCTTTCCCAAAATCATGTGTTGAATCATCCGTATCTGCATCTTTAATCAGCTGCTCAAATAGGAAATCTTTATTAAAGACATAGATCCCCATAGAAGCCAAAGCAGTGTCTGTTGATCCCGGTATAGGCTTAGGGTTCTCTGGTTTTTCAGCAAATTCCAATACCCGCCCTTCTGAATCAACACTCATCACACCAAAGGCCTTGGCTGTTTCCAAATCAACCTCCAGACACCCAACCGTCATATCTGCACCTGACTCCACATGGCGGGCAATCATAGTGCCATAATCCATTTTATAGATGTGGTCACCCGCCAGAATCAGCACATAATCAGGATCATGACTCCTTAGAATATCGATATTTTGATAGATCGCATCAGCTGTGCCCTGATACCAATTTTCCTCAACCCGCTGCTGTGCAGGCAGAAGCTCCACAAATTCACCAAACTCACCGCGCATAAACCCCCATCCGCGCTGAATATGCAGAATAAGAGAGTGAGCCTTGTATTGAGTCAAAATACCAATACGTCGGATGCCAGAATTAATACAGTTGGAGAGTGGGAAATCAATAATCCGAAACTTACCACCGAAGGGTACTGCAGGCTTTGAGCGCCACTGTGTAAGCTGTTTCAGACGTGAGCCACGGCCGCCCGCAAGGATAAGCGCCAAGGTATTTCTTGTTAGTCGGCTTACAAAACGTGGATTACTTGCTTGATTCATAATCTTTAATCTCCCCAGGTTAATCAATGACCGTCCAACCAAAACGTCAGCAGTATGATACCATTTACAATCATAAGATAATTGTCCCGATATGGTATTCAGATGATAATTAATATTCGTTAATTTCATTCACCATAAAACACCCACTTCTCATCAGAAGACACCCAGATTATGGCTTCAAAGACAACGACTTCAAAACCAACACTCAGTGATTCACTGCGACGCATTATTGAAGCCCGTCATCATAACCCTTTTGCTGTTTTGGGATGCCACCGAAGAGGCAGCAGAGCTGTCATCCGGCTTTTTCTGCCACTGGCTGAACAGGTCAATATCGAAGGGATTGCTGAGCCACTAACCCGCATTCCTAATACTGACCTCTTCGAATGGCGGGGAGAGACGACAAAAACCGCTGACCGTTATCAGGTCACATGGCAGGACAGCCAGGGGCAGCAGCACACCCAATATGACCCCTACTGTTTTCCACCCCAGCTGGAAGATTTTGATCTGCACCTGTTTGGAGAGGGAAAACATTGGCACGCCTACCGTGTATTTGGTGCTCACACGCATCAAGCAGACGGTATCGATGGCATTCTGTTTGCCCTCTGGGCGCCCAATGCAGAACGGATCAGTGTTATTGGTGATTTTAACCACTGGGATGGTCGTGTTCACCCCATGCGTTGCCGCGGTGAATCAGGTATCTGGGAGCTATTTGTCCCCAACCTGGAGCCGGGGGCCTTCTACAAGTTTGAAATTCTCAGTCGCTCGGGAGAGGTGCTGGTTAAAGCAGACCCTTATGGTAACCAGTTTCAACTCCGGCCTGAGACCGCAGGCATCATCACTGCCAAGACAAAACACAACTGGAACGACCAACAGTGGATGCAACACCGAAATCAACATGATTGGCAGAAAGCCCCACTATCCATCTATGAGGTGCATCTTGGTTCCTGGCAAAAAGATGAAAACTGCCACTTTTTAAATTACCGTGAATTAGCACATCGCCTTGCCGACCATGTCTGCGCACTGGGTTTTACCCACATTGAGCTGCTGCCTATCACCGAGCACCCCTATGATGCCTCATGGGGTTACCAAACTACCGGCTATTTTGCCCCCACCAGCCGCTTTGGTACGCCGGATGATTTTCGCTACTTTGTTGATCACCTCCATCAACGCGGCATTGGCATTATTCTGGATTGGGTCCCTGCACACTTTCCCAAGGATAAGCATGCCCTAGGGCAATTTGATGGCACAGCACTCTATGAACATGCAGACCCTCGCCGAGGAGAACACCGCGACTGGGGCACACTGATATTCAACTATGGCCGCAAAGAGGCAGAAAACTTCCTACTAGCCAGTGCCGTCTATTGGATGGAAGAGTTTCATCTGGATGGCCTGCGGGTTGATGCTGTCGCCTCTATGCTTTATCTGGACTACTCCAGGGAGGCTGATGACTGGGTTCCCAATGAACACGGTGGCCGGGAAAACCTGGAAGCCGTCGAATTTCTCAAGCACCTCAATATCATCACCCATGAGCAGTTTCCTGGTGCCATGATCATTGCAGAGGAGTCCACAGCCTGGCCTCAGGTATCCCGTCCTACCTGGCTTGGTGGACTGGGCTTCAGTATGAAGTGGAATATGGGATGGATGCACGACACACTATCCTACCTCAGCCAAGACCCCATTCATCGTCACTACCATCATGACAAACTAACCTTTGGGTTGCTCTATGCCTTTACTGAAAACTTTGTCCTCCCTTTCTCTCACGATGAAGTAGTCCACGGCAAAGGCTCTATGCTGGATAAAATGCCAGGTGATGGCTGGCAAAAATTCGCTACTCTGCGCCTGCTTTACACCTACCTGTTCACCTATCCAGGCAAGAAACTACTTTTTATGGGAAGTGAATTTGCGCAAGGTCGTGAATGGGATGATGCAACAGCATTAGACTGGCATCTTCTGGAGCGCCCTCAGCATCAAGGTGTTCAATCTCTAGTGAGCGATTTAAATCAGCTATATAAAGATCGAAGTGCACTGCATGAAGTTGAATTTGAGCACAATGGTTTTGAATGGATTGACTGCCACGATGCCAGCCAATCTGTTCTGAGCTATCTACGCAAAGATAAAAATGGCAACAATGTTGTTGTAATATTAAACTTTACCCCTGTGTCCAGAACCAATTATCGCATTGGCTTACCTCACCCAGGCTTCTATCGTGAAGTAATGAATTCCGACTCTGAGCTTTATGGCGGCAGCAATATCGGGAATATTGGAGGGATTAATACTGAATCTGTAGCTTGGATGAACTGCTCTCAATCTGCCGAATTGACGCTACCACCTTTAGGTGCTGTTGTATTGGCGCATGAAGCAGCTTAACTGTATTTAATAGAAGAGCCTATTTATAACCACACAAATAGCACTCTAAAACTCACTTTTACTACCAGTCAATGCTACCTAAATCATAGATGTTGAAGCCATCAACAGATGCTGCCTGCGATAGAGGCGCTGATAACAAAAAAACGGCGAGACAAATAGTAGTCGATAAAAAAAACCTTCTCATTTTTAAATACTCTCATTAATGTAGGTATTCCTAGTAGACTTAGTACGCCTGCCTGTACTGGCTACTCAACAACTTCATAGATAAAAGAGAAGCCACCAATTAACCCTAAATAATCTACGGGATCATTCTACAAAAAACGGGAGAGAAAATATATAAACCACTAATAATTAAAGAATTATATTCCTCATTCAAATTTAAGCCCAATAACCAAATCCATCACATTAGTATCTGTGGGGCCGGTATTAATTAGGTCACCACTGGCCGCCAACAAACGCCCGGCATCTGCACGACACAAACAATCAGTACTGTCATGCCCTTCTAAAAAAGCTCGCTCTACTGTTTTTCCATCAACCAATGCCCCGGCATCATCAGTTACCCCATCAGTACCATCTGTTCCCACAACCAGAAGATAGAGTCCCTTATATCCGGCAATCTCCTGTGCAGCTGATAATGCAAGATGCTGATTACGACCACCATGCCCAGGATTCGCGGGTAGTTGCACCGTTGTCTCCCCACCCCATATATGAATGCCTGATGCTCCTTCTATTAGCTCTCTGGCTACATACTTGCCTGCAACCTCAGCATCGCCACACAGAAACCCATCATGCCTAACAACCGAATACCCCAGCTCTTCAGCTTTATTCACCGCAGCCTTACAGGCCATATCGAGATTAGCAATAACCTGTAGTGAGGCATTTATCTGGCTAACAGGCGGTGAGATATCACATCGTGTGATTAATCCCTGAATCCAATCAGGTAACACCAATCCTTCAAGCTCATTGGCTATTAAACCTGGTGCGACCAATAGCCCTGAACCAATTACAGCCGGGTCATCACTTTGCACATCTGATATAAGAAGCGCGTCAACTGAACGGCAAGCTACAAACTGTAGCAACCCGCCACCTTTGATTTTTGACAGCTTCCTGCGTACGCTATTTACACTCTTAATAGGCAGCCCACTGGCCAGCAGCCAATCATTTACTCGACTCAGTTCATCCAGAGATATGCCATCAGGCAATACCTCAACCAGGCTTGATGCTCCACCAGAAATAAGAAAAAGAATCGGTCGATCCACTGGCAATTGAGAGATAAATTCAATCAACGCATATCCAGCAGCCAAACTCTGCTCATTGGGTATAGGGTGGCCACCCTCTAACCCCTTACAGCCTATGCACTCAAGTGTTGGATAATCCAAATGCCCTGGTTTTGTAATCACCAATCCCTGATTAATGGGCTTTTGCCCAAAAGCATCATAAGCCCCCAACATCATTGCCTGTGCCGCTTTGCCAATAGCCACAACAGCAGGTGCAGCATGCTCATACTGGGAGCTATTTAAATACTGACTAACAACATGCCGACCATTCACCTGATCCAACGCTGCAAGGAAAATCTCTAATAAATTATCTCTTATATTTTTACTCAATCTAAAACCCGCTCTATCTGCAATCTGCATGAACTAGCTTCCTATTACCACTCAGCGGGCATTTTTCCAGATAAACGGCACAATGGCTTACAACCCCTACAAATACCCTCTATTTGCACACAAATTAAGAATTTGGTTCCTGCTAATAGCCATTTTTCAGTAAAAATCATAGCCCTCTGACTGTGGCACCCGTTTATACCACTGCAAAAGTGTGAACTCCGTTCAAGTTTTACCCCTTTGATCCGAATACTCTAGTTAACAAGACCCATGCACAACGTCTCTGTTTTTAGAAAGCTTTATATGTTTTGCCAATTAACCTGAGGAATGATCTTCCATGAAACAACCAACAAAAAGCAGTGGATTTACACTGGTTGAGTTAATGGTAACGCTAGCTATTGTAATCATACTTATTGCTGTAGCTGTACCATCATTCCGCAGCAGCACCCACAGTACAAGAATGACAACCCAAGTAAACGTATTTGCCTCATTCCTTATGCTGGCACGCAGTGAGGCAGTTAAAAGAAAAAATACTGTTCAGGTTGTCAGCCAGTCTGGGGATGCCAGTAATGAATGGGGAGGTGGCGCTCAAATGATAGATGTCCCTACAAATGGGGTCATTGCGGTACTGGATCCATTTAACGGCAACATCACTGTGGATAGTGATGCCAATGTCACAACTATCAGCTTTGTTTCACGTGGTTTTGTCAGCCCTGCTGTAACTGGGAATTTCGACGTATGCGAAACCAACTCCAGCGATAATGGCCGTCAATTCATAATTACTGCTACGGGCAAAACCATACTCATTACCCGTGAGTTAGCCTGCCCATAACAGGAAGGTATTACGATGAAAAAGAACCTTACATCACAAACAGGATTTACACTCGTCGAGGTACTTGTTGCTACCGTTATATTGTCACTCGGACTACTGGGGCTAGCGGGCATGCAGACAGCCTCCATGCGCTATAACCAGGGTGCTTATCTGAGAAGCCAAGCCACCGTAGTGGCAAACGATATTATTGATAGGATGCGCACAAATCAGGATGGCGTTACCACTGGCAATTACGATGCACTCGACTCCAGAGATGATGCCCCAGACGATCAAGGGTGCGCCACAGCCCCTTGCACATCAGCACAAATTGCCAGCCAGGATATCCGGGAATGGACAGATCACTTCCAGGATGTCTATGGACTAGGCGCTGCCTACACACCCACTTTACCGACTGGCGCATTTGGAACAGTAATAAATAATGCAAACACCTATTCAGTAACTGTCACCTGGTCTGAAATGGAGGCCATGCATGCAGATGCCGACAGCTCTCCAACAAAGACACTCACTATTACTACGGTGCTTTGATATGAAACGCTCATCCAATCAACAGGGCTTTACGCTTATAGAGCTGATGATCAGCCTGGCGCTCAGCATGCTGGCGGCACTCGCCGTAATTGCACTTTTTTCCAGTCAGAACCAAACCTTCCGTTCTAACAATGCCGTCAGTGATCTTCAAGAGACTGGGCGCATCGCACTGGATATTTTGTCGCAGGATATTCGCATGGCAGGGTATCAGGGGTGCACTCGGCACCTGCCAGACCCAAATGACCCAGACAGTGCCAGCCAGGTATCGGTAGTGACTGCTGCAAGTACGGATGATATGGATTTTCGAGCCCTTGCAGTCAGAGGCTACGATACAACATCTGCCACCTGGGTAGCTGATGCTGCTGCTGATGTAGACATTCAAAATGTTGCAACTAAGGTCAAAGCTGGAACTGATGTTATTGCAATAAAATTTGCTGACTTTCAGGAGTCATTGCCCACTGCTGCTACCAGTGCAGCTGATGGGACATTAACGCTGCTCGATGACAGTGTCGCCTCACAAATACTTTTAGGTGATCAGTTTATTATTACTGATTGCACAAAAGCCAATATAGTCACCAGAACCAATGCCCCAACTACTGGAGGTGCCTTAACATTTGACGGCACACTTTCCGGTGGTTTTGATGCGAATTCAGAAATTCAAAAATTTAACAACAACATCTATTTTGTAGGGGATACCTTTAACCCTGCGCGCACGATGCCTGATGGCACCCCCATTGCTGCTCTTTTTGTAAGCAATGGTGAGCTCGATGCAGCAGGAACACTCATTGCTACCGAGCTACTTGCCGGCGTTGAAAATCTACAATTAACGTATGGCACTGGCACCAGTAACAGCATGCAATTTAATAATGCAGCAGATATTGCACCCACAGATTTTGACCAAATTGCTTCAGTTAAAGTCGGTCTGCTTGCTGCATCAACAGAATATACAAGAACAAGCGATGATGAAAAAAGCTATACCCTTGCCGGCATAACCATTGCCTCATCAGGTGGAACAGCACATGGCAATGATAGGCGTATGCGCCGCAGATTTAATACATCTATCAGCATTAGAAATCGTCGCGCGGAGTTTTAATTATGAAAAATCCCATTTCAAATCAAGATGGTGCCATTCTCATCGTAACGCTCATCATTCTTATGTTGCTTACAGCGCTTGCAACCAGCTCATTTCAATCCTCAACCATGCAGGAAAAGATGGCAGCCGCATCAGGCCAGCGCTCCATTGCCTTTCAAACAGCCGAAAGTGCCGTTGAGGATGTATTGAACAACACCGCTAATTTTACAGCCATAACTGTTCTACCTGAGGGTACAACACAAGATCTTACACCTACATTTACTACCGACTCCAAAGTTGGCGCAAACGCCAGCATCACACAAAAGGGCAAGACAGTTGCCAAAGGCTCTTCAATTGTGCAGGGAAGCGGATTTGTCTCATATGTATTTGAAGTTACCGGCCACGGCCAGATGCAACGCGGAACCACCGCTGTATCAGAAGCAGATGTCATCCAGGGCGTTCAATGGACTGCTCCGAATTAAACCACCTATTAGGAAGCTGTATTATGTCTAAAAATACACTTAAAACACGCGCTTTACTTGGCGGACTACTCTATTCACTTATTGTTGGTTCACCGCTCTATGCTGATGACACAGAGGTCTTCTTTGGTGCGCCGCCTGCTGCAGAAACGGTTCATCCCAATGTACTGTTTATTCTCGATAGTTCAGGTTCAATGAGTTCCAATGTTCCGGGAAGCTCACTAAACCGCATGGAGAATATGAAGCTGGCTGTGCATGGCCTGCTCAATAGCGTAACCAACGTCAATATTGGCCTTATGCGTTTTAATAACCCAGGTGGCCCCATCCTGTTCCCCGTAAGCTATGTGGATGAAGATATAGCAACTGCCGCACCATCAGAAGCTGGAGGATCAATAACCTCAACCATCAGCGAAAGCAGTGATGATGCAGAGCAGCTTGACGGTGGTCTCCAAACCATAACGCTGGATAGCACGCACCTGGAAATGGCCCTTGGTGCATCTGGCGGTGGACAGACCATCATTACCAGCAAAATTGACAATAATAACGACGACCCAGAGGAGTATCTTTCCGGATGGTTTGATACTTCAGGCAGTCAGTGGGACATGAATAACAATCAGACCAATGGCCTCCGTTTCAGTAATGTCACCATTCCAGCCGCTGCCACTATCAACAGTGCAAAAATAAAACTTACTGCAAGAAGAAGCGATTCAAGTGATGCCGCATTTCGCTTCTTTGGCGAGGATCACGGTAACGCCACCCAGTTCACTTTAGGCAATAAAGTATCTGACCGTACAAAAACCTCAGCCTCTGTAACTTGGGAACCAGCTGCATGGTCACGATATGAGAAGCATGACACCCCTGACCTCTCCTCCATTGTGCAAGAGATCGTCAACCGGGGTGATTGGGCAGGCGATCACATGGCATTTATCGAGACCTATGTATCAGGTAGCCAAAGAAGGTCATTCCGTTATAGAGGAAGCTCAAGCAGGTCAGCAGAACTGGAAGTAACCTACTCAACCGGTGCCCCAGGAGCACAAAATAGCGGATTGCGCTTCACTAACGTGGCCATCCCGCAGGGTGCTACCATCCTGAGCGCAGTCATTGAATTTACCGCCGCACAATCCTCAGCCGACCCCGTCAATCTGACCATAAAAGGCATAGCCAACGATGATGCAGTAACCTTTGCTTCCGGAGCTGGAGTTGATATAAACAGTCGTCCTAAGACAGGCAATGTTGCCTGGGTGCCCAACGCCTGGACCAGTGACGAAACATATCAGACCGCTGATCTATCCACTATTGTACAAAACGTTGTTGGCCGGGCCGGCTGGTGTGGAAACAATGCCATGGCATTTGAGATTTCAGGTGCAGATCTCACAAAGCGGGTGGCACACAGCTTCGATGGTGACCCAACCAAGGCACCTGTTTTACGGGTCACCTATGACCCAGATACCATCCCTGCTGCTGGTGGCTGTATCAATGAGTGGCTCTACTATCGCGTAGATGAGTCAAACAATGACGCAGAAGAGTATAGCAGTGGCGGCATGTCACTTACTGGCTCTGTCTTTAACATAGAGTCAGACCAAACCAATGGTGTACATTTTGAAGATGTTCGCATAAACCAAGGCGCACAGATCATAGAGGCCAGGCTACAGTTCACAGCAAAGAGCAATGACACTGGCAGCATGACCATCACACTGAAGGGGCAAGGCAGTGGCAATGCAGATGCCTTTTCATCAGCAAATAGTAATATCAGCGACCGCCCCACAACGGGGGCTGTTAACTGGACGCCAACTGACTGGGCTGCAAATGGCACCTACGAGTCACCCGATATCAGCAGCCTGATCCAAGGGATTGTTGATGGTGGCTCCTGGGTTGCAGGCAATGATTTAGCCTTGATTGTAGAGGCATCTGGCTCAAGAGACCGCCGCGCATTCACTTATGACTCATCCGCTGGTGGTGCTGCACTGCTAAAGATAAAGGTTCAGTTCGGCGGTGTATCCAGTGCAGCAACATATACTGTACGTGATAAGTTACATGACCTGGTTGACGACTTCAGGCCTGGTGGATACACCCCTATTGTTGACACGCTCTACGAGGCCTCTCAATACTATCGCGGTGAGGATGTCGTCTATGGCCGAACCCGCGGCAACCAGAAAAAATATGGTCGCGTGAGCCACCCTTCATCTTATACAGGTGGCGCCGTCAGCCGTGATGCAAGATGCACCGATGCCGATCTGAATTCCATCTTTTGTGGTGATGAAGAGATAACAGGTAATGCTGTTTATACAGCGCCTATTGTGGATCAATGTCAGTCCAGCCACATCATTTTATTGACAGACGGACAAGCCAACAGCAACCATTCTGATGGCATTATTCCAGGAGTAACAGGAGGCAGCTGCGGGAGTGCCGCAAATACAGGCGAAAAATGTGGTCGAGAGCTTGTTGAGTGGATGGCTACTGCTGATCAATCTGGTGGTTATGCTGGGTCACAGAACATTAGAACCTACACCATTGGATTTAATCTCAGTGAAGGCGGTCAAGACACAGCTGTTAATTTTCTTCAAGACCTTGCTCAGGTCGGTAAAGGCGAGTATCACTCGGCCTCTACTGCTGCCGAACTGACAACGGTCTTCCAGAATATCATCCGTGAAATTCTCTCTGTAGATACAACCTTCGTGGCACCCGGCGCAACGGTTAATCACTTCAACCGCCTGGCGCATAGAAACGAGGTCTACTTTTCACTGTTCAAACCTTCAGACTCAACACGCTGGCTGGGTAATATGAAGCGTTACGGACTGTATGGCAGTGCAACAGAGGCAACCCGGGTTGTTGATGCAAATGGTGCCGATGCCGTTGATGGGGCAACCGGGCACTTTAAGGCAACCTCACAAAGCTGGTGGTCAGCAGAGATTGATGGCAATTCCATTACAGAGGGTGGCGCTGCTTCTGTCATGCCAACATCAGCCAGCCGCACCATTTTCACCAATGCAGCAGACCTCAGTAAGCTGACATTCCTTGAGTCTACAACAGATATTACAAAAGCCATGCTGGGTATTGAAGGCGAGTCTGATGCTTACAGAGCAACACTCATGCAATGGGCACGCGGCATAGATGTAAAGGATGAAAATAATGATGGCAGTACTACGGAAGACCGCAAACAAATGGGTGACCCACTTCACTCCCGTCCTATCATCATTACCTACGGTGGCACAGATGACGCGCCCGATTCAACCGTATTTGTGGGCACCAATGAAGGCTTTCTACATGCAATCAATACAACCACAGGTGTTGAAGAGTTTGCATTCATACCGCAAGGGTTACTGGCTAATCTTAACGGTCTATATGTCGACTCTGCCGCTGTAACACATACCTATGGTTTGGATGGGCAGGTTACTGCCTGGGTAGAAGATGTTAATCATGATTTGACCATCTCTTCAGCCGATGGCGACCGTGTCTATATCTTCTTTGGTATGCGGCGCGGTGGTAACTACTACTACGCACTTGATGTAACAGATCGTTCAAACCCTCAGTTGGTATGGCAAATCCAGGGCGGCGTGGGTGACTTTGCAGAACTCTCGCAAACATGGTCTGCACCCTATCACACTCAGGTCGATGTTGGCGGCACTGTAACCGATGTGCTCATCTTTGGTGGTGGGTATGACACGGACAATGACACCAACACAGTGCGCACGCCAGACTCTGAAGGTCGGGCCATATTCATCGTCAACGCTGAAACGGGCGCTTTGATCTGGTCTGGCGGGCCTGGCGTTGGCTTTACCACAAGCTTTGGCGATATGCTTTACAGCATTCCATCAGATATCAGCATCGTTGATATTGATTATAATGGAACAGCTGACCAACTCTATGTGGGTGACATGGGCGCCCAGGTATGGCGTTTTGATATAAATAACGGTGAAACAGGAGCCTCCCTTGTAGACGGTGCTGTAATCGCTGATTTGGGGGGCGCAGCTGCTGAGGATAATCGAAAATTCTATTATGCACCTGATATTGCTATCCATCAGAAAAGCGGGCACCAGTCACTTTCTCTCTCTATTGGATCGGGCTGGCGCGCTCATCCGTTAGATACGGTCATTGATGACTGGTTTTATAATATTCGCCTATCTGATGTCTACGGCGCGCCGCTTGATACAGATGAGGATGGCCACCCCGATTATGTGACCTATACAGAGTTGAATCTCTATGATGCTACAAACAACATCATTGGTGAAGGCACCGAAGCAGCACAGACAAGCGCCAACGCCAGTTTAGAGGCGAATCATGGCTGGAGAATAGCACTGGAAGGTGATGGGGAGAAAGTCCTGAGTCATCCCATAACATTCCAGGGTTCTGTAATCTTCACAACCTACGCACCAATGGCGCCAACCTCAGCCTGTAGCGCTGCACTAGGTGGAGGCTATCTCTATATGGTAAACATGTGGGATGCCACACCTATTATGAACCTTGATGGCATTGGCGGCCCCGATAACCTAACAAAAAATGATCGCAAAAAACAGTTAGGGCGCATGGGCATCCCACCATCACCACAGATTATGATGCCTGATGGCGATGCCAACCCTATCATTCTGGTTGGCCCTGAGGCATATACCCCCAACAGCAGTGAAATACGCAGCAGAACATATTGGAAAGAGGCGCTTGATTAATAGCTCACCTATAAGCGGCAATGCACCTTAATATGGGCGCATTGCTGCATATGTTTAACATATAAGCCATGGCATATTGCCAGCACATGAGGAAGCAGAATGAAAATGAATCAACGCGGATTTACGCTGATTGAAGTGATGATTGTTGTGGCAATCATGGGAATACTAGCCAGTGTCGCTTACTCATCCTATCAAAGCCAAATACAACAATCCCGGCGGGCACAGGGCACACAAGCCCTACTCGAAACAGCACAGGTACTTGAGCGCTGCGCTACAGAGAACCTCTCATACGAAGCAGCAGGCTGTAGTTTGGTGCTGCCCTTTAATGCGCCGAGGGACTCTGCAGACAAATACTATACCATCTCAATTGCTAATCGCACTGCCACCACATACACACTTACAGCTACCTCAATCAACGCCCAGGCCGGTGATGCTGATTGCGCAGTGATCAATATCACTCATTTGGGGGTAAAGACAGCAACAACTGCTAATTGCTGGTAACTTCTCATTTACTGCAGCATCATCCGCCAGCAATCACACTGCTGGTGGTGGATGTTGCATTCAATAATTCCATTTACAAAATGGGTGTTTCACCAAGCAGACATTAAAATATTTAGCATCGCCTGAAACCTCCTCTCCTGCCCACTCAGGTAACTCAAAGCTTTCATCCTCGGCACCAAGCTCTATCTCTGCAACAATCAATCCATCATTATCACCGTGAAACAGATCAACCTCCCATAGATGCTCGCCACATTTTACTTTATGGCGCGTCTTATCAATAAAGGGACGAATAGCTACCTGCTCTAGCATATCTTCTGCATCTCTCAGCGGTATCTCATATTCAAATTCAGATCGCCGAATACCCAGGGTTGCGCTCTTTATATTAAGAAAAGCCTGATTGCCACCTATGCGGACACGTACTGATGCTCGCTCCTGATTAGCCAGATAGCCCTGCTTCAGACGCGCCTCAGAGATAACATCTTTGCGCCAAGTATCATTGGCTACTAAAAATTTGCGCTCAATCTCAACACCCATCGATTACACCTTTTCAAACAGAGCAATGGACTCAACATGGGCGGTATGAGGAAACATATCCATAACACCTGCCGCTTTTAATTTATAGCCATGCTTATTAACCAGCTCACCTGCATCTCTTGCCAAGGTACTCGGGTTACAGGAGATATATAAAATCTGCTGCACACCTAGCTTAGGCAGCTGTTCCAATATTTCAAAAGCCCCCGTACGCGGCGGATCAAGCAATGCCTTGTTATAAGAGTGCTTCAGCCAGGGTTCATTCTCTAATGATTCAAAAAGATTAGCGGTATAAAAAGTAGCATTATCGATACCGTTACACTTTGCATTTTCTCGCGCCCGCGCTACAAGCCCCGCATCACCTTCAACAGCAATCACCTCTGCTGCTTTCTGTGCCAGAGGCAGTGTGAAATTACCCAGACCACAGAATAGCTCCAATACTTTATCATCTGGTTTTAATGCCAGCATCTCTACTGCACGGTTTACCATCAGCCTATTAATACCCGTGTTCACTTGCGTAAAATCAGTCGGCAGAAAATGCAATTCCAGACCAAAATCTGGCAAGGCATAGGTGAGATCAGCAACCTCTCCTGATAGCGGACGAACAGTATCCACCCCACCCTCTTGCAGGTAGATATGAATATCATGCTGCTGGCCAAAAGCATTCAGCTTAGTCTGATCCTCTTCACTCAGTGGTTCTAATATACGGAAGATAAGCACACAGGTTTCATCGCCCATGGCCATCTCAATCTGAGGCATTTTTTCACGGATTGAAAAACCCTCGATCAACGCCGACAACGGCGTAATCAGCTCACCGACTTTTGGATGCAGCACCTTGCAACTGGAGAGGTCTGCAATAAAGCCGGAGCCCCGCTCACGAAATCCAACCAGCACCTTGCCTTTTTTAGCCACATATTTAGCGCCTATTCGTGCCTTGCGTCGATAGCCCCAGTGATCATCAAATACCAAAGGTGGAAGAATCTCTTCAGATTGCACTTTGCCAATATGGGTTAAGGCACCAATCAGGATTTGTTGCTTATGTTGTATCTGAGCTGTGGCATCTTGATGTTGTAAGCTACAGCCACCACAGAGGCCAAAGTGAGGACATGCTGGCTCAACACGTTCTGGCGATGGTTTGATCACCTCCACTACCTGCCCTTCATCAAACTTGCGACTCTGTTTGGTATAGGTAAACATCACCTCTTCTTCAGGCAAGGCTCCATGAATAAAGACGGCTTTACCCTCTATATGGGTAACACCTCGACCATCATGATTAAGGGATTCTATCGTTGCTGCCACCGGTTCAGTCGGTAACTTTTTTCTGCGCCGGGATCGGCTCATATATCAGACTCCAAGATAAAATTAATGCACTATTCAGAGGCAATCTAAACAGTTACAGGTGATTTTCCAGGTTAGCTGGTTTTACCGCTGCTTCCATTGACCTTTGCTATTTTGATACCACCAGCCTTTGCCGGCCTCATCAGCCCAAATACCTGCATAGGTTTTTTGTACATCCGAACGCCACTCAGGATGCCCATTAGCATCTGCAATGGCTTGATAGAGTGCATTACGATCGCTATTCTCTGCCGCCACCATTTTTTTGATTTTACTGCGCTGCTTGAGTGGAATTGCTGAACTGTCACGAATCTCAACCAGGGCATTACGTGCGAACCCAATCGCACCCTTCGCATAATATTGTTTAAGTGATGCATTACGCTTTTTCATCTGCGCCTGAATCTTACGGATCTTTGGCGTATTGACATTAAAATCAGGTGCTGCAGCATGCGCAGGAGGGATTAAAAAATTAAGCAGCCTTTCACCCACTTGCACATACAGGGGTAATTGCTGTTGCAGTGCTGACTCTTTGTCTCCATCTATCTTGGCTTCATCCTTGCCCAGGATATCCTGCACCATCTCCCGCGCCGCCTCTTCAGCCTGAGCTGATGGGAAATAGATGTTAATGGTGACACAGGCTGTCAGCAAAAAAAGTGTGCTTAAAAGGCTTCCTACTCTGAGTGATTTCATAAAATTTTCTCCTCGATAAACATCGTCTTTATCAGACAGACGCAACAACTTAAACATTAGTTCAACTGTACCGATCTATTACTCAATTTCTGCATTATCCACACCCGTTCCCGCAATCTCTGCCAGCTTATTAATCAACAGCTCCCAGTCAACTTGATGATTAAACCCTACAATATCGACACGAGGAAGACCGCTCCCTTTAACCAGATAACTACCCTGCTCTGCAGCCTCAACACCATCCAGCTCACAGACCCCATTTTCCAAGCGACAACTCACCCCTAATCGCGCATAACGGAACTCTTCAAAGAAACTCAAAAAGCCGCGTGATAGCGCACCTGACAGGCCACTCCCCCCTAGATTGGAGATATTATCAATCGCCCGTTGGCTGATCCTGTGGCGACTCTCATCCTGTTCTGGTGTAGCAAAACGGGCATTAAAGGAGACGGGCCGCCAATTCTCTAAATAAAGATCATCGATTTGCCCTTCCAGTTTGCCGGTGATCTTACCAAAGGAGAAGGTGCGGGTCAGTGCCTCCAGATCCAGATTCATAAATTCAATATCGGCATTGAGAATAGGCCAGACACCCAGTAGATCTTCCACCCTTAGATTCTGGATAATGGTCTGTCCCTCGAAAAGATCAACCAACATGGCGCCTTCCAGCGCTAATGTGCCATTTTGATAAGTTGCTTTTGGGATGCCACCTGAGAGCGTACCGGATAGCGGCAACCAATCCATTGCCTGGCTAAAGGCCTCCATTGAGATGGGAGTCAGTGCACCACCAAATATAAAACGCGGCGCATCATCCACAGTAAGATCAAATGTTGATAGCACCAAGCCCCCATCCAGCACCGGAATCATTGCAGGATTTAACAGGGTGATATTGTTTTCATGCAGTGACAGGTCAAGCTCTGTGCGGCCTAAAGTAACGCCTTCCATAAAATGGCCACCTTCCCATGTGAGAGTCGAGCCAGCAGGCTCTTGTCCGCTACTCCAATTCAATACTCCGTTAACGCCATAAAGCGCAAAACTACGGCGTGGTTTATTTATCTCATCTTCTCCCGCTGTCTCAGCAATTTTTTCTACTGATTCCTCCACCGAAACATCATCCAGCTTTAATGCCAGAAGCTGCGCACCATTACTCTGGGTTGATAACGCCAACTTAGCTTGCCCCTCCCACTCTAGATTCGCAATGATGGATTCTGCCAATGTTGGCAACAGGTAATGCTCATAGATATTTTGAATGGAAAATAGCGCTGTCTGTAGCTGAAACTGCTGCAGCATCAACTCCTGCTGCCTCAACAGTGTTGCAGACGATGTAAATATCAAAATACCTGGATGGTCATAATGGAACTTAGTAATTTGCAGCTGTTGCGGATTAATACTAAGTTGGGTGTTTATTAAAAGAGGCTGCTGCCCGATGCCAACATAAACATAAGGACTCAGAAGCTCCCCCTGGTGCAATGTTAGCGCTGTTTCACCCACCCAACTTTTTCTCTCTGATACAAAGTTTCCTTGCCAAATAGCGGATAACTTATCGCCAAGATACGCTCCGCTCGCATCACTAAAAGCAACATCATGGAGATCCGCATGCCACTGAAATCCAGTGAGTAATTGATCTATACCTGAAGCGGAAGCAATCAAGTCCGCTTTTCCCGATAGCTCAATATCTGGCATCGTAGGTAGATAAACCGCCAATTGGCTATAAACTGCAGCCATATCCAAGGCATCAGCAGCAATATTGAGCGCCCATCCTTCAGGGTTCGATTGAAGTGTTACCGTTAACAGTCCTGATCCAAAATGCAATTCCCTTAGTTCAATCTCAAATTTCTGCCGCAGTGTATTCCATTCAAAACGGATAGGGATTTGAGCGTCATCCAATATCGGATGCTGAAGCTGTAACACACCTTGTTGGCAGGCTATCTTATGATCTGATACCCATCCCTGCTGACAGGTAATCATCAGATTTTTAAGGGGAGATGAAAGTGCGGGATGAGTCACCTCTTTTACCCGCATTCTGTAGCTGGCAGCTGCCTCTTGCTGCCAATCAAGTTCAATATCCAATGACTCAGCAGACCACTCCAAGCCAGTGACACGGCCAATATGCAGCGTGATGGCATCCACAGCCAAAGCTGGCGAAGCCAACATCAGCCATGTTACAAAAAGGAGATTACGCTTCGTGAAAAACACCCGTTGATAGATACCGGTCACCACGATCACAGACAATGGATACAATCACGGCATCCTCCACCTCTTCAGAGAGCCGTAGCGCCGCTGCCAATGCACCGCCAGAGGATATGCCTGCGAAGATGCCTTCACATGCTGCAAGCGCTCGAGTAGTGCTCTCTGCCTCCTCCTGTGAAACATCAATCACCCGATCCACTCGGTCAGCATCAAAGATTTTTGGCAGATACGCCTGTGGCCAGCGACGAATACCCGGAATGCTGGCTCCCTCTTGGGGTTGAACACCCACTATCTGGATCGCTGGGTTTTTCTCTTTCAGAAAAGTAGAGAGTCCCATAATAGTACCCGTGGTTCCCATGGAGCTTACAAGATGAGTAATGGCACCCTGGGTGTCACGCCATATCTCCGGTCCTGTCCCTTCGATATGTGAAAGCGGATTATCTGAATTAGAAAATTGATCCAAAATAATGCCTTCCCCCTCAGACTCTAATTTACGTGCCATATCAATGGCTGCTTCCATGCTGCCTTCCTTTGGAGTCAAAATAATCTCCGCTCCATAGGCTCGCATAATGTCACGGCGCTCAACGCTCATATGCTCAGGCATAACCAATATCATTCGGTAGCCTTTGATAGCCGCGACCATAGCCAGTGCAATACCTGTATTACCACTGGTTGCCTCAATCAGGCTATCACCCGGCTTGATAGCACCACGCTGCTCAGCATGGACAATCATGCTCAATGCAGGGCGATCTTTAACCGAGCCCGCAGGGTTGTTACCCTCTAGCTTAAGTAGGATAGTATTACTGCTCTCACCCACCAGGCGCTGTAATCGCACCAGCGGTGTATTACCAATATAATCTTCAATTGTTGGATAATTCATATTTATAAGTGTACTTTAACAACTAATTAAAATGGGGATTTTCTAGCATCTAATGGCATTATTAGGGAGACATACCCAGACAGCATGGGAACATCTATTATGAGCACAGAGCAGCCATATCAACTGAAAGCCAGCATCTTCATGCTCACGTCTATCCCAATCTTCACTATGGTGTTGGGACTGATCCTCTATTTCACCATAACCCCATCTGTAAACACACTACAAAATAGTACATTCACCTTGGCCGCTATAGCACTGGTACTGCTCTGTTCTCTTCTTGCCTGGATTGTTAGTCACCGTATTATTACGCTGCTTGAGCCATCACCCAGCACAAATAAAGAGCTACTTAATCTTAAAAATATAGAGCTGGATATTGCACGCAAGCAGGCTCTGGATGCCAGCAACATAAAATCAGATTTCCTTGCTCATATGAGCCATGAAATTAGAACCCCCATGAACAGTATTGTTGGCTTTGCTGACCTGTTAAGTAAAACAGGCCCAACACCGGATCAAAGAAAGTACATTGAGAAAATCAAGCAGTCTTCTAATAATCTACTTAGCCTTACCCACAGCGTTCTGAGTTTTTCAAAAATTGAAACGAAAAATTTCAGCATCGCACTACAGCCTTTTAAGATCCGTAAATGCTGTGAAGAGTGCATCGTGCAATACATGCAAATGGCGCATAACAAACAGATCGAACTGGCTTTGCTTATCTATGATGATGTGCCAAATGATTTAAAAGGAGATACAGCTCGTATTTTTCAAATACTCTCCAACCTTATTGATAATGCAATTAAGTACACACATGAAGGCGAAGTTATTGTCAGAGTCATGCTGGAAGAAGAAACAGATACAGATTGTACATTACAGATTAATGTAACTGACACAGGTATAGGTATAAAAAAATCCATACAAAAAAATCTGTTCGCACCATTCAATCAGGAAAACAGCTCAAAGATAAGGCAGTACGGCGGCGCAGGGCTTGGCTTAAGTATATGCCACCGATTAGCAGAGACATTAAATGGATCTATTGATATAGACAGCACTCCAGGAGAGGGATCATCTTTCAAATTTACACTAAAACTTGATAAAGCTTTCGACCAACCAATAGATGCACCACCTAAAGTATTATACGAAAAAAATATTGCACTATACGACAGCCACAAGGGTTCACGCGCGTCTATTGGCAGTCAACTTAATAGATTAAATATTAACGTTCAGCATTGCGATAATATCGAGCAACTACTTGCACTAAATACCGACAATATTGATCTAATAATAATTGGGCTCTCTGGAAATGAATTCAAATTTCGACGGGCAGAAAAGATAATAACAAAAATACACGACTCACTTGCTCCACCTATTTTGTCACTTATTAGTGTTTCTGAGCACTCATCACTACAAAGCATTCTAGAAGCTGGTGCCGCCCAATGCCATGCAAAACCAATAACACATGCCGCACTATCCAATATTCTTTTAGATATCTTTACAAACACAACGCACAACAACATAGCCACTCAGCAAATTATTGAGCAGCACTTTCTAGTGGTCGATGATGACCCAATCAATCATGAACTAATGGCAGCATTATTTAAAGATAGTAACGTACATATTACTCATGCAAACAATGGGCAAGAAGCTATAGCACTGGCAGCAAAATATCATTACAGCCTAATACTTATGGACATACATATGCCAGACATGAGCGGCATAGAAGCCACTGAAATAATTCGCAGCCGAGAGGAACCAGGGCAACACATACCCATCATTGCACTCACTGCGGATATTGAATCCAGAATTCAACAGCAGGCTACACTCGCAGGTATGGATGCATACATTGCAAAACCATTTAATGAAAAACAGCTCTGGTCAACAATAGATCACTTATTTAACCAACAACCACCCGCTCAAAGAACAACCAGTCATACAGCGGCCAATCCAACTTCTAATAACCCAACGCTCAGTCACAACAATAAAATAAAGAATCATTCTCAAACCACTTTACCTATACGTGATCATGCACATGCCTTATGCGTAGCGGGAAATTCCAAAGCCCTAGCTGATAAGATGTTTTTTGCACTAAAAGAAGAGTTGCCAAAACAACTTAGTTCAATGCAAAAACTGATAACTGAAGGTGATTTTGATGAGCTGTGGAATATAGCCCATCGAGTGCATGGCTCTACATCCATTTGCGGTGTACCCGCCCTTAATCAAGCAGTGGCAACGCTTGAAAAAACAATTAAGAATGGTACAAATGAGGAAAAACAGCAGCATTTAGAAGGGGTTGCTAACGAGATTAACCGCATATTACACAGCGAGCAGATCCATTAAAATTTAACGCCAAAAACTACCTCCCCTGCATGAGACTTTTCATTTCAGAGACCGCACCCGCTAACCCTGAAAAAAGTGCGCGCGCAATTATTGCATGACCAATGTTTAGCTCCCTAATTCCTTTTATTTTAGCTATAGCCTGCACATTATGATAATGCAGACCATGTCCTGCATTCATCTGTAGACCCAGCTCCTGCCCATAGGAAACGGCATTGCATACCTTCTCAAGTTCAGCAACAGCTGCCCCTTCAGCATCAGCATAATGACCCGTATGAATCTCAACAACAGGCGCTCCAACCTCTACAGCAGATTCTAATTGCCGTGGATCTGCATCAATAAAGAGAGAGACTCTAATTCCTGCCTCTTTAAGTGCTGAACAATAGTCTTTAAGGTAAGGCATATTGCCAGCAACATTTAATCCACCCTCTGTTGTTAGCTCTTCTCTGCTCTCTGGAACCAGGCAGCAATCTGCTGGTTTAATTCGACTTGCAATTGACAGCATCTCTTGCGTTGCCGCCATCTCAAAATTCATCCGTGTCTGCAAAACCTCAGATAATATTTCAATGTCTCTATCTTGAATATGGCGCCTATCCTCTCGAAGGTGCACGGTAATTGCATCAGCCCCTGCCTGCTCAGCAATTAACGCCGCCTGTGCAGGCTCAGGGTATGTTGTGCCTCGTGCCTGGCGCAGTGTAGCCACATGATCAATATTTACACCAAGAAGAATATCTCTACTCATTGTCATAATATATTCCTACAGTACACCGTAATTGATACGGCTAGAGTTAAACCATCAATAATTTACAACAGCTGGAACAGCTCACGACTCTTTATAGGCTTATCACCCAGATAATTAGCAAGGACTTTTCGCATCAGCATTCTTGCTTCTTTTCGTTCTTTTTTATCTAGCTGGCGATCATACTCTAGCGCCAAAAGCGTGCTTCCAGATATCGTTAATCCAGAACCAGAAGCCATCGATACGGGTCCATGTTCAACCACATAACGATAGCATTTTTCAGACTCAATTGGTTTACCTGTTTCTGCCTCGATATTAAAATTCAACCCATACCCCAGCTCTGCCAGCAGGCATATTTCATATCGTCGTAACACCTGTTCAAACTCCATTCCATCAGCAAGTTTTTTCAATGCCTCCTCATAGTATTCAAATAACTTATTATGAGAATCAAGGCGCCCAAGCAGGCGAATCATCAGCTCATTAATATAAAACCCACAATAGAGCGCTTTTTTAGTTAGCCTAATGAATGAACCAGCTGATTCACAGGTTACCAATGTTTTAACCTCACCTTTTCCTCGCCAATTAATTAAAAGTGGAGAAAACGGCTGTAACAAACCACTTAACCCTGATCGCTTACTATTTACGCCTTTTGCGATAACAGGGAAACGGCCATGAGATGCGGTAAAGCACTCCAACAACAGACTGGTATTAGAATAGGGTCTACGATGTAAAATAAAGGCGGGATAAAGACTGCTATTTTTCATTTGCCATTTAATTGAGCAGTGATGTCGAATGGCGCTAACAATTTCAACTGTCAGATTTTAATCTATCAATTTTAGTCACTATAACCAAGTCGGCCCAATGCAGCAGCGTCACTTGACCAGCTCTTTTTAACTTTAACCCAAACACTAAGATGTACTTTTTTACCAAATAGCTTTTCCATCTCTATTCGCGCCTGGGTTGCCACCACTTTCATTGCTTCACCCTTATTGCCAATAATGATGTTTTTTTGGCCTTCTCGCTCCACCCACACAAGCGCTCCAATGCGGTACATATTACCCACATCTTCAAACTGTTCGATTTCAACAGTTAACGCATAGGGAATCTCTTTAGCGTAACGCCGTGTAAGCTGCTCTCGAACCAACTCTGCTGCGAAAAAACGCTCTGAACGGTCGGTTAACTGATCATCAGGAAATGTGTTCTCACCTTCTGGCATTAACTCAATAACTGTTTTTTCCAGCCGGGATACATTTTTTCCTGTCTTTGCTGATAATGGAATAATCTCGCAAAAAGCGTGCTTTGCAGAAAGCTCTTGAATAAAAGGAAGCAATGGCTCTTTGTCATCAATCTGATCAAGTTTATTAATAACCAAAATCACTGGCGCCTTAATATTGCCAAGCAGATCGAGAATAGCCGTATCCTCTGTGGTCCACTTCATTGCATCAACAACAAACAATATGAGATCAACATCATTCAACATTGTTTTTGCAGTACGATTAAGATATTTATTCATCGCCAGATCACCCCGCTGGTGAATACCTGGCGTATCAACATAAATAATCTGCCCAGCAACATCCGTTTTTACACCCAAAATGGTATGTCGTGTTGTCTGAGGCTTACGCGATGTAATTGCCAGTTTTTGACCAACCAAATAATTTAATAGCGTCGACTTACCTACGTTTGGGCGGCCAATGATAGATACATATCCACAGCGATTTTTACTATCATTTGTCATTTCTATAACTCATCTATTTTATATATTTGAAGCAACATGCAATCAGCTGATTCTTGCTCCGCCCTACGACGACTACTGCCATTTCCTTCACACGCTAACTGAAGGTGTTCAACCGTACATTTCACACAAAATTGCTGCTCATGCTGCTCACCCTCAACACTTACAACACTATAATCAGGCAGCATCAGTTTGCGCGCTTGCAAAAACTCTTGCAGACGGGTTTTTGGATCTTTTTTTTGTGTGTCAAGAGAGAGTCTTTTCAATCGACTTTTAAAAAGTTTGAGAATAACCTGTCGAACTGCTTCGTACCCACCATCTAAATAGATCGCAGCTAATATTGCTTCCAAAGCATCCGCAAGAATAGAGTTACGACTTTGTCCACCACTGCGAAGTTCGCCAACACCTAAGGCAAGATAGATTCCAAGATCTAATTCATGCGCTAATGAAGCCAGTGCTTCACCTTTAACAACTTCTGATCGTAATCGACTAAGCTGCCCTTCATTTGCACTACTAAATTGATGGTACAGCTCATCAGCCACCACAAAACCCAGTATGGCATCACCCAGAAACTCTAAACGTTCATTATTAACACTGCCAGCACTACGGTGGGTCAGTGCATTTTCAAATAATCCCAGGTCATTAAATGAATATCCAATGGCCTTTGATAAAAGCTCAATCGGCTGTCTCAATGGGCTGCCATCTCAAATTCGTCTTTAAATGACATCACAACATCCAGATTTCCAAACAAAGGTTTGCGCACTTCATATTCGATCTTCACAGAAAGATTACCCGCAAACTTCTTGATTATGATGTGCTCTTTTTTCAAGTCACGAATACTATTGATAAGAAGACGTTTACGTATCATTGTACGAACCTCACCCGTGCTTTTTTTAGCGATGTTAGGTTCTTGCTTTACCGCTTTTACAATGCCTTTAATTGAATAGTTCTCCATATACACAGGGAATAATTTAATACCCACAAAGGAGAAAAAACAGATCAAAAAAATCACCATCAACCAACCCAGCCCTGTCATTCCCCGTTGTTTTTTCGGACCTCGAAACATAATCAGCGCTCCTCATGCTCAATCTGAGCAGTCATGATGGAAAATAATTCTATTTAATACTTTCAGCTAAACGATCCCATGCCACAGGAAAGCCTGCCCGTTGAGCATCCCAGCTCATCCAAATCGCAAAGGCCTGGCCAACCAAATCCTCTTCAGATACCAAACCCCAGCAACGGCTATCATTACTGTTGTCTCGATTATCACCCATGGCAAAATATTTACCCTCAGGAACCTTAATCGACCCTCGCAACAAGACCTGACACCCTGGAGGAAAATCGGGTGTGCCAACTCGGATCAGCACTGAGTGCTCTACATCATTAATCGTTTCTATACTGTGCAAAGATCCAGTTGATGCCACACCTGCACCAACACCGGTATAGCGGCCAATAGGCAGCTGAGCCATAGGTTGGCCATTTACATACAGCACCTTATTGCGGTAAGAGATCTCATCTCCAGGAACGCCAACAATACGTTTAATATAGTCCACTGCTGTGTTTCGTGGGTAACGAAATACAACCACATCACCCCGCTTTGGGCTATCCAGCTCAATTATTTTGGTATGAAGCACGGGCAAACGCACACCATAGGCGAATTTATTAACCAAAATAAAGTCACCCACCAACAATGTTGGCATCATTGAGCTGGATGGAATGCGGAATGGCTCCACCAGGAAGGAGCGCAATATCAGCACCACAAGAATAACGGGGAAGAACGAACGTGCATATTCAACCAATATTGGCTCACGCGTATGTCGAGCAATATCTTCTGGGGAAATGCCACTATTGGCCTCGTTAGCAGCCATCGCACGCCGTCTGGGGGCAAACATCAAGGTGTCGATTAGCCAGATTCCACCGGTAATAAATACAGCGGCTACAAGTATTGCAGGAAAATTAAGATCCATAAGTTATCTTCAAAAATAGAGGTTCAAGTTTATTAGTCTTTTCCAACCCGCAGTACAGCAAGAAAGGCATCCTGAGGAATCTCTACTTTACCAATCTGCTTCATGCGTTTTTTTCCTGCTTTTTGCTTTTCAAGCAATTTACGTTTGCGGCTTACATCACCACCATAGCATTTTGCTATCACATTCTTACGCAGTGCTTTAACAGTAGTACGCGCAATAATTTGTGATCCAATCGCTGCCTGAATCGCAACTTCAAACATCTGACGAGGGATAATCTCTTTCATCTTTACCGTTAGCTCTCGCCCCCGGCTTTGAATGTGATCTCGATGAACAATAGCAGAGAGTGCATCCACACAGTCTCCATTGATTAAGATATCCAGTTTAATCAATGGTGCGGCTTGAAAACGTTTGAATTCATACTCAAATGAGGCATAGCCTCGACTAACTGACTTAAGCCTGTCAAAGAAATCTAACACCACTTCATTCATCGGCAATTCATAGGTCAACTGAACCTGTCCACCAAGGTACTGCATATTCTTTTGAACACCACGTTTTTCTATACAGAGCGTAATAACCGAGCCTAAATGACTTTGCGGCACTAAAATACTAGCCTCAATGATAGGCTCACGCACCTCTTCAATCTTACCTGGGTCTGGCAGATCAGCAGGATTATCAATTTTAATAATATCGCCACTGGTCGTTAGCACCTCATAGATCACAGTGGGTGCTGTGGTAATCAGATCAAGATCATACTCACGTTCCAGCCGCTCCTGCACTATCTCCATATGCAGCATGCCAAGAAAGCCGCAACGAAAACCAAACCCTAACGCTTGGGACGTTTCCGGCTCAAAGTGCAGAGCCGCATCATTCAAACGAAGCTTTTGTAGCGCCTCACGAAACGCCTCATAGTCATCTGAGCTGACCGGATAAAGGCCGGAAAAGACACGGGGCTGAATCTGCTCAAAACCAGGTAGCGGGCCTTCCGCTTTATTACCCGTATGGGTGATCGTATCACCAACAGGTACGCCATCAATCTCTTTGATGCCCGCAATGATATAGCCCACCTCACCTGGCTCAAGTATGGGACGATCTTGTCGTTTTGGCGTAAAGCGCCCCACCTTTTCAACCTGATGGGTGCGGCCGGTAGACATGACATACATTTTGTCTTTGGGACGAATACAGCCATCAATCACTCGCACCAGAGAGATTACACCCACATAGTTATCGAACCAGGAATCAATAATCAATGCTCGCAATGGCTTATTGATATCGCCTTCAGGGGCAGGTATGCGCTCAATCAACATCTCTAGCAACTCTGGGATGCCGAGGCCTGTCTTGGCGCTAACATGTAGCGCATCACTCGCATCCAGTCCAATAATCTCTTCGATCTCAGTTACTACACGCTCTGGATCTGCTGCGGGCAGGTCAACCTTGTTCAATACCGGCAGCACCTCAAGCCCTTGCTCAATTGCGGTATAGCAGTTGCCCACACTTTGTGCTTCTACCCCCTGCGCAGCATCTACTACTAGTAGCGCACCTTCACAGGCGGCCAGAGATCGGGAAACCTCATATGAGAAGTCCACATGGCCTGGCGTATCAATAAAATTCAGCTGATAAACTTCACCATTATTCGCCTTGTACTCAAGGCTTACGCTCTGCGCCTTAATGGTAATCCCACGCTCACGCTCCAGATCCATCGAATCCAGCACCTGAGCCTCCATCTCTCGATCTTCAAGCCCACCACAGATTTGAATAAAGCGATCTGCAATAGTGGATTTGCCATGGTCAATATGAGCAATAATGGAAAAATTACGTATGTGTTGTAGATCCGTCATCTATATATTTATATCGCCGTCGGTATCTACAGTTGATTTGATGGCTATTCAGCCAATATCAGTAGAGACTCAGTGTTGCAAAAAGCCCCTTAACATATTGAAAACGGAGCTTTTCTGTATGAAAAGCTCCGTTTGTACTACGCATCAGGGCAACAAAATTGTATCGCACATCATACCTTAGATAGCTTGTTGCTAGAAACTCTAACGTCGAGAGATGCTTTTAACTGCTTAGGTAATCAAGCAAGCCTCGCTCATCCAGATAGTAATTGCATAGTTCTCTCCCCCCCTCAACCTCAAGGACTGGTATGCGAGCACCATGCTTCGCCTCCAACTCAGAATTATCCGTAATATCAATAGTGGCAACCTGAAATTTATATTCCTTACGTATCTCTTGCAAGTGCTCCCACATATCCTCACAAAGATGGCAATTGTGACGATAATAGAGATTTAGAATAGGCTCTGCCTCACTCATCCTTTGGCAGCCGAAGCGCAAGGAAGATTGGCCCTTGGCGACGGTAAACCAAGACTGCTACAGATTTCCCCTCTGGCAGATCTTTTACCTGCTGTTTGAAATCAGCAACACCTTTCAGCCAAACATTGTTTATCATCTGAATCACATCTCCTTTACGAACGCCTGCCTCCTGCGCTGGCCCCGGTGTTACCTCGTTGACCAACACACCACCTTCAGCCTTCAGCCCTAACTGCTCCCTCTCTTCCGGGGTCAGTTCTTGCACTGCCACACCAATTTTATTGCCTTGGGCAGGTGATCCAGCAGCGCCCATCTTTAGCGCAGCATCCTCTGGCAAAGCGCCAATAACCACCTCAACAGTCTGACGTTTACCTTGACGCAAAATCTCCACCTCTGCCGGACGATCAACAGGGCTGGCACCCACCATCGGCGGCAACGCGGCTGAATTTGCCACCTCATCACCATTAAAACTCAAGATAACATCACCCGTTATTAAGCCGGCTTTTTCTGATGGGCTTCCAGGTTGAACCTGAGCCACCAATGCACCATAGGGGCGAGAAAGGCCAAATGATTCAGCTAGCTCACGAGTAACATCCTGGATCAAGACACCCAGCCAACCACGGGTTACAAAGCCTTTGTTTTTGATTTGATCAACAACATTCATCGCCATATCAATGGGTATGGCAAACGACAACCCCATAAACCCACCCGTACGGCTATAGATTTGGGAATTAATCCCCACAACCTCACCATCCAGGTTAAACAGTGGGCCACCTGAGTTGCCTGGATTGATGGCAACATCGGTCTGAATGAAAGGGACATAGTTTTCACGTGGCAGGCTCCGTCCTTTGGCACTGACAATGCCCGCAGTAACCGAGTGATCAAATCCAAATGGCGACCCTATCGCCAACACCCATTCTCCAACCTTTAGCTCTTTTGTCTCATTGATGGTAACAACCGGCAGATCTTCAGCCTCAATCTTCAAGAGTGCAATATCGCTACGCTGATCCGAACCAATCAGCTCTGCTTTAAACTCTCTGTGGTCACTGAGGCGAACAATAATTTCATCAGCCCCATCAACCACATGATGATTAGTCATCAAATAACCATCTTTAGAAATAATAAAACCTGAACCCAGTGATTGCCCTTCAAACCCAGGTCCATGCGGTGAACCACCACCCGGACCACCTGGCCCATGAGGCGCTCCAAAAAAGTGCTTGAACAGCTCATTTAAAGGGCTATCTTCAGGTAAATCAGGGATCTTGTAATGCGGTGGAATATGGTCTTTCAATGATTTTTTTGGCTTCTGTTTAGTACTGATATTAACCACAGCAGGGCTATACTCCTCTACCATCTGGGTAAAATCAGGCAATGATCTGGCTTGTAGATCCATCACACCAAACAACAAACAGGTAACGACCAGCATGGCTTTATAGCCTTTCAACTGGAATATACGCATAGACCAACTCCTAATGATTTAACCCAGAAGCATCTGGATTTATAGAACACTCAAGATTAGCACTGACCTCACCAACCCGACGCAGCACAACAGCCGTATAATGTGCATCCTGACTGGCTTTGCTCGAAAAATAACGCAGCCATAACAACCCAACTACCAATCCAAAAATACCACCAAGCGCAGCCACACCCTCTGATGAAGTCAGCCACTGCCCTACAATTGCAAAGAGAATAAAACTCACCAAAGGCACAGCATAGAAAGCCATAGAGGCCTTGGTTAAGGCGTCACCTTCAAAGCCAATAACAACCCGTTCACCCGGTTGTGCATTGATAGGGTTAAGCACTTGCAATATCGCATCAGGCTCCTTATTTGCTTCCTCCTTTAGTGAGGCTGTTTCACAAGCTGAGCGGGATGAACAGTCACCACAAGCAGAGGACCTTTCTGTTTGAGCTTGTGCATATTCACCTGCACATTCAAGGATAACCGCTGTCTCTTCAATCACTGTGCAGCGGGGATCGCAGAGTATTCAATGGAATTTGCAACCATGCGAACAGTCTGCGCAGGCACCTCACCCACAACCGTCACCTGATATCCTGATATTTGAGTACCAAATGCATTAACCGCCCCCATCTTCGATGCCTTATGCAGGCCGTTTTCATCATCCGCTTTTTCAAAATAGACCGACAATGTGGCCAAACCATCTGAAAAAACATAATGCTCCATCTCTTTATCAGTTGGAGAGGCAGGCTGCTTTGTTCTAACCTGCAATTGGAATCCTTGCGGAAGCCGTTTGAATTTCCAGTTGTCATTTGCTGATAGAGAAACCTCGTGGGCTGCTTTTGGATGAACCCATGTATAACCACTTTTACCATGCATGGTAGGGGATATACTCTGAATCGAAGGGTCAATCTGAAGTGAGGTAAACATAATCTGCGACACCATCTCACCCTCTTCATTGATGGTATCTGTTTTTAACGGCAGCGCATGATCAGCATCAAGAAACAGACGATAGCCATAACGGTGGGGATCATGGGGGATAACACCAATAACCACGGCCTTTCTATCAGCAATCCGCGCATCACCCAGCAGCCGGAACTCATAGTAACCTGACAAACGGCTAAGGTTTATCGGAAGAACAGAAGGGAATCTACGATCATTTTTCTTATGCTTCATCACCGATACTGATTTAATATCAGGCAACACACAGATCACAGAATCCTCACTACGGATCACCTCTCGTGCAACACCATTCAGAGAGAAAACACGCTCCTGCTCTTGGTTATTATTCGCAGTATGGGTGATCTGCATAGTCTCTAACTGCACACCATGGAGATACACAAAGGTTCCCTTATACGACAAGGTGCGCACTGACTGCGCCATCTGCTTTAGCCAGGCATCTACGCTTTTTTCAACCTCTCCAGCATGGCCAATGGGGGCAAAACCCAGCAAGAAGCAACCAATCCAAGTGCGCCAACTCTGAAGCATTACGCCACTACCTTGCGTCATATCCCACAAAAGTGGCATAGGGAACAGCGCCTCTTACGGGGCCTTGCGTAGCATATTCACTATGATCCACTAGATATTTATTTAACTTATTGGCTGTGGCTGGTTTAGCTAGATTCTTCCAGCGTGCTCCAGAGTATTGGGTGGTCCATTTTACCGCTGGCCGAGCAGCCATAACAGGGCGCACCCTATACGGAGTGCCACTTACCAGCTGATAATTTTGAGCAGAGGGTACAGAGGCAAACTGAGCATAACTTGGTTTTACTGCCTTTACTGTTGCCACCTGAGGAGTAATCTTTGCTTCAGGCGTAAGCAGCTGGGGCGCTGCCATCACCGCAAGAACAGCAACAGAAGCTGCAACTGCAGTGCCTGCAAGTGGCCGCACCCATGCTGGCATGCTATTGACAGGCTTTGGGGCGGCCAAAATAGCTGGCTCAGCAGCTATCTGCGCGCGTATCTTATCCGCAAAGCCAAGAGGCGCTCGCTCTTCAGCATCACCACGGATCACATTGCTGATTAGATTATAGCGATCCCAAGTCCCTCGCAGCTGCTCCTGCTCACTGAGCTGGTTCAGGGTTTGGCTCATCTCATGTTGGGATAACTCATCATCCAACAGAGCGGAAATCTCTTCACGAATATTTTCAGTCATCGTCTTACTCAACATTTAGCTTGGCTCAAGCAAAGGTTTTAGCTTGGCATCAATGGCCTCACGCGCCCTAAATATCCTGGATCTTACTGTACCTACTGGACACGACATGGTATTTGCAATCTCTTCATAGCTGAGTCCTTCCAGCTCCCGCAAGGTTATTGCTGTGCGTAAATCATCAGGAAGATCATCAATTGCCTGACGCACCGTCTGCGCAATCTCCTCTTCTAGCAGAAAGTTTTCTGGGGTTGCATGTTCCTGCAATCGCACCCCGGCATCCAACTGCTCTGCCACTTCTGCCTCCACTCCATTACTGGGTGGGCGGCGACTTTGAGAGACAATATGGTTTTTTGCAGTGTTGATAGCAATTCTATACAGCCAGGTATAAAAAGCACTGTCGCCACGAAACCTTGGCAGTGCGCGATAGGCCTTAATAAAAGCCTCCTGCGCAACATCCTGAGCCTCACTACTGTCACGAACATAGCGTGAAATGAGATTGATCACCTTTTGCTGGTATTTTAAAACCAACAAATCAAAGGCTCGCTTGTCACCACGCTGCACCCGAAGAACCAGCTCCTGATCTGCCTGCCGCTCACTCATCCACAACACCGCTGGGAATAAAAGCGAGCAACTCTCTCAGTACAGAAAGATGGACCATTAATAACCGGTTTAGTTCGTAACTGTGACAACATTCATTCTCGAAAGCTTATATTTAAGATAGGATGAGCATATTGGCTCAATATTCTTTCATTAGCGGATTATGACTTTATTCTGCCCCTGCGGTAAACACCCGTAACACCTATGAAAAATAATTATCTGCACGATGTACTCATTATAGGCAGTGGCGCTGCCGGACTCAGCTTGGCTTTACGTCTACCCTCAGACATCCGTATTGCTGTCATTGCCAAACGCAATCTAATAGAAGGCAATACCCTATACGCACAGGGCGGCATTTCTGCTGTATTGGATAAACATGACTCCATCGCCTCCCATGTGGCCGACACTTTAACTGCCGGAGCTGGACTCTGCGACAAAGAGACCGTGCAGCTGGTGGTAGAAAATGGCCCGGAAAATATCCGCTGGCTATTAAAAGAAGGCGTTCAATTCACTCAGGAAGAGGATTCCACTTCCAGCTCAGGTTTCCATCTGACTCGCGAAGGCGGACACTCTCATCGCCGAGTAATCCATGCCGCTGATGCCACCGGCTACTCCGTTGAAACCACGCTGGAACAGCAAGCTAGAAGCCGCGAGAACATCACGCTCTACGAACACCATATCGTCATTGATCTCATCACCAACAAACATGAGAATCAGACAAACCGCTGTACAGGCGCCTACATTCTAAACCTTAAAACAGAGCATGTTGAAACGTTCAATGCCCGCATCGTGGTACTTGCCACTGGCGGAGCAAGTAAGGTTTACCTCTATACCAGCAACCCAGATGTCGCCACGGGTGATGGCATTGCAATGGCCTGGCGTGCTGGCTGCAGAATTGCAAATATGGAGTTTATCCAGTTCCATCCAACCTGCCTCTATCACCCAAAAGCAAAAACATTTCTTATCACAGAAGCCCTGCGTGGCGAAGGAGCCTACCTCAAGCGCCCTGATGGCAGTCGTTTCATGCCTGATTATGACGAGCGCGCAGAGCTGGCTCCACGTGACATCGTTGCGCATGCCATTGACCATGAAATGAAACGACTGGGTATTGAGTGCGTCTATCTCGACATCACCCATAAGTCAGCCGAATTTATCCAGGAACACTTTCCTACCGTCTACTCAAGCTGCCTTAAATTTGGTATCGACATCACACGCGAACCTATCCCTGTCGTACCGGCTGCCCACTACACCTGTGGCGGTGTAATCACAGATCACCGGGCACAAACTGACATCGAAGGTCTCTATGCCATTGGCGAGACAGCCTACACCGGCCTGCATGGTGCTAACCGTATGGCCAGCAACTCACTACTGGAATGCCTGGTCTTCGGGCAACTAGCCGCCGAAGACATTCAGCGTGTATTAGCAGACACCCCAGCTCCGCCACCCGCAGAAAAATGGGACGAAAGCCGGGTCACCGACTCAGATGAAGAGGTGGTTGTTTCCCACAATTGGGAGGAGCTACGGCATTTCATGTGGGACTATGTTGGTATCGTCCGCAGCAACAAACGCCTGGAACGAGCCAAGCGTCGTGTAAACCTACTGCGCCATGAGATTCGCTGGTATTACGATAACTTCCGGGTAACCAATGATCTACTGGAACTACGCAATCTGGTTGATGTTGCAGACCTCATCATCCGCTCCGCCCAGCGTCGTAAAGAGAGCCGGGGGCTGCACTACACCATCGACTTCCCCCAAACAGATGATGTCACACAGAAGAAACCCACTATTTTGATACCGGATAACTACTCACCCCGCATATCTGATTAGGTCGAGATCGCTTCCACTCATTTTTAACTCATTGTAGCGAGCAGTAATCTCAACTGCCCCTCAGTAACACCACATCTATCCGCGACAAAACGCCACGCGACATTTTGTCACATTCCATGTGGTTATTTTTTGGCCTAGCATCGCTCCCCTATTTGGTGGCAATAACCACCACATGCGATCGGAATCACACAAGGCCTGAAGTCCATGAAATACAAGAAAAAACCCTTAGCACTTGCGCTCTCATTTGCTCTTTCTCCCTGCTTATCACTAGCTGCTGAAACCACATCCCAACTGGAAGCGCTCGTAGTAGAAGGTGAAGCAACCCAAGCACCCACCACTCACTACACCAGCCCGACGACTCGGATTACTGACATTGAAGCTGAAAGCATCAGCGTCACCACGGTAGAGGATTTCATTAAGTACGAACCCAGCATGGTGGTGCGCAAACGCTACGTTGGTGACTCTAATGGCGTCGTCGGCATGCGTGGTTCCAACATGTTTCAGACCGCCCGCACCATGGTCTATGCCGACGGCCTGCCACTGCACTATCTGCTGGAAAGCCAGTGGAACGGCTCTCCCCGCTGGTCGCTGGTCTCCTCTGACGAAACCCAGTCTGTGGAAGTGGTCTATGGCCCCTTCTCTGCCGAATACAGCGGCAACGCCATGGGCGGTGTGATCAACATCGAAACCAAACTCCCACAAGAGCAGGAGTTTCATGCCGAGGCCAGCGTCTTTGGTCAGGACTATGAGCACATGGGGCATGACTACAACACCACCGGCCACCGGGAGTTTTTCTCTTATGGTGATAAATTTGGTGACCTAAGCCTCTACCTGTTTCATGATCATCTGGAAAATGACAGTCAGCCAATGACCTTTCGCTCTGCGAGCATAAAAACAGCCGCTGCAGCACCTGATGTTATAGGCGGCAACAGGGGTCTGAATTCCACCAGTACCGATGTCGTCTATTACGGTGACAGCGGCGAGGATAATGTCACCACCGATCTGACCAAGCTCAAACTTGGCTACAACTTCGGTGACTGGCTAGCTAAGCTCACCATCGCCTACGAGGATAGAGAAAAAGAGACCGATCCTAATACTTGGCTGGTCGATCCGGCTACTGGCATCCCAGTGTGGGACGGTACTGTAAATCTCAATAACGATCGTTTCACTATCAAAGGTTCAACCTTCGCTGCCAGCGATCAAAACCGCGAAACGCTGCTGGTCGGTGGTGGAGTTGAAGGGCCTCTCGGTGCCAGCAACTGGACAATGAGCGCCAATTTCAGCTACTTCGAAGTGCTCGAGGATGAAACCCGCAGCTCAAGTCTAAATCCCAGCGACCCTGCTCACACCCCCGCAGGCCGTGTAAAGGAGCAGGATGACACCGGCTGGGAGACCCTCGATCTCAAATCCCGCACCGACAAATTTCTGGGCAGGAACGACATGAACTTCGTAGCAGGCTACCACTACGAGCACTACAGCCTGGAGGTTCATGACTACAACTCCAATGATTATGACGCTGGCGAGAAGACCTCACGACGCACCTCAACTGGTGGCGATACCTATACCCACGCCATCTTTGCTCAATGGGGCTATGACTTTGCCCCTGCCTGGGATGTCTCTCTGGGCGCTCGCTACGAACGCTGGAAGATGGAAGATGGCTTCTACTACAAATGGGGCGGTGATATGGAAGATTACAAAGACCGTACCGAGCGTGGCTTCTCTCCCAAATTCTCTCTCGGCTTCACCCCAGAAGGGCCATGGAAATATCGCTACTCTCTGGCCAAGGCTCATCGCTTCCCGATTGTTGAAGAGCTATACAAAAATGAAGAGAAGGCTGCCGGCGGCACTGCCATCGCCGATGCCAGTCTGGAACCTGAGATCGGAGTGCATCACAACCTGATGCTTGAGCGCGAAATCCCCAACGGCTTTGTACGCGTTAACCTCTATTATGAAGAGGTGGATGATGTCATCTTCAACCAGGAAGATATTGCATCAGGCAATACCACCTTCCTATCAGTTGATGAAGTGGAAACCAGCGGTGCTGAGTTCATTCTCCAGCAGACCCGTGTATTTGATTCAAATCTGGATGTACGCTTTAACGTCACTTACACCGAGAGTGAAGTTAAGAAAAACTCTCGCAACCCAAGCACAGAAGGCAACGACTTTCCACGTATGCCAGACTGGCGTAGCAATCTGCTGCTGACCTACCACGTTAATTCCATGTGGGATGTTTCAACCGGCGTTCGCTATGCCGCCAACAGCTATGGCCGTCTGGATAACACTGACGATAAAGACAACGTCTACGGCGCACAGGACAGCTACACCTTTGTCGATCTGAAGGCCAACTTCCGTCCTACTCAGGATAGCCGTATAGGCGTTGGTATTGATAACGTGACCAATGAAGAGGCCTTTGTAGCCCACCCTTGGCCACAACGTTCAGTCTACCTGGAAGGCAGCATTGATTTCTAAATCAAGCACCGCTACCAAGTGGCTGACAGGGCTGGCACTACTGCTAACCCTGTCAGCCGTTCAGGCTGCCAAGCATAAACATAAAGCACCGACTCATAGCCTGCTGGAGGCATGTCAGGGCGCATCTGTCCTGCCATCGCCCAACTGTGGCCTAACTCCCACGCCGGCTTTCGATAAGGATGGGAAACTGTGGCTGGTGTTTGTGCAGAACAATCACCTCTATGTGACCCACTCTGATGATCTGGGCAGTACCTTTGCACCACCTATCGCAGTAAACCGGGTGCCAGAGGCGATCTATCATGATGGTGAGAACCGTCCTAAACTGGCATTCGGCCCTCAGAACGAGATCTATATTTCATGGAGCCAAAAGGCCCCAGGGCGTTTCTCCGGGCATATACGTTTTGCCCGCTCGCTGGATGGCGCCAAACACTTTGATGATCCACTGACTGTCAATGATGATCTTGCACCCATCAGCCACCGTTTCGACTCCATGGCTGTTGATAGTCAGGGGCGCATCTATATCAGCTGGGTAGATAAGCGTGATCTGGCAGCTGCCAAAAAGGCCGGCCAGGACTACGCTGGCGCAGCCATCTACTATGCACTGTCAGAAAACCAAGGCAAAAGCTTTGCCTTCAACCGCAAGGTGGCCGACCACAGTTGTGAGTGCTGCCGTATCGCCATGATGCCGGACAGCAATGACCAGATGGTCACGCTCTGGCGGCATGTCTATCCAGGCAATATTCGGGATCATGCCATCATCCGGTTAGGCATAGACACCCCACCAGTAAAAGACCAACCCATTCGCGCAACCGATGATGGCTGGATGATTGAAGGCTGCCCTCACCACGGGCCTGATCTGGCGCTGGGCAGCAAAGATAAAATTCACATGACCTGGTTCACCCAGGGTGAGAAAAACAGGGGCATCGTGTATGGCCGCTTTGATATGAGCAATCAAACCCTTGAGATTCAGCACGCTATTGATACATCCAGCAGTGCCTCACGCCCACAGGTGGCTGTCGCTTCAGGCCGGATCTATACACTCTGGAAATCATTTAACGGCACCGTTTCTGAACTACAAGTAAAATCTTCCAATGACGAGGGTGCCAGCTGGTCTGCGCCTCACGCCCTGGCAAAGACAGCTGATGGTTCCGACTTCCCCATTCTGATTAACCGCGGGAATGATCTCTTCGCTTCCTGGCATACACGCACCGAAGGTTATCGCTTGATACCGGTATCTGTAGATGCTCATTAATAATTTTAGAAAAAGCTGCCTGCTGCTTTTGCTATGCCTTCCTGGGTTAGCAGCCGCTGAATTCCGTTCTTTTTCTAATAACAGCCTTGATGAAATCACAGCAGTTCGTAATGGCCAGCCATTCTTACTGGTGCTCTGGTCTATTGATTGCCCACCCTGCTTAAAAGAGCTGGAGCAGATCGGCCAATTACGCGCTCAATTTTCACCCAACAGCTTAGTGCTTATCTCAGCTGACAACATGGCATATGCCGATGAAGCACAACAAGTGCTAATCAGATATGGGTTGGATGATGCTGAAAACTGGCTTTTTTCCGGCAATTTCCCTGAACGCCTGCGCTACCAAATTGACCCCAATTGGTATGGAGAGCTGCCCAGAGCCTATTTCTATGATGCCAATCATGATCGGGTAGGCAAGAGCGGAGCATTAGATGTGGCCTTGATTCATCAATGGATAGCCGCAGCAAAACAGATGGAAAAAGGAACAACGCAATAGGGTTTATTTAATACGCAGCTATCCAGCAGTTCAGCCTGTTAAAACTAATACGCTCATCAGCATCAAATCAACCCAAGACAGCTCAGCTGGGTTGCCAGGAGTAATCAAATTGAACAAATCATTTGGAACAGTATGTCACTACCACCCATGTCGAAGCCTAGCAGCCGCCATGCTGATAATGACATTTAGCATTACTGCAAATGCTGTGGAAGATCCATTAAAGGCATCCATCAATACCAGCATCCACAGTAACCAGCAGGAAGCCAAAACCCAGACTCGCATTGAAGGGCTGAACGATAAAACTCATGTAATGCTGGAAGCGTACCAGCAACTGAGCCGTGAGCTTGAGGTGCTTACGACCTACAACGCCCAACTACAACGACTGGTAAACAACCAAGAGAGTGAAAAGCGTTCTATTCAGAGACAAATGGACAGCCTGGAGGCAACCCAGCGGGAGATCATTCCACTGGTGCTGCGCATGGTAGCCTCATTGCAAGAATTTATAGCCATTGATCACCCCTTTCTGCCCGAAGAGAGACAACTACGAGTGACTCAACTTCTAGGGCTGATGGATCGGGCTGATGTGAGCATTGGCGAGAAATACCGTCGAGTGCTGGAGGCCTATCAGATAGAGATGGAATATGGCCGCACTATCGAGGCCTACCGAGGTGAACTCAAAGCAGGCACTAACAGCCGAACCGTGGATTTTCTGCGCATTGGTCGAGTCGGTCTCTATTATCAAACACTGGATCGACAAGAGGTAGGTGAGTGGAATACCACCAAAGGTGGCTGGCAAAAACTATCCAACGATTACAATCTACCCATCCGCAAAGGGTTACGCATCGCCCGCAAACAATCAGCTCCTGACCTGCTCTATCTACCCGTGCCAGTACCTCAGGGGGTAGCACCATGATCCGCTTCATCTTGCTACTGGCAATTGCCATCAGCTGGCCTGCTCTGCTCTGTGCCAAGCCAGCCAACCATCTTGACCAGCTACTGGAGCAGATTCAAAAAACCCAACAGCAGGAGTCGGTCACCCGAAAAGAACGCGAACAGCGCTTTTTAACAGCTCACAGCAATCAAAAAAAACTACTGGCAGAAGTTAAGGCTCGTCTAGCCACTGCACGCAAACACAGCACACAACTGCGAAGCAATTTTGATAACAACGAAAAAGCGCTATCGGAGCTGGAGACCGAGCTGAAACGCCAGACCGGTGATCTCGGTGAGGTCTTTGGCACGGTACGTCAATCAGCCAAGGATATTGCAGCACTGGTCAATGAATCGCTGGTATCAGCCCAGTACCCTGACCGTACGGAATGGCTGCGCACACTTGGAGAGAGCAAAAAACTCCCTGATATTACTGAGCTGGAACAGCTATGGTATCTGCTACAGCAAGAGACCGTAGAATCAGGCCGGGTCGTACGCTTTCCCACCACCGTAATCGATACCAATGGAGAAGCCACTACACAGGAGGTCATTCGTGTCGGCCTATTCAACGCACTGGCACAGGGGCGCTATCTCAACTACCAGACAGAAACCAACCGATTTGTAGTATTAGCACGACAGCCCAGTCAGTCTGGCAACTCACTAGGAATAGGTGGCCAAAATGAAGGCAGGCTTGCTGTAGACCCTACCCGAGGCGTGCTACTTGGTCTGCTGGTTGAAACCCCTGACCTGCTGGAGAGAATCAACCAAGGCGGCATTGTAGGTTATGTCATCCTCTCTTTAGGCCTTCTTGGCCTACTCATTGTCATTGTACGGCTGTCTTATCTGGCACTCACGGGGCGAGCTATACGCAATCAGCTAAGCAACCCAGCAACACCATCACCACAAAATCCTCTGGGACGAATCCTGACGGTTGCTGCCGAGAACAGCGATACAGATCCCGGTAATCTAGAGCTACAGATCGATGAGGCTATTCTACGAGAACTACCTCGTCTAACCCAAGGCGAAGGGCTGGTAAAACTACTGGCTGCCGTTGCACCCCTACTGGGACTGCTCGGCACAGTAGTCGGCATGATCGCCACCTTTCAGGCAATCACCCTGTTCGGCACTGGTGACCCTAAGATGATGGCAGATGGTATCTCACAAGCCTTGGTTACCACCGCTCTTGGCCTCATTGTCGCTATCCCCCTACTGTTTATGCATACACTGGTCACCAGCCGCAGTCAGGCACTGGTACAGATACTGGATGAGCAAACATTAGGGCTGGTTGCTGCCAATCGGGAAACCGCCAATGTATGAGCAGCTGGATGGCATGCTGCGGTTTCTTGAAACCGGTGGCCCGGTACTATGGCCGATCGGAGGTACCGCTTTCATCCTTGGTGCAATCATCATTGAGCGCTACTGGTATTTTCAACTCGATTTTCCACACAAGATGGCCTGCTTGGTCAGTCAATGGAAAAATCGCTCTGACCAAAGCTCATGGTGTGCTGTACAGATTCGCGAGGCAATGATCTCTGAAACCAAGGTCAGCCTAAACCGAGGTATGTTACTCATCAAAATACTAATCGCCCTCTGCCCAATGCTAGGGCTGCTTGGCACGGTCACGGGCATGATGGGGGTATTTGATGTGATGGCCATACTGGGTACGGGCAATGCGCGCGCCATGGCATCTGGCATTCATCAAGCCATCATACCCACCATGGCCGGCATGATAGTGGCACTGCCTGGACTCTATTTCAACGCCACCCTACAACGAAAGCTAGAACGCCGGGTGGAAAAACTTACACACCACCTCGTACTTATTTAGCTGGATAAAGGAACAGTAATGCGCCGACATCGTACACACAATAACAGCAGTGCCGAGTCCGAGGTCAACCTGACTCCGATGCTGGATGTGGTCTTCATTATGCTGATCTTCTTCGTAGTGACGACCTCCTTTGTCAAAGAATCAGGAGTAGAGATCAATCGCCCCAACGCCAATACAGCTCAGCAGCAGGAGTCCGCCAATATCCTAATCGCCATACGCCCCAACGGTGAGATCTGGATCGATAGCCGAGCCGTAGATATACGCGCCGTACGCGCCAATATCGAGCGGCTTCGAGCAGAGTTCCCCGAGAGTGCGGTAGTCATACAAGGGGACAAAAATGCCCAAATCGGCCCGCTGGTACGGGTGATGGATCAAGTGCGACTCGCCGGCATCACCAACGTTGCCATAGCAGCTGAAGCCCAGTAATGCATTCCATTTCCTACCTTTTTAGGCTTATCTTTTCAGGTATAGGGGGTATCATCATCGCCCTGGCACTGCTATGGCTCATGCAGCTAATGGTGGTTCAGGATGATAGTAGAATAGTAATGAAAGCTCAGCGCCCTGTGATGGAGTTCGTACGCCTAAAGCAGCCATCCGAAACCCGCCTCAAGCAGCGCGAAAAGCCTGAAGAGCCTCCGCCCCCTGAGTCACCGCCGCCTCAGATACCTGAACTAGAACTCGCCATAAACAAGCCCACTGTAAGAGCGCCTGATATTGCTATGGCCATGCCAGAGTTGAGCCAATCAGCCATGCATTTTGATGGGCCTTATATTGGTTCAGTACGACAAGGATCACCCGATCGTGAATTTATGGTGCTCTCCCGCATACCACCACGCTACCCCTATCGGGCAGAACGCAAAAAGATCGAAGGCTGGGTGAAGGTTTCATTCATCATCACCGCACAAGGAACCGTGCAGGATGCAGTGGTAGTCGATGCCAAACCCAAAGGCATCTTTGACAGAGCCGCACTGCAAGCCATCCTAAAATGGCGCTTTAAACCTAGAATCAGTGATGGCAAGCCCGTAGCCACGCGAGCAGATCAGATCATAAATTTTACACTCAATAAATCACGCTAATGAACAAACCTGCCGTAGGATTATTAATGGCATTATTGTGGGGCATTGTCACCATAGTCGATGCTGCTGAAAAAAAAGCACTCTCCCAGCAGACCTATAAAGTACTGATGGCCGCACAAGCGTCCTTTGGCACAGCCAGCGTAACCAAGGCAATCAACAATCTAAAAACACTGCTAGCCAAACTAGAGAAAAAACCCTATGAGCAAGCCATCGTGCTGCAAACACTTTCTCATGCCTATATTTCACAAGAGGATTACAGTTCAGCCATACCGCCCCTTAAACGCAGTGTTGAACTTAATGCACTCCCACCTGAACCCCAGCAACAGATTTACTACGATCTGATACGGCTTTATATGGCAACAGAAGGCTTCACTGAAGCCATCAATTTACTAAACACCTGGTTTACCCAAGTAGATAGTCCGCAAGCAGAAGCCTACATCATGCTAGCAACTGCCCATCTACAGTTGGGGCATTTTAAACAAGCCATTGCACCATTGAACCAAGCCATCACGATGACTGAAGAGCCAAAGGAGAGCTGGTATCAAAGCCTATTGGGAGCCTATAGCGAACTAAAACATTACGAACAATGCACCACCCTTCTGCACACCATGTTGCAACATTTTCCAGACCGCCCAAACTACTGGCGGCAACTCGCAGGCATTCAGTTAACTGAAGATAAATACAGTGATGCGCTTACCACTATGGAGCTAGCCTATCTGCGTGGTCATATTAAAACAGAACAGGAACTACTCAACCTTGCCCAGCTCTATCTGCATCTCAATGCCCCCTATAAAGCCGCAACCATAATTGAGAACGAGATGAAGCGTGGAGATATCAATAAGACAGAAAAGAATTGGGAACATGCCGCCAATGCCTGGCTGCTGGCACGGGAGACCGATAAAGCCGTGGCAGCCCTGGAAAAAGCCAAGGCCCTATTGCGGAACCCACAACTGGGTTTGCGCCTCGCACAACTCTACATGGAATCACAACGCTGGGAAGAGGCTGGTAAAACACTCAATACGATTATCCGCGATGGAAAGCTGGATAGCGCCAACACCGGGCAGGCCTGGATGCTACTGGGCATTGTACGGCACGAGACTCATTCACTGGATAAAGCCCGTACCGCATTTAAACAAGCCGAAAAATATAGCAAGACAGCTAACAGTGCAAAACAGTGGTTAGCTTTTCTTGATTAAACATAATTTAACACCGGCTATATCGCTTTTTTTAAATACAACTTTCACTTGCATCAAACTAAAGTTCATATATAACTATACATAATTACAGTCTACATTCTGCGGCAAAATGCCACGCGACAATTAACCACATTTTCAACCTTTATAACTGTAAGTATTATCACTGCGATTATGAAAGGCGGCCACCACCTATATTAGCTTAAGTTTAGACTGATCTTATACAGGCACCTGCCATACCCTGTTTCCACCAAAAGCCAGCAGTTGTTCATCTCTATCTGTTTACAACCCTGGAAGGCACTTCTTCAGAAGATATGGAAGAGGCTATAGCTGTTCTTGGTATAGAAATATATACAACTGCATTTATTAAAAGCAAATATAGGTATTTAAAGTGAAACCGATAAAAAACTGGAAATCCAGAACATCCATCCTGGCAATATCTGCTATTGCGGCTGCAACATCCCCCGTTCTGGCCAAAGAGAGTGCCAGCTCCCTCGATACAATTGTCGTGTCAGGTTCACGTTCAGAGGAACGGTTATTGAACACCCCCAATGCCATCTCCGTAATCGGTCAGGATGAAATTGACAGAGTAAAGTTTATCGATGCAAATAAGGAGCTTTTGTCACGGATACCTGGCAACAGTATGGGGCGAAACCTCAGATGGGCGTTCGGCGGTAGAAACTACACAGTCAACCTGCGGGATGGAGTGATGATGCGTCCCTTTGGTAAGGGCTTTAACCGATCAATCAATGAGGTCAATTCGTGGGATATCGAGCGAGTTGAGGTCACCAAGGGACCAGCATCTGCACTCTTTGGCAGTTAAGCAATTGGTGGTGTCATCAATATCATCACTAAAGCACCACCAGAGAAAGAAATTAATGTCTGGGCCGAAGCCGGGTCTTGGGAACGTTACAGGACAGGGGCTTCCATTGGGGATACACAGGGCATTTTTGGCTATAAGGCTGATGCTAATTTCCTAACAGTGGATGGCTGGCGTGATCGTACCAAAAGAGAAGAGAAGGCCTTTAGTGCCAAGGGTGTATGGACATTTTCCCAAAAAACCAAACTGACACTGCGAGGCGAATACCAGGACAAGCGTATTCAGCAACCAGGATCAATTTCAGAAGCTGAGTATGATGAAAGCTGGAGGCAAGCAGATGTCTACGATGCCTATGAAGATACTCAGTTCACCACGCTATCAGGGATTTATGAGCATCAGTTCAGCGATAAACTAAGCACCAAAATCTCCTATTCAGCGCGAAAAACTGAAACTGATGGGCCAACCGCACTCTCCTATAAGAGTGGTTTTGTCGATGATGAATATATGGATCATAACCTAGCACTCGAGTCACATTGGAAGTTTGATCCTATGATGTCAAAGTTGATAGTCGGTGCCGACATACAACACAGTGACGTAAACGAAACAAGCAAGGCATGGACATCGGATGTCAGTACAACTCCGGGTGCAGTAGAAAAAGAGTGGGATCTTTTGGCTGAAGTCGTATCTCCCTTCACACAGGTTCAGTTCTCACCCGTTGATTGGGCTGAGGTAACACTGGGCGCACGCTACGATCATATTGATTATAAAGGCGAAGACAAATTTGGAACCAAAGGCACGCTAGAGTCAAAATATACCAATGTAAGCAAGAAGGCGGGGATTAGCTTAGCGCTCAACGAAAACAATAGTTTGTGGTTTGGCTATGGTGAGGGTTTCATGGCACCAAGCCGGTCAAGACTGTTCGCCAGCACGGCTTATTTTGCCAGAGGAAAATGGAACAGCTATAACGCCGATCCAGACCTCGACCCGGAAACTGCAGAGAACTACTCCATCGGCTTACGTGGTGCCACTACCGATGGAATGCTTGGTTATGACATGACCCTCTATCACACCGAGATCGAAGATATGGTGGTCGGAGTAGATCGTGGCGGCGCTAACCGAGTCTATGTCAATGCCGGCGAAGTACGAGGAAAGGGCCTGGAAGCCGCATTCCATTTTGCACCACTGGATAATCTGCGATTTGATGCCACCTACACCTATGCGGATCACGAATACACCGATTTTGTTGATGCTGGCACCAACTACAGCGGCAATGATCTTAGTTCATCACCGCTGCATCACGTCAACGCAAGGGTAACCTATTCACCGTCCTGATCTGTTCCACCTTAAGGCCAACTATGACACCGGTGTGTGGTCAGTATGGGGACAGATGCGCAATCTGACAGATGAGAAATATGGAGAAGGTGTCTCCTATAGCAGCCGCAGTGGCAGAAGCTACTCACCCGGTGAACCTCGTTCCGTCAATATTGGCATCAAGTACAGCTTCCTGTAATTAAAATCAGGTGACTCAGCCTCTTGAGTCAGCAATGGGTGGGTGCAGAAGATGTACCCACCCTTTTTTGCCTGCGGCTGGTTATTCCCTAACCAGCACATCATGCAACGGTAACTGAAAATCATGCAGGATCCTGTTTCAAAAGAAACTCATAACAAGCACAAGCGCCCACGCACACAAAAATATCTCGTGGCAATCCTGCCTATACTCTTTCTCATCCTTGGCATAGCTGGATATCAGGGCATCATGAGCACAGCAGGGAGCACAGGGAAATCACATGGCAGCAAGCCAACATCAGTAGCAGCCTCTTCAAGACTCAAGGGACCCGCGGGGCCACGCTACGGGCGTGCTGGCCCACCAAAGACCAAAGGGCGCAATAAACAGCCGGCGGTAAAGGCACACACCATCCACCTGGCGGCATACCAACCAAAATGGAACCTTTATGGAGAGATTGTCACCAGCCATAGGGTAGCAGTGCATATTCCCGTTCCAGGGCGGCTTGTTCATGTCAGCCCAGAGTTACGTGAAGGGTCGATAATTAAGAAAAGAGATCTGTTGACTGCGGTTGATGAATTTCCCTACCGTGCAGCGCTGGAGGAGGCACAGGCCACCCTTTCAGAGATACAGGCCAAACAGAAGGAGATAGGTGCTCAGATAATGCTTGAAGAGCATGGTCTGGAGCAGGCACATCGTCAGCTAAAGCCAGCACAAAATGAGCTAAAACGTATGCAGAGGCTATTTAAGAGCAACTCTGCATCGCAAAAAATACTGGATGGGGCCACTGTACTCGTTTCCCAGCGAGAATTTGCATTGCAGCAACGGCAAAGTAATATCAAGATCAATCGTGCTCGACTACAACAACAGAACGCCGCAGAAAAACGCCAGCAATGGGTACTACAGAGGGCAAACCGGGCATTAACAGATAGTCGTTTTGTTGCACCCTTTGATGCCCATGTCTTGTCAGTCAACGCTGAAACTGGCCAATACATTACCTCATCAAACAAGCTGGCAACCTTGGCCTCAGGTGGAGATTTTGAGGTGCGTTTTACCCTATCAGAAGATCAATACGGTGATCTGTTAGCTTCCGGCGAAGTCATTTCTGGCCTGCCTGTACATATCACCTGGCGCTCCGGTCGAACACAGCGGATTTTCAATGGCAAGGTGAAACGGGTAGCTGCAGAGGTTACCAAAGAGAGTGGTTCCATCATCCTCTATGCCGGATTAGGAGAAGATGAAGTGCTAAAGAATCAGCTGCCCATCGGTTCCTTTGTAGATGTGATGCTTTCCGGCAACAGCATTGATCACATAGCGCGAGTACCAGAAAGTGCTCTCTATGATCAGGATCAGGTTTTTCTAATCAAGGATGACAAGCTGGTTCCTCGCCAGGTAGAACCACTGACCTGGGAAAAAGGTGAGGTGCTGATCTCCAGCGGCCTCAACGAGGGAGAGCAGGTACTTGCCAACCACCTGCCGAATGCCAAGCCCGGTATGAAAGTGAAGGTGATAGCACAATGAGTGAGACAGGAGAGACTCCTCGTTTTCCAGCCCTTTCGGCACCTATCCGTTTTTTTACTCAGCATCGCACGGCAGCCAATCTGCTGATGGTCATCTTGTTGATTGGCGGCTATATCGCGCTGGATATGCTCAATACCCAGCTGTTGCCAACACGGGAAAACCCGCGTGTTTCAGTGCGTGTTGACTGGCCTGGGGCAAGTGCTTCTGACATGGATAAGGCGGTCATCCGCAATCTTGAGCCCGCTTTGCGCTATCTGGATGGCGTTGACAACCTCATGGGGCAAGCCCGTGAAGGAAGCGCCTACATGGCCGCTCAGTTTCGGCGCGGCATGGATGTGGATCAACTGACAATAGAGGTACAAAAGGCAGTTGATAGTGTCACTACCCTGCCGGAGGGTGCAGAACGCCCAGAGGTTCATGCAGTGCGGGGGTTTGAACGCGTAGCCAAGATCTTGATCACTGGACCCTATTCAGAGGGTGAGCTAAAAGGCCATGCCGTGCGCATCCGTGATGGCCTGTTGGATGCCGGTATCGATCGGGTGCTGATGACCGGAACACGTGATGAAGAGATCCGTGTAACCGTTCCAGAGCGTAGGCTGGCTCGCCATCACCTGACCATGGATGATGTTGCCTCAGCCATCAAACGCGAAACCCGGGATCGCCCAGCGGGTAATCTGCGCGGCGGATTGGATCGATCTGTCCACGGAGCCGGGCGTGCTGATACCACAGATGAGATCAGTAAGATTGTCCTGCGCACCGGCAAGAGCGGTGAGCATTTGGCGCTTCATCACGTAGCAGAGGTGGAGGATATCTTTGATCCAGACCAGGTTCGTGGTCTTCATCGGGGTGAGCCCGCTATCCGGCTGGAGATCCAGCGGACACCCGCAGCCGATACCCTGAAGACCAACCGCATCCTGCATAGCTATATCGAGCATGTCAGCAAGCGCCTGCCACCCGATCTCAAGGTTGAGCTATTTGATGTGCGTGCCAACTATCTACAGGAACGTATAAATCTACTATTCAAGAATGGCCTGCAAGGGCTTGCCATTGTCGTCGTCGTGCTGTTTATCTTTCTCAGTGCCCGCATTGCCTTCTGGGTTGCCTTCGGCATACCTGTGGCGCTGATGGCAACCTTTGCTGTTATGTGGATGACAGGTCAAAGCATCAACATGTTCTCCCTGTTTGCGCTAATGCTGGCGCTTGGCATCATTGTTGACGATGCCATCGTCGTGGGTGAACACACTGCAACGCTACACAAGGGTGGTCTACCTATTGAACAGGCGGCAGAACAGGGAGTCTTGCGCATGTCGGGACCTGTGATGGCGGCCACACTGACCACCATTGTCGCCTTTCTGCCCACCTTCTTTATGTCTGGCCGTGTGGGTGACATGCTGCAGGCTCTGCCACTGGTAGTTACTGCTGCGCTTGCTGCAAGTCTTATTGAGTGTTTCTTTATCCTGCCGGCACATCTGCGCCACGCCCTTTCCCACTACGGGAGTCCCAGCCGTTTTCGCCGTTTTTTTGATCAGAAGTTCAACCATTTCAGAGACCACATCTTTGGCCCTATCGTTGAATTTGTCATTAGCTGGCGCTACGCCACGCTGGCGGTGGTTATCTCTCTGCTTCTGCTCGCCGCCTCCATGGTAATGAGCGGAAAGCTGCGCTTCAATTTCTTTCCCTCACCGGAGGCGGAGTATATCTCTGCCGGCATTACCATGCAGGCAGGCACCTCACGTGAAGAGACGTTGAAGGCATTAGAGTTGATTGAAGCGAGTCTCTACCGAGCAGAACAGAAGTTGGGTGAAGAGCATGCGCTGGTTCATGTCACCTTTGCCTGGTTGGGAAAGCTGGGCTTCTCTTCAGGTGACCACCTGGCTCAGCTGGATGTACAACTGACATCTTCAGAGGAGCGGACTGTCCGTACCCGTGAGATTATGGCGCAATGGAAACGCATGCTGCCATCTATCCCTGGGATGGAACGCTTCTCTGTCGGTGTACGCCGTCACGGTGGGGCACCACAGGATCTGGAGATTCATCTGCAAGGAGATGAAGCCTACAGCTTGAAGAGCGCTGCCCTGGAGATTCAGGACCTGCTCTCAACCATACCGGGTGTGCAGTCTGTCAACGACAACCTCCCTTGGGGGAAGCGTGATGTAGCCATCCACCTTACCCAGCGTGGAAGGATGTTGGGTTTTGCCATCGATGATGTAACCAGCCAGGTACAGCAAGCGCTGGAGGGGCAGATTGTACGCCGGTTTGCACGCAACTCCGAAGAGGTTGTTATACGCATTCGGCGCGAGAACAGCACAGTTGGCATGCAGGCCTTGCGTGAAATGCGTATTGCCGCACCCAATGGAGCCTATGTGCCCCTGCGCGACATTGCCGAGCTGGATGAGAAGTCCGCATTTTCAATGATTATGCGGCGGGATGGTAAGACCAATATTACCGTCGGTGCAGATCTGGACAGCAAGGTGCTGACGCTGATGGAGGCGCAAGACAAGTTGGAAGAGATGGGGCTGGAAGCCATTGTGCAACGCCATGGCGTAACCCTAAAAGTAGCCGGTGGCCTGGCCGAGCAGCAGGCTGGTTTTTCTGATCTCCAACGCGGCTGGCTCATTGCATTGGCACTGATCTATATCATTCTGGCCTGGGTATTCAGTGGCTATTCACGCCCACTGATCGTCATGATTATCATCCCTTTTGGCGCAATCGGGATGGTAGTAGGTCACCTGATCATGGGGCAGAGCCTGACTATGCTTAGCTTGGTAGGCCTGCTGGGGCTGTCAGGAATTATCATTAATGATTCAATCATCCTGGTCTCTCGTGCAGATGAACGGATGGCTGCTGGTGAATCCATGCGGGAGGCAGCAACAGGCGCAGCACGTGACCGTCTGCGAGCCGTGCTGCTCACCTCACTGACTACCATTGGTGGGCTTACCCCATTGATGTTTGAGACATCCATTCAGGCTCAATTCCTGTTACCTATGGCCATCACCATCGTTTTTGGATTGGCCGTGGCCACACTGCTGGTGCTACTGTTGGTGCCTGTAGTCTATGGCATATTGGCAGACATCCTCTCTTTGAGGTCTAACCTTCAACCTAGCCCAGAAAATTCATAGATTTACACAATCATGGGGGCCTATCCCCAGCCAAAACCTAAAGGAAAACACTATGATCAGAAAAATTACCATGTGCATGTTACTGCTATCGGCACTACCTGTTCTGGCAATGCCACCTAGTGGTAGTGATGAGAAGAGAGCCAAATATCAGAAACAACATACAGAGAAAATGACTCAGGTACTCAATCTTCGTAAGGATCAGGTTGCAAAGGTTGAAGAGATCATGCAGGAACAAAAAGAGGCAAAGAAAGCACTCTACAAAAAAATGGCAGAGCAGCGTAAAGCGCTACAAGATGAGACTGTAAAAAAACTCAGCACTGTTCTGGATGAAAACCAGCTTGGCCGTTATGAAGCTTTTTCCGAGGGCATGCGTATGTCCAAGCAACATAAAAGCAGCAAGAGCCGGATGCACTAGCAAATATAATATTACCCCCTGTCGCTCCCTGCAGTCATCCTGCAGGGAGCAGTTAAAGAGAATATGATGCAAAGTGATTTGGGCTTGATTAACCGATAGAGTTGCTTGTAAATGGCAGCTGTCCAGCCAGGCTAATGGAATGGTCGCCCCTTCCTAAAACGGCATCTGAGTGCCAAAGTGGAAATACGAATTACCACTAACCAGAAGAGGCGACCCAGATGAAGATTACAACTGTTGGCATCGACTTAGCAAAGAATGTGTTTCAGATCCATACAGTGGGTGAGCGTGGAAAGATGGTTGTAAAGAAACAGCTCAAGCGTAATCACTATATTTGAAGTTGATTTCTGCTGTTAGGCTATAGAAATATCAACCAATACTGACCCCTGCAAAGCTGTGCAAATCAAGCAACATGCCCCCAACCCATATTTTGCACTGGCACTTAACGCAAATATGCGACCCAAAGCAATAACTACTTTGCCTTTGTTTTTAAAGGTGTAACATTCCCTTCAGGCGCATTTTCTATATCTGCCAATAACTCAGGCTTACCTTTACAGGCCTGAACAACGGTATCTTTATTACGGGCTAAAAAAATGCCAAAGTCTTCAGCTTTTGCTTCATCTATACCGGGGATATGTTTCTCCAAAAGTGCTGTAAACTGCTCAGCCAGTTCCAGCATCTGGTCATAAATATCTGCCTCTTTTTTTGTGTCAAACATAGTGTTATCTCGATCACACATCCATTTAGCTACAACGGCCATGGTGCTCTTCCTCTTAAAAAATGAGTGGGCATTTACTCTATCATGAGTGCAGCAAGTAACTGCGAAAAATGGTTTTCGGCATATCTGAGGCATAGACAGAAAGTGCCACCAAATATCTACCGAACAGCTACCAGCACCAGCCTGCGCCCGGCCAAAAGCAGCCGTTCTATCCTAACCCCTAATTGGTAGTAATGCAGCGTCGGCAATTGGCTCTAGTCCAGCGATAGCAGCCATTTCTCTATTCCTAGATTACGCAAAACTGGAGCCGGACTCCCCGTTTCTAGATTTCCTGGTTATGTCAAATTCCCAAGCAGCAATAGTCCAGCGAAGCATTCCTAAGGAAAATGGAACCAAACGCAAGGCCTCATACTTTCCTCATTAGGCATAATGCCTTTCAGTTATTGCGTCCTATGGCCCTATTCGCCCTCGTTACCTATGCTCATATTGTCTCTGTTTTCCTCAACAATCACCTCACCAATCCCTTTAACACCATATAGTGCATTAATTGACTTAAACACCCCATGTTTCTCTCTATAATCAACAATCGCCTGAGCCTTGGCTCGGTCAACACCTAGAAGCGCATCCGCTAAAGCTTCAACACTTGCTGTATTAATATTAACTGGTTCACCGCTACTATCGTTATCACTAAATGCTACCGTGGAAAATAAGAAAAACAGTAATGCAACAAGAACCCGTAATAAGCGCGCCATATTTAAAACTCCTCTTAAGTGATTTTGAGTAATGACAGTTATCTATATTAGAGATTAGACGCTTAAACTCATGACATCAATCGCCCTAATCCCAGTCAGAATATTTTGTACGCAAAAAATTATTGAAATGCACTGATATCCAATACTATCCAAGAACAAGGTAAGCGCCCCATAGTGGCCATCTACAACCTTAGCCTCGCACCATTCATGATCACCTCACCATAAATAGTGAGGTTACATAATGAATGCTAAGCAGTTGACCAAAACCCAGCGGCGCTGGAAAAAGCATGTTATTGCGGCGTTGCAATCCGGTCTGACGCTGCAAACCTATGCTGATCAACAAGGACTCAAGATCAAAGCACTTTATGACTGGAAACATCGGCTCATAAAGATGGGCACCTTGGATGATGCTGCACCACTGCCTGCACTTTTTCAGAAAGTACAACTTGCCTCTTCTGATTATTCCATTTGTACCATCAATCTGCCTAACAGCATCAAAGTTGAGTGGCCTGCCGGTGCTACCCCAGAGGTATTAGGTGGGGCATACTCTCAGAGATCAAAAAACGAGCATGATGCGGCCCAGCACGTAGGGGCTGAGGTGCGAAGATCAACAAGATCAAGACGATGAATGTAAATATTTTATTGAGCTTGATAATTGAAATGAACGTGTAGGTGATGATTTAAATATGCTTTCGGAGGTGAGTTGTTGCTCTGGCATGTTGGGGGTCACAAAAACGTTCACCCCAACCTACAAGCTTGATTACAAATGACCGCTGTGTGTGAAAGAGCCATTGGGTGAGGTCGAATACTGAGAAGACAGCTACCCATCAAAATATAAAGACACCCGACCCCATAACGATCAGCATAACCGCACTGGTTCTTTCTAAGGTGGTGCGCCATTCTGCCATCTGTGCTCTGAGCTGGTTTCCAACATAGGCCATTCCAACACCAAAGACTAAAGCAGGGACAAGGATAGCCCCCAGGCCAAAACCAAGCCCCAAAGAGAATCCAGCTACAGCACTGGTAGTCGCAGATGCGGCCAGTATGACCTTGCTCAGGGGGGCGCAGGGATTCAGAGCCATGCCAAAGCCCATAAAAAAAAGCCCGTCTGGCAGGAACCGCTTAATATTTAATCCAGGGTGAAGTTTAGCAACCCATCTGTTTTTTACTGGTGCTGAGGAACAACCATTCATCGGTTTGCTTGAGAAGAGTAGCGATAGACCAACAAGCACTGTGGCGCCACCCAGAACCATAGGCACCCAGGGGGTATCCAGCCTGTTATCTATTATTTGTCCCGTGAGGCCAGCAAATAGGCCAAGCAGGGTGTAGCCACTCAATCGTCCCATAGAGAACGGGACAATAGTGCGCCAGGAGTGACGAAGCCCTCCTTCGCGTGCAAGAAATACGGGGCCAAGATACGGCAGGCACGAGATATTGCAAGGCCCCAGACCAAAGGCAAGCCCCATACCCATCGCCAGGGTGAAGGTCATTGTTGTTGGGTCGATTTCAAGCATGGTGCAGACCGGTCTTAAGTTGGACGCTATAGATCAAGCTGTTTCCATCTCATCCAGGTAGGCTTCACAAGCCAGTACCGAGGCTCCCAGCGCCGTCGTTAGCTGTGGAAACTCCGGTATCACCAGCTTCTGTCCCAGCTCATCTTCCATGCTGGCAACCAACCCTTTATTCAGTGCGGGTCCGCCATCAAAGTAAACCAACCCTTCCAGACCTATACGTTTAGCCAGTCGGATTGTCCGCTTGGCTATGGAGTAATGGATACCAGCAACAATCTCCTCTTTGCCATGCCCATCTGCCAGCAGGCCGATGATCTCTGATTCTGCAAATACGACACAGGTGCTATTGATCGGTAGTGGCGCAGTTTTGAGATTGAAGTGATAGTCACCCAGCTCCTCAAGTTCAATCTCCAGATTCCTCGCCGTCACATCCAGAAACTTTCCGGTACCTGCCGCACACTTGTCATTCATTGCAAAATTTGTGACCGTACCCGAGTCATCGATCTGTATCGCTTTGGTATCCTGCCCACCGATATTGATGATGGTTCTGATCTCACCGTATTTGCGCCCAGCCTCCAGTGCACCAATAGCATTGGCAGTGATTTCACTGACTGATTCATCTGCCTCTTTTAACAACTTTCTGCCGTAACCAGTCGAAACCATATAGGCCAGATCATCAATAGCCAGCCCATTCTCTGAGAGAAGTCCATGCAAGGCTTCGATAGAATTTTTTCGAAAATGGCTACCGGTTGAGGTCACCTTGGTAGCGATGATGTTTTTATCTTCATCGATCAATGCAATCTTGATTGCTGTTGATCCGATATCAATACCTGCAAAACAGCTCATCGCTTTCTTCTCCGCTTGGCCTTCAGTGACTCAATAAATGCCTCTATTCGGGTAGAGAGCTGACCCATATCATCTGGGCTGTAATCTGATTCTACAAACAGCATGGGGACACCCTCAGCCTTGAGCGCCTTAGCAATGCTGCTGTGTTCCATCTGATAGACCTGGCAACCTGAGAAGGATTGATAGACCACGCCATCAACCGCAAAATCCTTGGCCATATTGATCAGCTTGCGTATCCGATCATCATTCTTGGTAAAGATTGGGCAGGTGCAGGGCTTCAGATAGTTATCTGCAATGCTGGCAACCATGTTCTCGGTGTTATATTCATCCACCGCCACCATGTCATAGAGCATGCGGTTGGATGAGCAGGTCTCATCTGCCACAATCACACCGCCTGACTCTTCAGTCAGCACCGGCAGTTTTAGATTAGGAAAGATAGCCGGTGAGCCGGTGAAGAGTATGCGCGGCGCACGACGTTGTGCCGCTGTAATCTTCTCCTCTATGCGCTGCTCAAGCTCAGCATTTAATTTATTTACCGCCGCCGTCCAATTCTCGATCTTATCGAAGAAATAGGCATTGGTTACCATAAATGCATCTTTGCCAAGGAAGATGGATGGAGACTCTTTTCTTAAATTATGCAGTGTTCTATAGGCTTTTTGTGCTGCGGCCACTTTTGCCAACGCCTCTTTAAGGCTGGCCTTGGTAATCTTTTTGCCTGTAATTCCTTTCAGTGATACCGCAAAGTTATGAACAGAGCGCCGCCAGTAGAGGCGAGCCTCTTCACTCTCTTTGACGGGAGGCACCTCCATGTTATAGACCTCATAGCCCATCTCACCAATCATGCTGCCTGCCTTACGCTTTTGATCGCAGGTTGCTGGCAGAATAATATTCTCTATCTTATCCACAAAGGGCAGTGTGGATCGCTTATCCAACATTCCAAGCGTGGCCTTAACCAGAGAACAGGATTTAGCAGGCATAAATTCCGCGCCCACCTGATCATCGGTATAGAAACCATTGCACAGTCGCACCGGCACACCACCGGCCGCATAGATCAGCTCTTCCGGCACCTGAACACACATGGTGCCAACAATCTTCTCTTTTTCATGTAGGGACTGGCCTTTGCAGTAGACCTGCTCATAGAGGTCATAGAAATAATCCATCGCAGCTGGGTTATCTTGAAAATCATCCTTGATGCGACGCAACATTCTTTCGGCTTCAATCGCCTGAGGGGTACGGTTAAAAGGCACCTTCTTCTCTTCTATCTCTATTTCATTACCCATTTTTATTGGCCTTTTCCATACGCTTGATGTACCCCTGCACGGTTGCTTCAAAAACAGGCTGCCCCATAAAATCGACTTCTAAAGCCCCCTCTTCTGGGCAGGCCGCCACACACTTAAAACACATGATGCAGTCATCCTGGAGGATGTTTCGATCATCAATATTATCGGCGATCTCTTTTATCTGCATATCACAGACGCTGTAACAGTCACCACACTTGGTGCACTTTGAACCGTCCTTTTTCAATTTGAGCAGCGCTGGTTTTGAGAGCAGATAATGGAATGCGCTCATGGGACAAAAGAAGCAGAAGAATCGTTTTTTGACAAAGGCACCCACCAGGAAAATACCGGTTATCAACATCCCCAGGGATGTCATAATCATTTTTGTCTTGGAGGAGAAATCAATGGTTAGTTGAGAGAAGTCACCAGAAAACATGGGGAGGATTGTCCGTGCAGGACAAATCATACAAAACGGAACCCCCATATCATGGGAAAACATCCCTGAACCAATGCCCATTGGAATAAAGATCAGTAATAAAAGAAAAATGTACTTGATCTTTTTAAGCACCTTGAATTGACCCCAGCTATAGGTGACATACTGCATGCCCAATTTTTTTCTCAGTGCTGTGATCCAGTCTTGAACGGTTCCTAAGGGGCAGGCATAACCACACCAGGCTTTGTTGAAGACCAAGAACCAGAGAGTAAAATAGAAAAGCCCAGTGAGTATCGCCATGCCTGCATAACTAAAAAGCTTCTCAGGCGTTGTCACCATCCGATGTTGCAACGGCACCAGAAAACAGGTGCCTGGTTTACCATCAACATATGTGCAGGAGAAGGTAGGCAGGTTGTCACCTATATTTATAGCCGCATAGCCCCCATAGACGAAGAGGATAAACAGGGATAGTTGGAGCCAAAACCTAAAGCGCCTTAGATCACCATTGTTCAAATAATTACTAATCTTATTACGCAAGACGCTTCTCCTGATACTGATTGGCACGTCTTTTTCTGTGGAAATAGATGAAGAATACTGATGCCATTAGTCCAATCAATCCAATCAATAGTCCATAAGCATATGACTTATAGTCTCGGGTTGAAGGGTAATAGTTGCCTGCGGCGGTTGCCTTGTAATGAATGCCATCATAGTGCTCTCCTTGATACATACCGTTTTCATCACTCTCATATTCAGCGATGATCAGAAAGCTCTCCATATTGCGCTTTTTAAACTCATGCCATGGCGGGTAGTAGTCACGAATCATCTCAAAGGCAGCTCTGCCTTCTGAATCTGTTTTTAGGGTCTTGGCCCAGCCCTTTTGGGTGGACATGGTCACGGCAGCACCGCTCACCGGTTTACCATTGAGCATCACCTTGTAACTGATAATGTCGCCTGAGCCCATGCGCAGGTGAAATGATTCTCTGGGGAGCCGCTCTCTAATAATGTCAAAAGAGGTTCCATCAAAATAGAGCGGTGGCACCATATCTTTAACATGGTCATGGCCATTTCTGCAGCTATGATTAAGCGACTCATTTTTAAGTACGCTCTCCTGCAGCACGCCTCCGTCAATCTGCCTGTCAGTCATGAACAGGTTGTAATATCCCTCATTTTTCATCTTATAGGTGATATCGGCATACCCTTTATTACTAAAGGCCATTTTACTTTGTGATGCTTTTGGATCGACCAAAAGAAGAGACATCTCACTTTGTTCAACATAGGTTGAATCAGCAATACTCTCTCCCTTTCGCAGCCAGAGCTTTTTGGAGTAACCCCGCTTGCCTCTTATGACCATGCCACCATGCGAGGATCTCATTTTCCTCGCCTCTTCCTTGGTGGGTGCTATATCCGACAACCAATATGTCTGGGATGCGGAGAGATTACTTACCAACAGCACTCCAAATAGAACGCTGAGCATTGCTCTATGAATGGGCATATCTATCATATGTACCTGCTTGCTGGATAAATCAGAAAAATTAGATGTAGGCTAAAGGGAAGAGAGACATCTGTACCATCACCAGGTTTTTCACCAGTGCAATTAAAGCTGTCATCAAATAGCACGTAGTGCAAGGCTCCTGCCAACTCAGACAGAATACTAAAAGGATACTTCCATCATGGGAATGCGGTTAAATGTCGCAGTCTCTGTATTATCAACACTACAGAGCAGTCTCTAGCAGATCAATAGTGAAGATAGGAAGGGCAGTTGGACGTGCGTGCAGGACGCTGAAACGTAAGGGTTGCTGTTCTTTATGGGATATTTATAGATGGAGACAGGATTCTACAGAGCCGCTAGGAGGCTGTCCGAGAATAGAAACCGTAGCGAGGGAAAGCCATTTTGAGTCAGATTTTTTGATCAAATGAGGCGAATATTGGGCATATTTAACGAATTTGATCGGAAAATCTGGCCGAAATGGCTTTTCCGCAGTAGG